>CAZKRK010000339.1:0-8411 GCA_964555035.1 uncultured Victivallales bacterium | reverse complement strand
GAAGACCGTCTCAAACAACAACCAAAAGGTGTCAAACGGAAATCAGGACGTGACATGCCCGCACCCCTACGGCGCGAGTCCCTTGATCGCGTTGACGCGTTCGTGGTAGACGTCATCGCCGATGAGGCCGCGGTCGTAGAGGCTCTTGAGTTCCCGCAGGCGATCCGCGTTCGAGTTCACAGGCTGGGTCAGCGGTCGCACCGTGTCCTGTACCGACGGGGTGGAAGGGGTTCGTACCGAGGGTGGTTCCGGCAGGGAATTGCGCAGGTTCGGCGTTTCCGGCACCGTGGGCCGGCGAACTTCGGGCAGCGATGGCCGCCGGACCTCGGGTACTGTCGGTTTGCGGACCTCGGGCACCGTCGGTTGGCGGACTTCGGGCACAATCCCCGAGCCGTCGGGAAGCGTATTGCGTGGAGACTCCACGTTCGGTTCCTTGATGGTGCGGTTGAAGCTTGGATCGTCCCACGAAGCGGGACGGTCTTCCCGGTATACCCGCTCGGCCGGCTCGGCGTAGTAGCCTTCGCGATGGCGATAGCCGGCGTACGTGTCGCGCGGCGCAATCTTGCCGGACAGCACTTTCAGCGCCAGGACGACGTTGTTGACCGTATCGCGCTTGCAGTTGATGTCCGGGATGAACTTCCCGAGCGTGAAGCGCTCTTCCCCCTTCTCGCCGAAGCGGTTGCGTGTGCGGTACGTGAAGGTGACGTAGTGCCCGATGTACCCCGCCGTGGTGACACGGTCGGTCTTCTCGATTATGTTGCGGATGGCGCGCCAGGGAATGTCAATCCGCGTCTCCTTCCTCAGCTTGCCCTTCTGGAACGTAGTCTCCTTCTTGTCAACGCCTACGACTACGTGACGCGTCAGTTCGTACTGGAACGACTGGTACCGGAAACGTTCGGTGGTAACCGCAAAACCGCTGTCGACGATGATCCCCTGGTCGACGACGACCTCGTTGCGCTTGTCGTACTTGAGCTTGGTCATCGCGTCATGGACAATCCACTCCGCCTCGCGCATTGTGGGTCGCCATGTGCGGCACCCCTGGGCGATCAAGGCAAGTGTGAGCGACAGGCAGGCGGTTCTTGCGCAACGCACGAGAGTCGTGTTCATCGTGTGCTTCTCCTTCTGTAAGTCCTACCGGTAGTGAGGACGATAAAGCCGGCGGCGATACAGACGCCGGTCCGGACTGCGGTCGAACACCCCGCTACGCTCAAGCCGCAGATAAACCTGGCGCTTGCGGGGAAACCACCACCGCGAGAGTTTCAGCGGCACGATAACGCGCCAGTCCCCGCTGTGCGTCGCACCGGGAATGTCCGCGAACGCAAACAGGTCGACCGCGCGCTGCGCGTCCCATAGCTTCCAAATGGGATGGTCGCGTTTGAGGGTCAGCGTTTCAGCCTCCTGTCCGCCGAAGTGCATCATGTGCGTGTCTTCGGACCGCCGCCGAACGCGGCTCGGGTTCCAGTAATGCTCGTACGTCAAGCGTTCCACGTCGTACGCTTCATACGCGTTGACCGACATAAGGTGCACTTCCACCGACGGCAGCATTCCCGCCGCATCGGCCATGTTGGGATCCATGGTTACATGGACCGTGTGCGGTGCAATATGCGTCGCGCAGCCCGTTCCCATGGCCAGCAACACGCAACTCAGCGCCACCAATGCAAGCAGTCTCACGATCTTCATCATATGCCCCCGTGCCTTAGCGTTTCTACACTCCTTTGACTCGTTCCAGGACGTCGTCAATCACCGTTCGGACTTCACTGTTCTGCTGCCAGTCGGTGACGACCAGGCCGCGTGTGAGCCGCACAAGCTCTTCGGCGTCGGCGACGCACTGGTCCATCACCTTGTGAACCGCCTTGGGGGGTGCGTCACCGTAGTCGCGACACGTGCTGCAGGCATTTCCCGGCAACATGGTCACGAGCATGGCCAGAACGTCCCACCAGATTTCCGCGGGAACAAAACCGAAGGCCTGGGACGGCTCGATCTCGTCTTCCAACAGGCGGTGCGGACCGAGGGACGCTGTCCAGCGGTTGTCGCGCGCGAACAGGTCGGCGATGCGTTCCGGCACCGTGCGGTTGGGATCGTCGATCGCGCCTGCTTCGCGCGCCAGGCTCGCGACTTCGTCGAGAGCAACCGGCAGCGTGGTGCGCTTGTCGACCAACAGCGTCCTCACCGCCAGCACCAGCAAGGCGTAAAGGTCGCACGGCGTGCTGAGAAGCGGGAACACCTGAAACGGTATGTTCTGCAGCGGCGCCCCTTCGGCAGCCGAGAGCTCCGTGACGCGGTCCTGCGCGAGTTCCTGGCCGACCGTGCGAAAACGCCATTCGCCCAGGGACAGGGCGCGGTCCTCCTCCATGGTCGCGTACAGGTCCATCGGCTCGTCTTTGAGCGTGATGCGGAGCCAGATGAGGTCGTGGGGATCGACTGCAATGTCTTCGCGTGGCTGAAACGTGCCTTCTACAATAGTGCCTTTGCGCACATCCTGCATCACCTGGCGGATGCGCATCACCCCGCGTCCCCTGACCGCCATACCCGTGGCGGGCCGGTAGATCGTCACTCCTGTTTCGCGCGCGCGGAAATAGTAGGTCGAGTCGCTCGTCTCGACGGGAAGAATTGCGGCGTCGCCCGGGTCGGTCAGCGATACGTGCGCGGACCACAGGAAGGGCAGGGCGCTCGAGGCCGGCGGGACGCGAACCCGCAGGGAATCCGCCGTCAGGTTCAGCAGCGGCCGGCGCTGCTCGCGCGCCAGGCCGCGCACGGCTTCGAAGGCCTGCAGCAACAGCCCCAGCTTGAGATGCAGCGACTCCAACAGGCGCCCGCCGGTACCATCCGCGGCCAGGAACAGGCGCCCCAGCGCGTTGCGGTCGCTGAGTCTGCAGCCCGCATCCGCGTCCGTCGGATCGAGCAGCTCGCGACCGTGCCCGAGGCCGTCCCACGTCGCGCCGCCCAGGATATCCACGAACTCCTCGAAGTCGAAAGGATAGAACGCCCGCACCATCAGCAGGCCGCCCTCAGGGTTCATCGCGATGCACTCGTCACCGCAACCCGGTATCTCGCGGCGGGTGATCGTGTGTTCGTTCCGCGGACTGTCGGGCGTGACCGGAACGAAGAGCGTTCTGCCCTCGCTCTGTGAGAAGAGGTAGCGCGCAAGCGAACTGCGGTAGGGCGGCAACCCGTGCTGCTCCAGCAGCGCGTCGTCCTCACACAGCCCCCAGGAACGGCCGCTGGCGTCCTTGGGAACGACACCCTCGCCGGTCTGTGTGTTCACAAACACGGGCGGAGGATGCTTCGTCTCCCAGCCCGTCCTGACGATGCCGTCAGCCTGGAGAACCGTAGCCGCGTCGCAGAACGCGCGCCAGCGCTCGTCGAGAATGGTGTTGGTGACGGCTTCGCGGTACGTGGCAGTCTTGCCCGAACTGTCTCCGACCGTCTGAACGAATATCTCCACCCATTGCTGAACCTGGTTGCCCGCGTCCAGGATGCAGCCGAGATACACCTTGGCGTCCAGGTTGTCGCGCAGGAGCACGAAGTGCCCGCCGACCGGATCGGGCTCGCGGCTGAAAAGCACGCAAACTCGAATCGGTCCGCCCGACGCATCTCCTGCAACGGGCACAGCGGCGAATCCGTCCGGCAGGCCGGCCGCCGCATACTCAAATTCTGCAAAAGGTCTCATCCGCCTCCCAGGGCGCCCCGTCGACTTACGTTTCGTGGAACAAAATACGTTTCAAACAGTTGCAATGTCAAGCGGCGGGTGAGGAGAGCATTTTCCCCGGGCGCATTTCGCTTCTGACGGTCCTGCGCCGATGCAGAGCGTGGTTGGCCACGTACGGTCGTGTGGAGTCGATGAAGCGGTTCGTTTAAGGGTATCCGGGTAAGAGTGTCGGTTAAGGGTGCGTTTAAGAAAGCGTGTAAGTGTGGAGCCTGACACACTGGTCGCACACTTCATCGCTCCTCTTAACCGCCGCCCTTACTCGGTTACGCTTAACCGACATGCTTAACCGAGATCCCGAGGGTGGGAAAGGTCGTTGACGGAATGACGGAGAGGCAGTCAAACTCAAGGAGCAGACCGCCAAGTCGCGGCTGCAGCTCCAGCGGGAATCGAAGGCCTCGCTGAACCAGGAGCTCGACGAGCTCCAGGTGAGATTCGAAATCGGCTACGGCGAAGAAATGAACATCACCGATGCCACACGGATCTACGAGGCAACAACCGGGTATTCGAGGAATCCGGCGCTCTTCTCGGAAGACCTGAGTCACGAGGAGAATGTTTCTCTTTACTATGACCAAAGTCATGTGGCTTCCCACAAGGGGAGAACCTACGAAGCGGACCTCGACGACGACTACTTGAGCCGCGTAGTCCGGCAAAGGAGATCCACCCGGGAGTTTACCGGGGAATCGACTACCGAGAAGACCCTCCTCAAGTTGCTCTGGTACATGTACGGCAGAACGGGCGAGGGAATCATGCCGGGCCAGGACAGCCACTACCTGACCTTCACCGTTCCGTCCGGGGGAGGGCTGTATCCCTGTCATCTCTACGTGATCCTGCTGAAGGACCGCGGGAGACCGGCTCGCGACAGGTCGCGGCGAGGCGTTCCGACTTTGCCGAAGTGATACAGGGGCAATCCCGGCGTGACCACTTTTGCGACCTCGAAGCCGCAAGTTGCGCAGTCGGGAGGCGTGATCCGAACGACAACTGCGTGCTTGCAGAGCGCCGAGACTGCCTGGGCAATGTCGCAATCCGGATCAAATGACGGGACGGACGCGGCTTCCGATCGTTTCGCCTTGATGAGATTCACTATGCGGCGGCAGCGGTCTTCGTCCTCAAAGTAGCTCACGTGTTCACCCGCGCCGGCCAGTACCTTCAGCTCTCCGGTTTGGCCGGTATCCCGTCAACTCGAGTTGCCTGTCGTCGAAGCCGTTGAGCAGGTCTGTCGGCGGGACGGGGCCATCCAGTTCCGTGAGGCGGCACGTGGTCAGGCGACTGAGCACCGGGCGGAACGCCGCTTTCATCAGCCTGCAGAATTCACCCGCCCGCTCGGCGAAACCGTGCCCAAACAACCCGGCTGAATGGCGCAGACCATCCCAACGGCGCGCCTCCTACCACCCCCAACGCCCGCGGCTTCGCACCAGGCGCCCACCACCCCACAGAAATGCCGCCTCGACCGCACAGGAGGTGTCCCTTCCCTCCTCCTGGTGTCGAGCATTGAACCACGCGCTGTAGGTGCCGTTGAGCCACTGCATCCTTACAGCCGGTATCGGATTCCGGCGCTGACGGTCAAGGGTCGGTCAGGCACGCCGCCGGGAAAGCCCAGAACGGAGGGATAGCGGTTGTCGCGATCAAAGAGGTTTATGACATTGGCGAAGAGATAGAGACCGGGAGAGAGCTCCTTGCGCAACGTGAGGTCTGTGCGCCAGTAGGTCGGCAGGTATTCCGGGGTGCCCAACGTGGCACTGGTAGAGAGGTCCTTGACTTCATCGAAGAGATGGTTGTGAACGTAGACTTCGGTATCAATGAAGGCGAGCTCCCGTCCAATGCTGACCGACAGTTTCGTCTTGGGGAACCGATCGTAATCCTGACGCATCGCGGAATTCCGGCTTTCGACGTATGATCCGCTCAGATCGAACCGCCAGGGCCGTGGCACCCATGTCAGGGAGACCTCAACGCCTCGTGCTTCATTCTTGCCCGTGTTGGCATAGGTAAACCCGGCGGCGCTTTCGGCCGGCACGATGGATATGCCGTCCTCCCAGCGATTCTCGAACAGCACGATTTCCGCGGTCCACCGGTCGCCCTGCTTGAGAAATACGAGTTCGTACGAATCCAAGGTCTCAGGTTCGAGATCCAACGCCCCCGGGATCTCGGTAGAGTAACGTTCACCGAAGGTGGGGGCGCGAAAGGCGTTATTGTAGAGGAGTTTCACTGCCGTATCGTCGACCGGCTGGAATATGACCCCCAGTCGGGGCGTCGCGTGGAAGCCCACGTCGGAGTACTCGTCCAAGCGCCCCCCGTAGATGACCGACCAACGCTCGTCAGGCAGCACGGTTCGGGCATCCAGGAGCCCATGCCAGATAGTGCGACTCTCGCCGCTACCCGGAAAATCGTCCACGTCCGGCGGGAACGCGCCGCTCAGAGGAGTCAGTTTCGTCGTGCCATCGTCAAAGGCCGCCTGCTCATAGCCAAGCGCTATGGCAAACTGGGTGTTGCGGTTGTCCGTCGAAGGCCGCCGGAACGTCAACGCGGCGCCTGAGCGCCTTTCGTCCGAGGTGCCGTGCTGATCCACAACGTCGAGAGGCCCGTAGGGCCGAATCACGTCACGCGGCGTGTAGTTGTCCACGTGATAGATGCGTGCTTCGAGTGTGTTGTCCCACCCGATCTCCCGGGTTGCCTTGATTTGCGCGGCAAGGCTCCTGGAGTTCCAATAGGAATCCGAAACGGTCTTGACGCTGCCCGGATAGTCCCACGTCTCGAAGTTGTCCAGGTAGAGTCCGCAGAGAACCTTGAGCCTCGGCGTCGGATCAAGAAGCAGCTTCAGGCTGCCTGTTTGCGACCGGTATCGCTCGTCGGGGTGGAATTCCCGCGGGGACATCGTAACCAAATCACTCGCTCTGTACGCGCGACTCCTTTCTTCCCCAACGGCAGCAAAGGCGAGATTCAATCTTGTGCCGCTCCCGATGCCGACGCTGTGCCGCACGCCTGCCCGGTAGTAGTCATTCATCCCGCCTTCCGCCGATACGGCGGTCATGTCCTCGTCCGATTCAAACGCGCTCATCGACAGAACACCGTGAAAGGCATCGCTGCCGTAAAGGGCCGATCCGGGGCCGTGGATAAACTCCATGCGATCGAGCACACCCAGCCCGATGTTCTGCGCAAGGTACTGACCGGAACCGAAAACCGGACCGTTCAAGGGAATGCCGTCAAGCAGCGTCGCGATGCCCCGAGCAGAGCCGATCTGTGCGTACCCTCGAACGGCAATGACATCAAGCCCATACAGGGAGGGTACGAGCAAAGTGGCGGGATGGTGTCGAATAGCGTCCAGCGTGCGACGCGCTCCCAGTCGCTGCCAGTCAGAGCGTTCCAACACACGAACGGTCGAACCGATCGTCAACGTGTCGCTGTCAAAGAGGGAGGCTGACGTGATCTTGACCTGCATCAGCTCCGTCAACGACAGATCGAAGAGCGTATCGTTCGTTGAGGTATCGGCCGGAGCCCGCGCTGCCGTCACACACACACAGCAGCAGACGGCGGCGGTGAGTGCCCTGACATGGCGGCGAATCGCCCGGCCAGCTGTACAACGTTTCATGGCATCGGTCACCCTTTCCCGCTTCGTCACTGAAACAAACGCGTTCGCTGCAGCCGAAACCGCCGCGTCATTACTATACCTGAAAGTGAGGCAAGGGACACACCTTTTATGCAGGAAGTTGCACTTTTTTCCGGAATAGGGGAAGCCGAATCGCTTCTCGATAGCAGTGGCCCGTTGTGTGGGCCTGAATCCAAGAAGCGAGGAGGGCTTGAAATGAGGAGGGCGCGGATCGTTGAGGAGGGTGGCGGGTACTACCACGTTATGTCGAGAATTGTGGATCGCAGAATGGTCATCGACGACGGCGAAAAGGGGACTTCGCGTCGTGTGATGCGCGGAATGGAAGGGTTCAGTGGCGTTGAGATTGTGACGTACGCCATTCTCGACAACCATTTCCACATTCTCTTCAAGCGCCACCGCGACCATTTCGGGGCCAAGCGCAAAACGGGCGCACGTCCCATGTCCGGCGCACAATGGAGCGGGCTGTGCACGGCGCGGAGACTACGCCGCGAAGTCATAGCCACGCCGCGGGCCGGGTAGACTCCCGGCACAGCCCAATACTCGCGAAACTGTCCCACCACCCACGGCCGAACTCTGCCCCCATACGGAAACCGGGGGAACCGGGGACAGGCAAATAGTTTCACTTTTTTCCGGGAAAGACAATTCGGGAAAGCTCCCGTAGTGATAGAGGGCGCAATAGGGCGCTCTCGGCAACCGCGGAGGAGGCGATGCGCTACCCAAGACTGCGACGGGACCATGACAACACCTTCTATCACTGTTACAACCGCGTCGACGGCACCTCGTCCGACCGCTCGTTCGGCCCCGCGGAAAAGGAGAACTTCATCCGCATGGTCAAGAGACTGGCCCGCTACGACAATTCCCCTGTCCCCTCTCCTCCACGTGCGATTCAAGGCTCAGAGGACCTCTCGGAATTGTCAGTGACACCCATTCGCCCTCGTCACAGCTTGGCATGCGTCTGCTAGCGATTCCGGTGGTCGAAGTGCAGCGCCGTGCATAGGCCCGGAGGACGGATTCCCCGCCGGCAGACGACCTGTCATCCCGAGCGCAGCGCAGCGGAGTCGAGGGATCTCGAGTACTGAAATCACCCCGGAGCTTTCCCAA
>CAZKRK010000338.1:0-8423 GCA_964555035.1 uncultured Victivallales bacterium | reverse complement strand
TTCTTGCTCGTAACGGCGGAGGACCGCCGTCTCCAGGTTCAATTGACGGGCGTTTGGCAAACGTGGACCCTTTTCGGATGGGGTCTAGTTACTCAACTGCCGGATCTAGGTTGAAATAGTAGACCGTCACGTGTCGGGTGTCGGTAGGCGCCACGACACCCGACACGCGTTTCCCTTGCGTATTCGCTCGACCGTTCTTTGTCGTTCGGACTATAGTGGTGAGGATGGTTGCGGAACTATGAACGACGCCGAACACGCTCATCTTCTGCCCGAACCCGGTCAACGTCACCGGAAGCTGCAGGACCTGATTCTGCTTGCGATCGCCGGCGTGTTCGTTGTTACCGCTACGGAGCTGTCGCTTCTCTCGGCGCCGCGCACCTGGTCCCCCGGGTTCATCGGCTTCATGGTGCTCGGGTTTGCCGCGAATTTCTCGTTTCGGGCCCTGCGTCGCAAGCTTGTCATGGGACGCTCGCTTTCCATTCACATGGCGCTGTCTTTCGAAGCTGTCTTCCAGGGCGCCACCCTCCTCAATCCCCAGATTGCCCACCCCGCGGCCGAGCACGAGTTTCTGCGGCGGCACCTCGATCTGTCTTCAGAGGCCGTCGCCCCCTGGTTCCGCGTAAGACCGACCTCGGCCGCCGCCGTTCCGCTGGGTCTGGGGGCCGTCGTGCTCTTCCTCGCCGGAGGCTTCGCGGCTTCCGCAATCGTGCTGATCGCCGCGTTTACCGTCGTGACCGCCGCCGCGCGCCGGCACGACTCGTTTCTGGCAACCCGGCCCGTGTTCGCCGTCGCTATCGTCCTGGGTATGGCCGGCGCCGTGTTCGAGGGGCTCTGTGTCGTGCGCGCCGCCCACATCATCCAGCCCGACGTGGAAGCGTGGCAGATCCTCTTCGCCTACCTGATCGTGCTCAGCGCCTTCGAACTGACCCCCATGCCGTTGGCGGTGGGTACGCTCGAGCTCGTGGCCCTGGCGGCGTGGTGGTTGATCCCCGACGTGCCCTTCGTGCTCCTTCCGTTCGCGTATCGCCTCTGGCGCGGATTGCCGCTGACCCTGTTGACCCTGTTCTACCTGCCGCGCTACAAGCTCAGCCTGCTCAACCTCTACGATCCGCTGCTGCCACTGGCGATCGCGCACACGCGTCGCCCTGAAGGCGGGTGGCATCCGCGGGAGACGGACGACGAGACGCCGCGTCTCTCGATCGTCATTCCCGCCTATAACGAAGAGGACAGGCTGCCCGGCTACCTGCCGGACGTCATTGCCTTTGCCGACGCGCTGGAAGGCGATGCCGAGATCCTGGTCGTGGACGACGGCAGCACGGACGGCACCGCGGACTACGTCGACAAGACGGCCAAAGACCATTCCTGCGTCCGGCTGATTTCCCTGCCGCGCAACGAAGGCAAGGGCATGGCCGTCCGACATGGTGTGGAGAACGCCGTTGGCCAGTATGTGCTCTTCGCCGACGCGGACGGCGCCACGCCCATCGCCGAGGCCGCCACGCTGCTCGAGCTGGCGGACGAGGACTTCGAAGTAATCATCGGCTCCCGTCGCCTCAGCGGGAGCATGGTGGAGCGCGGTGCGTGGCGCGACATGCTGGGGGCGGTCTTCTGTCGCATGACGAACATCCTGGCCGTGCCGGCCGTGTCGGATACGCAGTGCGGCTTCAAGCTCTTCCAGCGAGCGGCGGCCAAGCGCATCTTTCCGTTGGCAAGAGAGAAGGGCTGGGCATTCGACGTCGAGATTCTCTTCCTGGCGCAGAAGTTCGGTTTCGCTATCGCCGAGGTACCCGTGGCCTGGTCGGCCAAGGAGGGCTCGAAGATCAAGCCGCTGCCGGATTCGCTCAGGATGTTCGCCGCGCTGTTGCGCATCCGCCAGCGCCATGCCGGCCTGACCGAATCCCTGCAGACCTGACCGGAAACTCCAACCCCCGCGCTGTCATCCCGAGCGCAGCGGAGCGGAGTCGAGGGATCTCGAGAACTGCCAAGCACGTCCGGCGTGGTTGCCAATTCCCGAGATCCCTCGACTCCGCTACGCTGCGCTCGGGATGACAGCGCGGGTTTGCGGTTTCCCTGCCGAATTGTCCAAGACGCAACAGCGCCCTGGGGCGTTCCTGCCCCTACTCCAGCGACGGTTGACGCGCGGGAAGAGTGACCGTGAAGCGGGAGCCTTCGTCGATCTCGCTTTCGACCGTGATCGTGCCGCCGTGCCGGCTGACGATCCTGCGGCAGAGGGCCAACCCTATGCCCGTGCCCTTTTCGCCGTGCTTGTCGCCGAGCGTTTTGAACACGTCAAAGATGCGCTCGGCGTGCTTCGGGGAGAAGCCGCGTCCGTTGTCTTCCACAACGAACTCGCACACCTCGGGCGTGTCCGCCCGCCAGCCCCGCAGCATGCCGCCACCTTCCTGCCGGTACAGCTTCCCGTAGACCTTGACCACGGGAGGAATATCCGTGCGGCGAAACTTGAGACCGTTGCTGACAAGATTGCGCAGCAGTTGCCGCATCTGGAACGGGTCGGCCTCAAGCGCGGGAAGCCGGCCTGTTTCAACCTCCCCGCCCGTGTCATGAACCAGCAGTTCCAGATCGGTCAGCACGCTTTTGAGTGTATGCTGGAGGTCGACCCGGCTGAAAGGCGAAGCGCCCATGCTGATGCGCGAGAACTGCAACAGGTCATCG
Source organism: uncultured Victivallales bacterium (assembly GCA_964555035.1). Lineage (GTDB taxonomy): Bacteria > Verrucomicrobiota > Kiritimatiellia > UBA8416 > CAYOBW01 > CAZKRK01. Next base: position 5,753 of record CAZKRK010000338.1, on the reverse strand, counting down.
ATCAGGGCGCGCATGCGCGCGCAGGACTTGACGATACGTTGGAGAAAGTCCTGCCCGCGTTCACTGAGCTTCTCCCCGTCCATTTTCTCGAGGCGGTCGCCGAACGCGATGATCTTCCGCAGAGGTTCCTGCATATCGTGAGAGGCCGCGTAGGCAAACTGCTCCAACTCGCGGTTCGAGCGCTGCAGCTCTTCCGTGCGTGCAGCGACGACCCGCTCGAGATGCTCCCGGTGGCGCGTCAGTTTTGCCTCCGCGGCCGCGCGCTCGCTGACGGCGGCGGCCAGTCCCAAAGCTGTTGTGGTAATCGTTCCCAGAAAGAGCTGCAAATGGACCAACGACTGGCTGAGGTCGTCTTCCACAAAGCAACCGTTGCCCTGCGACGTGCCCACAACGGCGATCGCGGTCACAACAATCAGCGCCAGGGTCGTAACCCGCGGCCCGTAGCGAAAGACGGTCCAGAACAGGAAAGGAACGATAAGATAGGGGAGATGCGCTGTCAGGCGGGCCGGCAGCCAGTCTCCGAAGAGCGCCCACGACAGCAATGCCAGGGCAACCAGCGCACTCAACGCGCCGACGCGGCGTTCCTCAAGCCAATCCCGCACCGGCCTGTGCGTCCACGCAAGAAAGGCGGGAGTCACGATCAATACGCCCATAACGTCGCCCAGCCACAGGATGGACACGATTTGCGCCATGAGTTCGGGACGTACAATTCCCGTTGCGGTCAGCATCAGCGTGCCGACAAGAGCCGAGACGAGGCTGGCCAGACCGCATACGACCATGAACGTGAATGCGGAACGTACCCCGTCAAGCGGATTGCCCGGGAGTGCGGTCACGCGCGTGATCAACCATCTTCCCACGACGGCCGCACACGTGTTGCCGATGGCTACTCCCAGGGACGCAACCGCCACGGCAGGCAAGCCGGCCGACGTGTTCAGTTGGAGCACGGTCACGTTGGCTACCACGGCGCCAACCAGGACCCCGGGCCACGCGCGATAGCCCATCAGCAACATGGCCGAGAGCGCAATACCGGCCGGCGGCCAGACGGGAGACGCACTCGTGCCCTCAAAGGCGAGCATGAGCGACACGCGCGCTACCGCAAAGTAGACGCCGGCCACGGCCGAGTTCAACAAGGCGGTCCGCACCCACAATCGCTGGACTCTAACTACACTCACTGCCGCACCTTCCCAGGCTTCCTCCAACATTCGATTCCAATTATGATCCCTCGCCCCCACCGTGTCAAACCCCGGCGGAGTACGGGTTTGACAATGAACCCCGCCGGCGGGATAGTTATTCGAGCGTCATGAAAGAAGCGAAGACCGTCGAAAGTCAGGCTGATTGCGGGTCCGGAATTCCCCCGTCCGCGCAACTGCGCCGGGAGTTTGCCGCTATCGCGGACGGCTACGTGTCCGAGCTCGATCTGGTGCCGCCGTTGAGCGTCGAAGAGCTGCGCTACCATGCCGCGGAGATTCTGCGGCGCGCGGGGGGCGAAGCAGCGTGCGCCGATTTCGTGGCCGTTCTGTGCGGCAATGCGTTGTGGCGCGATACGGTCGCGGCCGTACCGTTCGAGCGGCGGGTGTTGCTGCTGCCGCAGTGTCTCCGCAAACCGAAGGACTGCCGCGCGGAAATGGACGATTTCGGGTTGCTGTGCGCGGAGTGCGGTGCGTGCCCGATCGGGCAGCTGCAGGCCGAAGCCGAAGAGCTGGGCTACGTCGTGCTCGTGGCCGAAGGCACTACGGTGGTGACCCGGCTCCTGGACAGCGGCAAGGTTGACGCCGTGGTCGGCGTGAGCTGCCTGTCGGCGCTCGAGCGGTCCTTTCCCCACATGGTGGCCGGAGCGATTCCCGGCATTGCGGTGCCCCTCGTGCGCGATGGCTGCAACGAGACCGGAGTTGACGTCGAGTGGGTGCAACGGACAATCCGCCTGCGCTCGGACGGCCCGACCCACATGCGTCTCGATATCGACAACGTGCGCACCGTAGTGGGGAGCTGGTTCGAGGAAGAGCGGCTGGCGGCCCTGGTCGCCCGCGGCGACAGTGAGACCGAACAGCTTGCGCTTTCATGGCTGCGCCGCGGCGGCAAGCGCTGGCGGCCGCTGCTCGTCGTGTGCGCTTACGAGGCCCTGACCGGTGACCGGCGTGAATACCCGGACCTCCTGCGCAAGCTCGCGGTGGCAGTGGAGTGCTTCCACAAGGCTTCGCTTGTGCATGACGATATCGAAGATGACGACGACGTGCGCTACGGCGGCGAGACGCTGCACTGCGAACACGGCGTGCCGGTGGCGCTCAACGTCGGCGATCTGCTTCTCGGACAAGGCTACCGGCTGATCGGTACGTGCGGCGCGGCGACGGAGCGGGTGGTTCACATGCTGGAGACCGCGGCGCAAGGCCACGAGACCCTTTGCATCGGCCAGGGCAGGGAACTGGCCTGGATGCGCCGGCCGCGGGCAATCTCGCCACGCGAGGTTCTGGATATCTTTCGCCGCAAGACGGCTCCGGCCTTCGAGGTGGCGCTCTGCGTCGGGGCCGTGGCCGGCGGCGCGGATGACGATGTCTGTTCCGTGTTGCACTGCTTCAGCAACGCTCTGGGTACCGCCTACCAGATCAAGGACGACCTCGACGACTTCGCGGATGGAGAACTGAGCGGAGATCTGTTCGCCTGCCGCCCGACCCTGCCCCTGGCGCTGGCATACGAGATTGCCGGCGAAGCCTGCCCCGAGGCGCGCGATGCCATGTCGTGGTGGGCGCCGGGCGATGCGGCAGAGCAACGCCGGATCGTGGCGCTGGCGCGTGAGCTTCGCATCGAAGAGAGACTTCGCCAATTGCAGGAACACTATAAGAACGAGGCCATACGTTGCCTCAGTCCCCTCAAGCACGCTCCCCTGAAGTCCCTGCTGCGCCGTCTGGTTGTGAAAATCCTGGGGGCGTGAGGTTGGTTAATTGGTCAATTGGTCAATTGGTCAATTGGTTGATTGGTCGATTGGGGGTGGGAGTGGGGACGTTGTGTCCGGCGGGCGAGGGTGTGTTCCTGTGACAGTAAGCGAGAAAATGCTCTCAACAGCCGGCGCGGCACGCGTCGCATTGACGTCCGAGGGGCTGGATTCGATTCGGGGCTTCCTGGTCTCGGCCCAGCATGGAAGCGGAGCGTTCCGCGACCGGGCATCGCAGCCGGACCTTTACTATACCGTTTTCGGGATCGAGTCGTGCCTGGCGCTTGACGCGCCCTTTGACCGCGACCGGGCCGCATCGTACGTGAGTGACCCGGGGGCGCTCGATCTCGTTCACCACTGTTGCCGCATACGCTGCGCCGCCCGGCTGCGACTGCTCTCCGGCTCGAAGGCGCTCGCGCGGAAGCTCCGCTCCCGTCTGAACAGACTCGTGATGGCGGCAGTTGCGTCCGGCAGCGGGGAAAGCGTCAAGGCGGCATTCCTGGCCGCCATGGCTTACGAAGACCTCGGCGGCACCGTTCCGCGCGCAAAGAGAGCGCTTCACCTGTTGGCGCGATACGAGCAGCCGGACGGCTCGTTCGCGAACGTGGACGGCGGCGCAGGCGGACTGACGACCGCTACCGCCGCCGCGGCGATAGTCCACCGGCGCCTGACCGGAGACCGGCCGATGAGGAGCTTGAACTGGTTGCGAAAGCTCTACGTGGACAGCGGCGGCTTCCGCGTGGCGCGGGCCGCGCCGGAACCGGACCTGCTGTCTACGGCGACAGCGCTGTTCGCATTGCATTACTGCGGCGAGTCGCTCGACGATATCGCGGTGCCGTGCGAGGATTTCATCGCCGGGCTATGGCGGCCCTGCGGCGGGTTTGCCGGCCACATGGGAGACGCGACGGCGGATTGCGAATACACCTACTACGCCTTGTTGGCACTGGGATGCCTGGCATGACGGTTCAACTGGAAGAGACACGGCGCAACGCCGAAGCGCGCCTGTTGTCAGAGCTGCACGGCAAGTCGCATTGGGAGGGAGAGCTGTCCCCCAGCGCCCTGGCAACGGCGGTGGCCGTGTTCGCCTTGTCGCTGGCGGATCGCGGCGGACATGCCGGTCTGGTCGACGCAGGCGCCGGCTGGCTTGCAACCCACGTCAACGAGGATGGCGGGTGGGGGGACACGCCGGACAGCCAGAGCAATCTGAGCACGACCGTGCTGTGCCGGTCGGTGTTGTCGTCACTTGCGATCCCCGGCTGCGAGGCCGCCGTGCAGCGCGCCTGTCAATGGATTGATGCAGCGGCCGGCGGATCGGACCCCGACTCGTTGACGGCTGCCGTGCTGGCGGCCTATGGCAACGACCGCACCTTTTCGGCTCCCATTCTGAGCTTGTGCGCGCTCGCCGGAGCATTGGGCGAAGGCGAGGACGCGTGGCGGCGCGTGCCGCAGCTTCCTTTCGAATTGGCCCTGCTTCCGCATCGCTTCTACCGTTGGTTGCGGTTGCCCGTTGTGAGCTATGCGCTGCCGGCGCTGATTACGATCGGGCTTCTGCGTCACCGCCGTTGCCCGTCGGCGTCGCCGCTGCGCGCGGCGTGGCGCGACCGCATCTGTGCGCGGGTGTTGCGTCGCCTCTCGGGGCTGCAACCAGTCAACGGCGGCTTCCTGGAAGCCGTGCCCCTGACTGCGTTCGTATGCATGAGCATGGTGGGAGCCGGCTTTGCAGAACACCAAGCCGTCCGCCGGGGCATCAGCTTCCTGGCGGAGCGTGTGCGCCCGGAGGGCGCATGGCCGATCGACACGAACCTGGCGACGTGGAACACGACACTTGCCGTCAACGCGCTTGCCGCGGGCGGCCGCGACGTTGGCGGCAGACTCCCCGCCGGTTGCGATCCCCTGCCCTGGTTGCTCGGGCAGCAGTACCGGCAGAGGCATCCGTATACCGACGCGGCGCCCGGGGGGTGGGCCTGGACCGACTTGCCGGGAGGCGTTCCGGATGCGGACGACACGGCCGGGGCGCTGTTGGCGCTGCGGCGCCTGGCGGGCACGCGGGCCGAGTCGGTCGCGGCCGCGCGGCGCGGTGTTGCCTGGCTGCTGGAGCTGCAGAACCGTGACGGCGGGTGGCCTACTTTCTGCCGCGGCTGGGGCAAACTGCCGTTCGATCGCAGTTGTCCCGATATTACCGCGCATGCCCTGTCGGCGTTTGATGCATGGTTCGAGGCCTGCGATGCGGGTATGCAGTCCGCCCTGGACACGGCACTGGCCTCGGGCATGGAGTATCTCGCGGCTGCGCGTGGCGAAGACGGAGCATGGTCGCCGCTGTGGTTTGGCAATCAGCAGGCGCCCGGCAAGCTCAATCCCGTCTATGGAACGACGCGCGTTGTGCGGGGATTGGCCGACATTACGCCGGAGCGGCTGCCGCAATACGACTACCTGGTCGAGGACGCATGCCGGTGGTTGACGGAAGTCCAGAACGATGACGGCGGTTGGGGAGGCGACTATGGCGTACCGTCTTCGATCGAAGAGACGGCCGTGGCGGTGGAGGCCCTGGCCGCGGCCGGTCGTGCCGCCGCGCCCTGCGTAGACGCGGCGTTGTCGTGGCTGGTAGAGCGGACAAGGGGGGGCACCGAGTTCCCCGCGGTTCCGATCGGGCTCTATTTCGCCAGCCTGTGGTACGCCGAACGACTGTACCCGATCACGTTCACCGTCGCCGCTGTCAATCGCGTTGCGGCCCGGCCGTCTACACCGTGAGGAGCAGGGGAGGAACACTTCCCGAGAGAACCTGACCCAAGCCCTTGACGCGTAACGGCAAAAGTGGTAGGATCGTTCG
>CAZKRK010000337.1:0-8450 GCA_964555035.1 uncultured Victivallales bacterium | reverse complement strand
GCAGGCTCGCGGTGTGTCTACCCATGACCCCTGTACTATGAAGACCATCTCAAGCAACAACCAGAAGGTGTCAAACGGGAATCAGGACGTGACACTACGCCGTCGTGCGTGACGCAATGACCCGGGAGGAGTTTCGCTCATACTTTGCAGGATTCGAATGGCCCTGGTATATGCCTCTCATTGATGAGTACAAGGCCTTGGCCGAGTCGAGCGGGCTTCACCATGTTCGCGTATGGGGCGAGGTTGCCTTTTTAGCGAGGAATAATTGACAAAAGGAACAGTTTTAGGTATGAATATGTTATGAAACGTGCACTTATGGCGAGGTTGATGGCGTGGAAAGGGCAGCTTGAGCGCAAGCCTGTTCTGCTGCAGGGAGCGCGCCAGGTTGGGAAGACGTATCTGCTTGAGGAGTTTGGTCGTGCTCAGTTCCGGGCTTTCCACCGTTTTGATTTCGCGGAGGAACCGGCTCTTGGCACGGTGTTCGATGCGGATCTGCGTCCGGAACGGATCGTACGAGACCTGGGTTTGTTCCGGGAGGTTGACATCGATCTCGGGCGGGATCTTCTGATCCTGGATGAAATCCAGCGGTGTCCGAAAGCGCTTGCATCGCTGAAGTATTTCGCCGAGAGGACGCCGCGGGCCTTCGTCTGCGGTTCCGGCTCCCTCCTCGGATTGGGGCTGAGCGAAGACCTTTTTCCGGTCGGGAAGGTCGAACGGTTGCGCCTCTACCCGATGACGTTTGGCGAGTTCCTTCTGGGCATGGGGTGCGAGCGTCTTGAGGAGGCCCGTGCGTCGGCAACGCTACGCGATCCGCTTCCGGAGATCGTGCACCGCAAGTTGTGGGAACACTTCAAGTGCTACCTGATCACGGGAGGTTTGCCCGAGGTGGTGCAGACATTTCGGCGGCACGCCGATCGCCTTTCCGAAGCGTTTGTCCGGACGCGTCAACTTCAGCGCAGTCTGATTGAAGACTACACGAACGATATCGCCAAGCATTCCGGGAAACTGAAGGCGGTACAGGTCGAGTCCGTCTTCCGTAGCGTGCCCCTTCAACTTGCACGCGAAACCACCGGGGTTCAGAAGTTCGTGTTCCGTGGCGTTCTGGAAACGGCCTCCCGCTATTCCACGCTCGAGGGCCCGATTGCGTGGCTGCAGAAGGCGGGTCTCGTCCACAAGGTCCTCATCTGCAGTCGGGCGGAGCTGCCGCTTGACGCAACCGCCGGCGAGCGGAAGTTCAAGCTCTATCTGTTCGACGTCGGATTGCTCGGCGCCATGCTTGGTCTCGCGCCCAAGACGATTTTCGTCTACGACTACGGTCGATACAAGGGCTACATGGCCGAGAATGTCGTGCTCACCGAGTTCGTGGCACGTTGGCAACGGCCGTTCCACTGCTGGCAGAGCGGCACTTCCGAAATCGAGTTCCTGATGGATGTCGACGGCGAGATCGTTCCCGTGGAGGTGAAGGCCGGCATCAACACCAAGGCCAAGAGCCTCGGCGTGTACCGCGGGAAGTTCAATCCTCGTCGTTCCCTGCTGCTCACCGCCGCACCGCCAAAGCCTATGGGCCGGGGGCGCATCCACCTGCCTCTCTACATGGCGGACCGTTTTCCGGGACTGGCCCCTGATTGAGACCGGGTGCCTCACCCGCTCCTTTCGGGGCGAGTCACGTCGCGGCCCCCAGGGGCGCTACGACCTGCAAGTCCGGGAAGCGCTGACGCACGGCGGGTTCGTCGCGGGCGGTGAAGAGGAGCTTGATGTTGGGGCCGGCGTCCATGGTGAAGTAGACGTCGACATCCTCTTCCCGCGCCTGCCAGACGCTATGCATGGCGGCGACAGATTCGGGCCGCCAGTATACGACCGGCGGCCGCGCGGCCATCATCGTGGCGTGCATGGCGAGGGCATTGGACTCGGCCGTAGCGCCCAGCTGCGCAAAGTCCTTTGCGGCAATGGCGGCCTTGAGCTCCGCAAGGTCGCCGGCGACCTTTTCCGGCCAGGCCTTGTAGAGGACCGACGTGTCCACGGTCCGCAGCATGGCGGGACGCGAACCGATCGGCTTCTGTCCGGCCTCCAGAACCAGCAGACCGATGCGCAGCTCGTGCCAATCGCTTGAAACGGGTTCGGAGAAGCTGTCCATGCCGTCCGGCGAGGTTCCCGCCTGCCATTCGACCAGGCCGTCCCATACCGAACGGCAGGCGCTGCCGCTGCCGAGACGGGCCAGAATGGACAACTCGCGACCCGGCAACTCCCACCCGTATAGCTGATCGAGCGCCAGCACGAGCGATGCAAAACCGGAAGCCGACGAAGCAAAGCCCGCCGCGGTCGGAATGGTGTTGGTAGTGTCCAGGCTGTAGTGGCGCCCGTTCTCGCCGCGAAACAGGTCGAGGAATCGGCGGGCACGTGCAACAAAGGGATGGTCGCCGTCCAGCCTGCGGCCGTTCAGCGTGAATTCGTCTTCCGCGCCGGCCACGCCCAGGCAGGTTTCGGAGCCGAGAGCACCCAGCGAAATCGACAGGCTCGATGTGACGGGCAGGTTCAGTTCGGTATCGCGTTTGCCCCAGTACTTGCACAGCGCGATGTTCGCCGGCGCGAAGGCGGCACCCGTATCTCCCGGGTCACGAGGTTTCCCGGCAAGCACGCGGCTGACGATGTCCTGTTTCGTGATCATTCTGTCTCCTGGACGTCTTGCCCGTACTGTCAGTATTGACAATAAGTTCTCCTGCGTAACTGTCCTTGTTGCAGGGCGTCAGCCGTCTCTCGGTCTTCTCCCCTGTTTTTCCTTACCCGCCACGACCCCGCAACCAGAGATTAGGGCGAAAGATTAAGGCGAAAGATTAGGGTTCAAGAGCAAGGACCTTTATCTTTTGCCCTAATCTTTCTCCTTAATCTTCCCCTCTCGTGTGCATTGCCATCCGCTTGCCCTTTTCATAGCTTTCTTGACAGTACCCTTGACAGTACCGACCACCGACACACCTTCGCCCGACAGAGTAACGGGGATTGCGCGATAGGGCCAGGTTGCGTTCCCATGCAGGGGGACGTCACCGAAGCGGCGGATGCCCAGCACGCAGTCTCCCAGGCCGGAGCCGGAGATTTTCGCGCCCAGAATCCCGTCATCCTCCAGCAATCCGGCAACGGTGGCTGCGAGCGTGCTGTCGCAGACACCCATGGCGACCATGGCTTCCTGGCCAGTCGCCAGGGCCTCTCCCAGTGCGGCCCAATCGCGGTTCCTGATCGCCTCGGCAGCCGCCGCGGTGCATGCCTCCATGAGATCGAAGGCTCTCTCGAGCTCGCCGGGCGACTCCCGGCGACGCTGTTCGACCATGCGCACGACTTCGGGGGTTGGGGTCTTGTAGCCCGCGTAAACGAGGCAGATGTCGGGCAAGTCGTCGAAGCGTTCGACGACCTTCGGCGGCGAGGCTTTGTAGCGCACTATGCCGCCATACACGGCGGCCGCCACGTCGGTTCCGGATCCCAGTCCCTGGACGTCCCGGATCAGGGTCACGGCGCGCCGCAAGAGCGATTCGCGGGAGAGCTCTTCGCTTGCGGTCGTCGGCGGACGATTGGTCCCCGGGGGGGTGAACGGCGGGGGACCGCCGTCTCCATTCGTGGCGTCGAGCGGGGGGGTGAGCCATGCGTCAATGGCAGCCATTGTGGCCACGGTGACGGCGGCGGAGGAGCCCAGGCCTATGTCGGGGGGAAAGTCGGACTGAATGGTCAGGTCGATGCCGCTCGGCAGGCGTTCGGCGCTCTGCTCGATCGCCGCGCCTACGAAGCGGAATGGGGGGCTGCGGTCAATATCCGTCAGCGGCATGCGGCGTTCGCCGAGCTCCGACACGATGTGGATTTCGTCATCGTCGCGTGGACGGAGGTTGACGTGGATGCGTTGGTCAACGGCTCCCGCCAGGGCGTGACGGTTGTGCAGGACAGCGTGCTCGCCCGAAATCATCAGACTACCGGGAGCGGATGCTGTGACCGTGGCGGCGTTCATCGCGCTAATCGCCGACGATACGGACGCCGAGCGGCTCGCCGCGAACGGCGACAAGCTCGTAGCCATAGCGGCGGCACAGCTCGACGGGGGGCTTCTCGGCCACGACCATGACCACGCCGCCATTGTCTCCGCCCACGGCGCCGGCGCCGGATATCTTGGCGGCGCCGCCCCAGCGTTCCACGTCGGCGACGAACTGCCGGATGCGTTCGGGAACAACGCCGATCCTGACGAGCAGACGGTGATTCTCACGGATGGCCGCCTGAAGGGCGCCGATGTCCCTGCGTCCCAGTACTTCCTGCATGCGACGGGTCGCGCCTTCGAAGTCCTCCCAAATGGAGCTGGTCTCGAAGTTGCGTCTCACTTGCGACACGCACTCCCCGGTTGTAGTTTCGGGAACGCCGGTGTGAACGATGAAGACCGGAGCGCGCGGCAGCGGCACTTTCTCGGCGTCACCGTCCTGGAAACGCACACACCCGCCGTGGAGGGACACGTAGGAATCGACGCCGCTGGCCGTGCCGTGCTGCATATTTTCTGCTTCGAGGCTGTACTTGTAGTGCCAGTCGGGACGGAAATCGACGCGGAAGTAGTGGCCGATGGCGCGGATTTCGCTCAGCACGGTCGCGGCCGACGAACCGAGGCCGCAACCGATAGGGATGTTCGAATTCAGCGTGATCTCCAGTCCCTGCTCCAGTTTCAGGTGAAGCCCGTCGAGGAGTGTGATGAAGGCAAACTGGAAGAGCTCGACCGGTTTGTGCAGGACATCGCGAATGCCCAGCTCGCCTTCCAGGAAGAGGTGGTAGTTGTTGGCGACGCGTTTGCGGAATTCCCGCAGCGCGCGAATCGTGAAGCGTTCCGAGTGTTCGTAGTTCGCCAGGGAAAACGAAACGTCGTCGCACGAAGTCGGCGCGATCACGGCCTGGGCGCTGCGATCGATAGCCATGGCGAGGGCAGGGCGGCCGTAGACGACGGCATGCTCACCGCTCAGAATCAGTTTCCCGGGGGCTATTGCTTTCATGTCAGTTTCTCGTATAACCGCTTGTGTTCCTTGACGCCCGAAAGGCGAAAAGGTCCGGTGCGGTATTGCGCAAAGTCATACTCCCATCCATTCTCGGGTACGCGCAAGTTGAAAATGTCTTCATATTGGGCGACCGTCAGATCGATACGGGACTCCAGTTGCGCCTTGTGCAGTTCTGAAAACAGGTGCTCGCGGTAGCCGGCCCGGACCACGCCGCTGAAGAACTCGCCAACGCATCCCGAGCCGTAGCTGAACATCCCGATGCGCCGGCCGTCGAGCTTCTCGGGAGACGTATCCAGCAGGCAGGTCAGCCCCTCGTAAAGTGAGGCGGTGTAGGTGTTGCCCGTGAGGCGGTTGTAACCGAGGGCCTCTTTGACTTGCGCCTCGATCAGCTCGTCGCGCTCGGCGCGAAGTCGTTCCGCCTTCAGCAGTCGCTCGTGTCCCTTGACGGCCATGTTCGTGAAGGGAATGTGATAGCAGCACTTGGCGAAATCCTTGACGGACCGGCCGGTGAGCTCGACGTACTGCCTCCACGCTTCTTTGAGCGCGTGCATGTAGATGCGCGTGGAGTACTTGCCGTCCACGACGGCCTCTTCGCGGTAGTTCGGCCGCCAGAAGTCCATAACGTCTTCGGCGTGAATGCCGTACTCTTCGTCAAACGAGAGCAGACGGGGGTCGGCCGTGACCAGCATGGCCACGGCGCCGCACCCCTGGGTGGGCTCGCCCGGACTCCCCAGGTCGTAGCGCGCGATATCGGAGGCCACGACCAGGGCCTTCTTGTCGGGATTCGCGGCAACCGTGAGTGCGGCGAACCGCAGGGCCAGCGTGCCGCTGTAGCAGGCCTGCTTCAGTTCGACGACCCGGCAACGCGCCGGCAGCCCCAGGAGGCCGTGGACAAACATGCCGGCGGCTTTGGACTGGTCGACCCCGCTCTCGGTCGCAACGAGCAGCAGCTCGATATCGTCGACGCCTTCCGCGTCGAGGATCGGTTTGGCCGCGCTGGCCGCCATCGTGACGATGTCCTCGTCCGGCGGCGGTACGCCCATGACCTCCTGGCCGAGCCCGACGCTGTACTTCCGCCACTCCACGCCCCGCGCCTCCGCCAGCTCGCGAAGGTCGAGGCGGTAACGCGACGTGTAAAAACCGATTCGATCAATGCCTGCTTGCATAATACCTGACTAAACGCCACCGAGTACTTTGTGTCACAAAGTATCCACTATTAGCGTGTCGTTGTCAACAAGATCCGACACCCTTTTTGCCCCCAGGAGGAACATAGCGGTCTTGAACTGCCGCTGGATACGCTGGATGAAACCGATCGCCCTGTCGGTTGAGGCCAGGGCATGATCCAGAAACGGCCGGGCCATGCCGCACAGCGAGGCCCCCAGAATCGTCGCCTTGGCCATGTCCACGCCGCTGCGCACTCCGCCCGAAGCGATAAGCGTAGCCCGGTCGCGGTACGGCCGCAACAGGCGCAGTGCGGTCGGGGTGGGCAGTCCCCAGTCCTGAAACAGCTCGCCGGACAGGCGGCCGCTTTTGTCACGGTGCGACTCTATCCGGCTCCAGGACGTGCCGCCGGCCCCGGCGACGTCCAGGAACTTGACGCCGGATGCCAGAAGCAGCTCGGCATCGGCCGGGGAGATGCCGGCGCCGACCTCCTTGACCACTACGGGCACGTCGACGCCCGCAACGACCTCGCGGATACGCTCGATCACTCCGCCGAAATTCGTTTCGCCCTCGGGTTGTACGGCTTCCTGCAGCGGGTTGAGGTGCAGGCAGAGGGCGTCCGCGCCCAACGCTTCGATGCAGTCGCGGCACATTGCGACAGTCACGCCGTTGTTGAGCTGAACGGCCCCGATATTGCCGAAAAGGAGAGCGTTTGGCGCGACTTCGCGCAGCTCGAAGCTGGGCCGCGCGACGCGGTCGACCAGCATGGCGCGCTGCGACCCGACCGCCATGGCAATGCCCGTGGCTTCCGCGGCCGCGGCGAGGGTGCGGTTGATCGTGAGCAGCTCTTCCCCTTCGCCGCCGGTCATGCTGGAAATCAGAAGCGGAAACGATAGGGTCTTGCCCATGAACTCGACCCGCGTATCCACGGCATCCAGATCGACTTCCGGCAAGGCGCGGTGTATCAGGCGTATGTCCTCGAAATAGGACTTGCGGCGATCGGCATCGCGATCGTCCCGAGCAATGCGCAGATGCTCGTGCTTGCGCGGGTTGACCAGCTCATCCATCGTTCTGCCGCTCCAGCTTGCGGTGCGACCGCATCAGCTCGCCGGGATTCGTCAGCGCCGCCATCAGCGAGAGCTCGCCGCACAATACGGTGGCGCCGACAATTGCGGCCAGCCGCCGCCCGTTCTCGCCCGGCCTGCGCTCGGCCAGGCAACCCAGGCGTTCCAGGTTTTCCCGCACGAAGGGCAGGCCCTTGCCGGCGCCGACCGTCCCGACGATGACGTTTGGCAGCGTGACGGAGAAGTGGAGGTCGTCGTCGCGCGACTCCGCGTAGGTGTAGCCCTGCGAGCCCTCGACGATATTGGCGGCGTCCTGGCCGGTGGCAAGGTACACGCCCAGCAGCATGTTGGCGAAGTGCGCGTTGGCGGAGCGAACAGTGCCGGCAAGCGATGTGCCGAGCAGGTTCTTTTTCGTGTTGAGCTCCGCAACCTGCCCCGCGGTCGTTCGCAGCATTTTCGCGCACAGCTTTGCCGGAACGACGATCTCGGCCACCACGCACTTGCCGCGTCCCCGGATGCCGTTGACCGCCGACGGTTTCTTATCCGTACAGTAGTTGCCGGAAATGGAGACATACTCCAGGGAAGGAAACGCGCCGAGCAGCCACGTCATGACTGCATCGGCGGCGCCGGTGACCATGTTGTGGCCGGCGGCGTCGCCGGTTTCCATCTCGATCCGTAGAAACAGGAGCCTGCCGACCACCTCCCAGTGCAGATCGAGGAAGCGGCCGTAGCGGGTCGTGGAGGCGACGACTTCCGCCAACTCCGCGCGGCGTCCGTCGAGCGCTTCGCCGCAACGCACGGCCTCGGCCGTGTTGGGGGCTTCGACCAGGATGGACCGCGCCATCATGTCGCGGGTCACGGAGACGTGGATACCGTCGCAGGCCATGGACACGCGCGCTCCGCGCCCGGTCGAGGGCCAGAGCGGTGTTTCGTAGGTCGCAAGCGGCACGCTCAGCTCTTCCGCCAGTACCGGTCCCGTGATGCGCATCGGTCCCACGTGTCGCATGGGGACCTCGGCGAATGCTTCCGGTTCGGTTTTCATGGTCCATAACCTACTGCATCCCATTCGGGAATGCAACCAGCCTTGCGGCGTCCGGAGCCGATTGCGCTGTCGCGCAATCGGCTTGGAGTGGTGGAGTGGTGGAGTGGTGGAGTGGTGGAGTGGTGACCCAAACTGGTGGACAGCTTAATCGATTTAGCTTTGGAGCGACGCGCTGAACGT
>CAZKRK010000336.1:0-8451 GCA_964555035.1 uncultured Victivallales bacterium | reverse complement strand
TCGGGACTTTATCTGCGTCAATCTGCGTCATCTGCGGGCAACTGCTCTTTTTAGGCTCAATGCTCAAGGTTCGATTCTCGAGATCGACTGGTGTCGTGTCCCGGAGGTTCGTTCGCAAAGTCACCGGGGCGGGTCGCGAACGTAGACCCTTTTCGGACAGGTTCCAACTACCCGCCCGATCCCCGCAGCCACCGCCGCAACCCCAGGGCGCCCAGCAGCGGCAGGGCGAAGCCGAACACCAGCAGCCTGACGGGATTGATAAACAGACCGGGATGCGCACCGACACTGTAGAGGTTCCAGAACGTCACCATGCAAGCCAGGCACACCGCCACCAGGTTCGGCAGGACATCGCTTGACTGCATCAGTTGCAGTCCACACCTGCGACCGGAACGGAACAGGTAGAGAATACTGCAGCCCATGAAACCGAGCTGATCCAGGCCAATGTGCGTCAACACCGCGCAGGCAATGACGGCCGCGGCCGTCCCGCCCCAGAGCAGCCAACCTGCCAGACCGCACACAAGCGCACAGACCAGACTGTGACTCCACTGCCGATGCCACGGGATGAACTCCACGCGACAGACGTTGTTCGCGCGCGGAACGAACCTGAACGACGGCCCGTCGAACACGTCGACAACTGTCGATGACAGGTATTCCGTGTGAAGCGCACCCGGCAGGCGTGCAACAGCCTCGCGCCCCGTCCTGTCATCCGCGGCCAACACGTTCCCGCCGGTGTCCACCAACGGACCGATCCGCACGACAACTTGTCCTGCCGCCGCATCAAAAGCAACAGTGTAGCGGCGCCACACGTCGCCGCTCTCACGAACGGTATTGAGCTTGACCCTGACCGGCACATCCCGCGTCAATGCCGTCGAGACGGCCTCACGCACAACGCCGGCAACCGTTTCCGGGCACGGATCCGTGGGATCGAGAACGACTTCCAGGTCGTGCCGATAGAAGAACCGCCCCAACTTGAAGTCGAGCGTGTCCGGCAGCAACCCGAAAACACCCCCCAGGACGAAGTACAGGGGATTGCCCTCCGCGCCTGCTCTCACGGCGGCGGGAAAGCATGAAGCCGCCGCCACGCCAACCGCAAAGTGCCCAATGCCCTTCATGACTCTACTTCTGCATCGCCTGCCGCAACGCCCTGTTCCATCCCGCGAGCAGACGCTCACGGACGTCTTCGTCCATGCCCGGCTCAAACACTCGCTCCACTTCCTTCAACCGGCGCAAATCGGACTCGTCCTGCCACACGCCGATCTCGAGACCGGCCAGGTAGGCGACCCCCAGCGACGTCGATTCGATGACCACCGGGCGCACGACCCGCCTTCCGAGAATGTCGGCCTGGAACTGGGCCAGGAAGTCATTCGCAATCGCGCCGCCGTCGACATCCAGCTCGCCGATCGAACACTCCGTTTCCGCCTCCATCGCCGCCAGCACGTCGTAGCTCTGGTATGCCATCGACTCCAATACGGCACGGATGATATGCGCGCGCGTTGTCCCGCGCGTCAGGCCGGTAAGGACGCCTCGCACCTCCGGGTCCCAATGCGGCGCCCCCAAGCCGACAAATGCCGGCACGCAGTAGACACCGTCGTTACCGCTCAACGAGAGGGCGGCAGCCTCGGAATCGGCGGCATGCTCGATAATCCGCAGCCCGTCGCGAAGCCACTGCACCGCGGCGCCCGCGATGAAGACGGATCCTTCCAGCGCGTAGCAGGGTTTGCCGTCGCTCCCAACGGCCACGGTCGTGATAAGTCCCTGGCGCGAGTGCACCAGCTCTTCGCCGGTGTTCATCAAGAGAAAGCACCCCGTACCGTAGGTGCTCTTGGCGCCGCCCGCGCCGAAACCGCACTGGCCGAACAACGCCGCCTGTTGATCGCCGGCCACCCCCGCAATCGGAACGCCTCGCAAGGCATCGATCGTGGAAACCGTACCGTAGTCGCCGACTGAGCACCGGACCTCGGGCAGGATGCACGTGGGAACGCCGAACAGATCGCACAACTCCGCGTCCCACTGCTTGCGTTCTATGTTGAAAAGCAGTGTACGCGAGGCGTTGGTGTAGTCGGTGGCGTGCACGGAGCCGCCCGTGAGTTTCCAGACAAGCCATGCGTCGATCGTCCCGAACGCTATGTCTTCCACCGGCGGACAGTCCTCGACGTGGTCCAGGATCCACTTGATCTTGGTTCCGCTGAAATAGGCGTCCAAGGGCAGCCCCGTCCTGAGGCGAACCATCTCCTCCCGGGCACGCAAATCGTCACACATCCCGGCCGTTCGACGACACTGCCAGACGACCGCGTTGTGGATCGGCTTTCCCGTGCGCCGATTCCACAGGATGGTCGTCTCGCGCTGGTTGGCGATGCCTATGGCCGCAATCCTGCCCGGGGTGGAACGGCACAGATCCGAAACCGTCGCCACTACCGAGTCCCAGATCTCTTCCGGGTCGTGTTCTACCCAACCGGGCTTGGGGTAGTGTTGAGCGAACTCGCGATAGGTTTTGCCGGCCGGGCGACCGTTGTGATCATAGAGCACGGTTGTCGTGCCGGTCGTCCCCTGATCAATGGCAAGAATGTACATAGCAGCAGTATCCCGGTTGATTAGAGCATCATCTCAGGCTAGCAAAACGACACGTATTTGCAACGAGAATGAGGGGCTCCCATCCGTCTTGCCACTTCATCACCAGCAATTCTCATTATGGCCACGCCCCCTGCCGCCTTGTGCGGCAGGAGCGGGAGATTGGGGAGAAAAGGCGGGCCTTTTCTCCCCAATCTCCCGCTCCTGCGACACAAGGTCGCAGGGGGCGTGGCCATAATGAGAATTGCTGCTTCATCACTCCATGCCGTTGACAGTTCCCGCCTCCGTTGGTATGATTCGATATCGCGGATTGAGAAAGGGTAGACGAAACACGTCAACTTGCAGGCAGCGGGGTCTGGGTGTGGAAGCTTCAGGTGCATTGAAGACGCCGGTCACTATCCCGGGGTACAAGATAGACAAGCGCATCGGTTCCGGCGGTATGGGCGAAGTGCTTCTGGCCACCCAGGAAAGCCTGGGGCGCCGCGTAGCGATCAAGCTGCTGTTACCCGGAACCGGGCGCAACACGTCCGAGAGACTGGCGCGTTTCGAACGGGAAGCGCAGCTACTGGCCTCGCTCTCCCACCCCAACATCGTGCCCGTTGTCGACCGTGGCGTTGTCGAGGGACGGCCGTTCATCGTTATGGAACACGTCGAGGGCGAGAGCCTGCGCAACCGCCTGCACACAGAGGGCTCCCTGGAAACCGAAGAGACGCTGACGTTGCTGGCCCACGTGACAGAGGCGCTTGCATACCTCCATGAGCGGGGAGTGGTCCACCGCGATGTAAAACCCGGCAATATTCTGGTCGCTACGGACGGGACCGTGAAACTGGCAGACTTCGGACTGGCCTCCAACGTCGGTGAAATCGGAGTTATCACCCAGGCATCCACAACGCTCGGGACCCTCGACTACGCGGCGCCCGAGCAGCGGCACGGACTGGACATCGACGAGCGCGCCGACGTGTTCTCCCTCGCCGTTGTCGCGTACCAGATGCTGACCGGCGAGCTTCCGCTCGGCACTTTCGCCATGCCGTCGGAACTCAAACCGGAACTGGGCGCCGCGGTAGACGACGTCCTTGCACGCGCCCTGGCCCGTGACCCCGACGAGCGTTGCCCTACCGCGGCAAGCTTCTACGAAGAGCTTGCGGCGGCCTGCCGCGCAAAGCCGAAAACGGCGCGGCCCTACCGTGCCCTGCTCACGGCAGCGGCAGTCACCGCGATCGGGGTCGGTTTCCTGGTAGGCTTGCTTCCCGAGCGGAACCGCGGCGCTTCCTCCGCCCGCCCGGCAACTACTCCGACCATGCAGCCCTCCCGAATGACGCGCCAACGCGGAACATCACGAAACAGGCGTGACATCAACACGGCTACCGTGTATGATTTGGGAATAGTCTCCGGTGTGGGACCGGAACTGGCCCGGCGTATCGTCACCGAACGCGAGCGCAGGGGCGGGTTTACAGCGCTGACCCAACTGCTGAGTGTTCCCGGGATCGGCGAGAAACGCTTCGTAGCCCTCGAAGAAGAGTTCTGCATCGGAGTGGACGCGAACGATAGATGAATGTAGACCCCCGTTTTCACCAGGAACTGGCCCGTTGCTTTTTCGATGAAGCCGGCGACGCCCTGTTTGTCTTCGACCCGGAGACCTCCCGGCTCGTGGATGCCAACCCGATGGCCCAACGTCTGACCGGGTTCCGGCGGCGTGAGCTTCTCGAAATGAAGTTGGACGATCTATTTGCGTGCTTCGGCGACACCTCCTGTTCCGCGACGCTGACCCGCGCCATTCAGACAACCTGCACGTTCCACTCGCACGAGGAACACATGCTGACGCGCAAGAAGAAGCCACCGCTGCATGTGAACGTCAGCATCTCCCGCATTCATGTTCGCCCTGCTCCGCTTGGCCTGGTCGTTGCCCGCGACATCAGCAAGCGCAAGGAAGCTGAGCACGCATTGCAGCTGCGCGATGCTATCCTCGAAGCCGTGAGCTACTCCGCCACCCGCCTGCTGACGGCGCCGACGTGGGAGTCATGCGCCGACGACGTCCTGTGCAAGCTCGGGGAGGCGGCGGGTATGAGCCGGGCCTACATCTACGAGTACCAACCGCGGCGCGGCGGGCGAGTTGCCGTACGTCGCGTGGAGTGGCACGCCGAAGGCGCGGCGCCTCTGCTCTCCGAATCCCGCCTGGGCGAAGTGCCTTTTGGAGACGAGCGTTTCCTGCAGTGGGTCGAGCCATTGTCCCAGGGAAAAGTCGTCCAGGGCAACGCCGAGGACTTTCCGAAAACGGCCAGGGACCTTCTCGTCCAAAACGGCTTCCAGTCCCTGTTGGTTCTGCCGGTCTTTGTGGCAGACACATGGTGGGGCGTCATTGCTCTGGGCGCTGCGACCAGGCACGAAGAGTGGCCGCCCAAGGCGCTCACCGCGCTTCAAACGGCGGCACGCGCACTGGGCGCCGCCGTGCAGCGGCGCCGCTCGGAAGAGGCAATGCTGCGCTCCTCCCGCATGGAGGCAACCGCCACGCTGGCGGCGGGCGTGGCCCACGACTTCAACAACCTCATGGTCGGGGTTCTCGGCAATGCCGACCTGCTGCGCTACCACTACCCTGAAGAAGACGACGAAGCAGCCATGCTGAACGAGATCTGTCAGTCGGCGCAACGTGCCGGCGAACTGGCCAAGCAGATGCTGACCTACGCCAGGGGTGGTACGCGGGGCAACGAAATCGTCGACGTCAACAGGGTCGTGCGCGACACCATCCGTCTCTACCGACGCTCACTGCCCCCGAGCATCCGCATGGACATGGAATTGACGGACGGCTCGCCCTCCGTCGAAGGCGACGCCGCACAACTGAGCCAGGTCGTCATGAATCTCTGCATCAATGCCGTCGAGGCCATGGGCGACACCGGACGCGTCGTCGTAACTACACAGTGCATCAAACCCGAGGACTGCGAGTACCTGCCGGCGGACGGATTGACGGCACGCGAGTACATCTGCCTGCGAGTAACAGACAACGGGCAGGGAATGGACGCACAGACGCAGGCACGCGTTTTCGAGCCGTTCTTCACGACAAAATTCCAGGGCCGGGGCCTGGGCCTGGCGTGCGTCTACGGCATAGTCCGCGACCACGGCGGCAACGTGGCAGTCGAAAGCCAGCCGGGCAAAGGAACAACTTTCAGAGCGTACCTTCCGCTGACGAAGCCCCCGGAAGAGAGTGTCGTCAGAGACCTGCACGCACGGGCGCACCGCTCCGGCACAATACTGATCGTAGACGACGACAAGACCGTCGTGCAGAGCTGCGAACGCATTCTGACCATGCTCGGACACACGGTCCTCGTGGCCGAAAGCGGCCAGGAAGCCGTCAAGGTTGCCCAGAGACACAAGGGCACGATCCACGTGGCCTTGCTCGACATGGCCATGCCGGACCTGACCGGAGCCGAAACCTATCCCCTCCTCATCGAGACACGCCCCGACATGCGCATCCTGATCTGCAGCGGCTATGACCTCGACGGCGAGGTCCAGGGCATGCTGGACGCCGGCGCCGCCGGCTTCCTCAGGAAACCGTTCCGCATCTCCCAGCTCAGCGACGCGATCGATGAAGCGATGGGATGATGGTTCCCGGCAAAGCCGCGCCGGACGTCCTAACTTCTGGGAAGTCTCGGTGCTACCATTGATTGACGATTAGCGATTAGCGATTTGTGTCACGTCCCGATTTCCGTTTGACACCTTTTGGTTGTTGAAAGGTCATGGGGCGCTTGCGAGTGTCGGCGCGTAGCGCGCTCCAACCGGACCACGCCACTCCGCGCCGATCCGCGTTGCGTCTCGGGCTACGTGGCTCACTACGAACAGGGAGTGCCGTGGACCGGTCGGAGCGCAACGGAACTTCTGACCTTTTTGATACAGCCCCGTCGCCGCAGCGCAGTCCCACATCCCACATCAAGAAGTCCGAGCTTCACCACCCGCCTCCGCCAACTCCCGGTTCATGCTGCCTGTGCTATACCCCTCCAGGTCGGCCGCGATGTACAGGAAACCGGCCGCCTGACCGGCTTTGACAATCTCCTCGCGCACCCCCGGCTCAACCAGCCGCGGCAGTTCCTCACGCCCTACCTCGATCCGCGCCACGTTGCCGTGATGGCGCACGCGCACCATGCGAAACCCCAGCCGGCGCAGCTCCTGCTCGACGCGATCCACCGCTCGCAGCTTGTCCTCGTCGATCTCCGTACCGTAGGGAAACCGCGAAGCCAGGCAGGCAAAAGCCGGTTTCTCCGCCGTCGGCAGGTCAAGCCGCCGGGACAACTCGCGAATGTCATCCTTCGTCAGCCCGCACTCCAGCAACGGACTGCGCACGTTGAGCTCAACCACAGCCCGTCGCCCCGGACGGTAGTCGTCCAGATCGTCAGCGTTCGATCCGTCGGCAATCACGGCGATGCCCTCCCTGTCGGCAATCCCCCGCACCACCTCGAACAACTCACGTTTGCAGAAGTAGCAGCGGTCCGCGGGGTTCTCCTTGAAATTGGGGATCTCAAGCTCGTTCGACTCCACGCCGATCTGACGAATACCGATCCGGTCGGCCAACTCGGCGGCCTCCTCCTGCTCGTGTTTCGGATAGGTCGGCGACAACGCCGTCACGGCCAGCGCGCGTTCGCCCAGCTCCGCGGCCGCCACCGCGGCCAGAAACGTGCTGTCCACCCCGCCGGAAAACGCGACCGCCAGACCTCCCGTTGCCCGAACCGCCTCCCTCAACTCTTCGTACTTCGCATCGAGATCCGACATGCTGCAAGCCCCTTCGCCTTTTTCTCTCGCTTTGACAATGAAGCGCATACGATACTGCCTGTACGTCCCTTTCAGCAATGGCTTTTGTCGTCTATGGATATCTCCGCCGATATCGTCGAAAACATGTCGCTCGAAACAGTCGTTACGATCGGTACGCTCTTTTGCTCCCTCTTCGTGCTTGGAATCGCGGCGGATGTGTTCCTGATTGTACGTTACCTCGCGAAACCGCCCCGCATCGGCGAGTTGGCGCGGCAGCTGCGATCGCGCCCCTGGACGTGGCGCGAATTCGTGCTGATCTCGCTCTCGCTCGCGATCCTCCACGTCTCCCTGGCAGCGTTTCTGCACGACCTCGGCATCAACCGAACGATGTCTGACGCAACGGTCGTAAGAAGCATCGTACTCACCGCCTTCGTCTTCCAGGGAACGGCAATGCTGCTTATCGGCTACCTCATGATCCGACGCCGCCTGTCGCCTCGCCAGGCCTTTGGCGCACAACTCGCGAATCTCCCCCGCGATGCCGCCCGGGGACTCCTGTCCTATCTGGCCGTGATCGTTCCCCTGGCCGTCATCAGCTTCGTGTACGTGAGAGTGCTGCACGCCGCGGGCTGCGAAGTACAGCCGCAGACTGTGATCCAGATCCTGCTGAAAACCGACTCGCCCCTCGTCGCCGGCATCCTGGCGTTCCTGGCAGTCGTGGCCGCGCCGGTAGTGGAAGAAATCGTCTTCAGAGGCATTGCCCTCCCGTTCTTTGCCAGGCACATGTCGGTCGGGACGGCCGTGGTGCTGGTCTCGCTGCTCTTTGCCCTGATCCACGCCAACGTCGTCGCCTTCGTCCCTATCTTCATCCTCGCCATAGGGCTCTCGTTGGGCTACATCGCGACCGGCTCTCTTACCGTGCCGATCGTCACGCATGCCTGCTTCAACGCCGTCAGCCTGGCCGCCTCCCTCCTGTTCAAGGACATCGTAGCGTAAGGGTGTCCGAAAAGGGTCGCGCCGATTTCTCGGCGCGTGGAGGAGCAGATTAAGTAGAAAGATCAGGGAGAGAGGTTCTTTAGGAGCGCACCGTGTCATGTCCACGAGCCAACGGCCGGCCCCTCACCCGCCTCCGCTGCGCTGCGGCGACCTCTC
>CAZKRK010000335.1:0-8462 GCA_964555035.1 uncultured Victivallales bacterium | reverse complement strand
CGCAATCAATGCCCCTCAGTGGTAGGGGGCGTCAGCCAAAATGAGAACTGCTGGGGCGCATATTGATAGGCTTGCTTCCCACGGCAGGCGTGGTATCTTCTGGCGGTTGCAGGAAGGCATAATGCCCCTGAAAGGCGCCGCGCGCATTTTTTTGTGGATTTTTCCGGAATAGAGCGGGAAGTGGGGCTTCTATTGGGTAGGCGAGGGTTGACGCTCGCGACCGCGGAGTCCTGCACCGGGGGGTTGATCGGACACCGCGTCACGTCGGTCAGCGGCAGCTCGGCATACTATGTCGGTGGGGTCATCGCGTACGCCAACGCCGTCAAGGTTCGGGAACTGGGGGTGGATCCGACGGTTCTCGAACGCGAGGGGGCGGTAAGTGAACCGGTGGCCCGACAGATGGCGGCAGGAGTGCGCCGACGATTTGAAGCTGACATCGGTATCGGCGTAACCGGAATTGCCGGACCGGACGGTGGCACGGCCGAGAAACCGGTGGGACTGGTCTACATCGGGTTGGCCGGACCGGAAGGCGCCACGGTCGAGCGGTTCGTCTTCGACGGCGACCGCGCCGCCGTCAAGACGGCCGGCAGCGAAGCAGCCCTCGGAATGGTCAAACGGTATCTGTTGGAGAAGGGAGAGAGTCATGGCAGCGAAGAAGACTAACGAAAAAGGAGCCCCCGCGCTCGACGCGGTTCTGGCGCAGATTCGCAAGGAGTTTGGCGAAGGCGCGATCATGCGCATGGGGGATGGGGAAGCGCACGTGAAGGTGCCGTGCATCTCGACGGGATCGTTCTCCCTCGATCTGGCACTCGGCATCGGCGGCCTGCCGCGCGGCCGCGTGGTGGAGGTTTTCGGCCCCGAAGCTTCGGGCAAGACCACGCTGACCTTGCACGTGATTGCCAACGCCCAGAAAGCGGGCGGACTGGCCGCATTTGTCGACGCGGAACACGCCCTCGACCCCAACTACGCCAAGCGGATCGGGGTGAACCTCGACGACCTGCTGGTGTCGCAGCCGGCCTCGGGTGAAGAGGCGCTGCAGATCACGGAGTCGCTCGTGCGCAGCGGCGCGTTGGACGTGGTCGTGGTGGACTCCGTGGCGGCATTGACGCCGCGCGCCGAGCTGGAGGGCAACATGGGCGATACGCACGTCGGCCTGCAGGCACGGTTGATGTCCCAGGCCATGCGCAAGCTGACCGGCGCAATCGCGCAGTCCAAGACGCTTTGCATCTTCACCAACCAGATTCGCGAGAAGATCGGCGTCATGTTCGGCAATCCCGAGACGACGCCGGGCGGGCGCGCGCTCAAGTTCTACACCTCGGTGCGCATGAAAATCCAGCGCATCGGCGCGCTCAAGGATTCGAGCGGCGCCGTATTCGGCAATCGCACGCGCGTGAAGGTCGTCAAGAACAAGGTGGCCCCGCCCTTTACCGAAGCGGAGTTCGACATCCTCTACGCCAAGGGCATTTCGTGGGAAGGGTCGATCCTCGATTCCGCGATCCAACACGGTCTCGTAACCAAGCGCGGGTCGTGGCTGTCGTACGAAGGCGAGCAGCTCGGACAGGGCGCGGCCGCGGCGCGGACAAACCTGGAAGAAGACCCCGACCTGACCCGGAAAATGGTCGACGCCATCATGGCCAAGGTCCACGGCATCGAGAAACCCAAAGCGCCGGAAAAGGAAATCCCGCAAAGCGAGCCGGCCGAGGAAGAAGACAAGTAGGCGACCAGGAACGAAGCCACGGAGTTTGCAGAGACGCGGAAAGGGAGATTTGCAATCTTCTCCTCCGTTCCTCGGCGCCTCCGTGGCGAGTCTTTTTCGGCTGCGACACGATTTGAGACCACGAAGAGGAGCGAATGACCTATGACTGCTGACGAACTCAGGCAGATGTACCTCGACTTTTTCAAGAGCAAGGAGCACGCCGTAGTCTCCGGCGCATCCCTGTTCCCCGAGAATGACCCCACGGTCCTGTTCACGACTGCCGGCATGCACCCGCTCGTACCCTATCTGCTCGGCGAGCCCCATCCGTCCGGCATAAGGCTGTGCAACTGCCAGAAGTGCATCCGTACCGGCGACATCGAGGAAGTCGGCGACCCCAGCCACCTGACGTTCTTCGAAATGCTGGGCAACTGGTCCCTGGGCGATTACTTCAAAGAGGAAGCGATCGCCTGGTCGTTCGAGTTCCTGACCTCGAAGTCGTACCTCGGGTTCGATCCGTCGAACCTGCACGTGACCGTGTTTGAAGGCAATGATGATGTGCCCAAGGATGACGAATCGATCGCCATCTGGCAGAAACTGGGCATTCCGTCCGAGCGCATCTTCGCGCTGCCGATGAAGGACAACTGGTGGGGACCGGCCGGGCAGACGGGCCCGTGCGGACCGGACACGGAAATGTTCGTCGACACCGGTATCGACGCCTGCGGGGCCGACTGCAAACCCGGTTGCTCCTGCGGGAAGTACTTCGAGATCTGGAACGACGTGTTCATGCAGTACAACAAGACGCAGGATGGAACCTACGTCCCCCTGGCCCAGCACAATGTCGACACCGGCATGGGCGTGGAACGCACAATCGCCATGCTGCAGGGCAAAGAGACGGTCTTCGAAACCGAACTCTTCCTGCCGGTCATGCGGGTCCTCGAGGAACACACGGGACACCGCGCCGACCGGGACGCGCAAACCACGCGGGCATTCCGGGTCCTGGCCGATCACCTGCGCAGCTCCGTCTTCATCCTGGCCGACCCCATGGCAGTTACGCCCGGCAACCTCGGCCAGGGCTATGTGCTCCGCCGTCTCATCCGGCGTGCCGTACGCTACGCACACCAGGTCGGACTGGAAATCGGCTTCACCAAACCGCTGGCGAACTGCGTGATAGATGGCTATAAGCACGCCTATCCCGAACTGGAAAAATATCGCGACCACGTCATCAAGGAGCTGGTGACCGAAGAGGAGCGTTTCGAGAAGACGTTGAGCCGCGGTACGGCCGAGCTCAACAAGGTGCTCGAGAACATGAAGAAGCACAACCAGAGCGTTGTGTCCGGACGGGTAGCGTTCCGGCTGTTCGACACCTACGGGTTCCCCTTGGAGTTCAGCGAAGAGATCTGCGCGGAAGAGGGCCTGACGATCGACAAGAAAGGCTTCGACAAAGCCTTCGCCAAGCACCGCGAGCTCTCCAAGAAGGGCGCCGACAAGTCGTTCAAGGGCGGCCTGGCGGACCGGTCGGAACAGACGACAAAGCTGCACACCGCGACCCACCTCCTGCACCGAAGCCTGCAGACCGTGTTGGGCGACCACGTCAAGCAGAGGGGATCGAACATCACGCCCGACCGCTTGCGTTTCGATTTCTCGCACCCGGAAAAGATGACGCCGGAGCAAATCAAGGCGGTTGAGGAGCTCGTGAACGAACAGATCCAGGCCGACCTGCCGATTTCGTTCGAGTCGATGACAGTCGAACAGGCACGAGAAAACGGCGCCACGGCGCTCTTCGAGGGCAAGTACGGCGAGCAGGTCAAGGTCTACACGATCGGCGATTTCTCCAAGGAAGTCTGCGGCGGTCCCCACGTCGAACGCACCGGCACGCTGGGGCACTTCCGCATCAAAAAGGAAGGTTCCTCCAGCGCCGGCGTCCGCCGCATCCGCGCCGTGCTGGAGTAGTGGCGTAGAACCGTTCTCCAGGACGGTTCGACGGAGCCCGAGCGGGAATAGTCGATCGTGCGTGGTCTGGAACCGTCCTGAAGAACGGTTCTGCGGCGCGCAGTCCCATCGAATCCGGATCCGGCAGCCGAGAACGACAGATGTACAGAGCTACAGTCATAGTCATGAGTCTCCTCTCCGCGGCCACCGTCACGGCGCGTGGAGGAAGCGCGTGGCGGATTGACGCGGAAGTTGTCGACCGTTCAGCGGGGCGCGTCTCCACCTCCAAGCTGCCCGTCCTGTTCACGCGGCGGTACCTCAAGATCGGTCTCCCGGGAACTGGCCGACGGGAATCGGATCTCCTTCACGATCGCCAGACGGGCAACTGTTGTCTCGTCGACCACGCCAACAAGAGCTATGTGCAGATCAACACCAAGGCGATGAGCGCGGTTGGAGACGCGGCGCGAACAGTCGGCGATGCCATTCGCGAAGGCGTCGGCAAGCTCACGGGCACCGCGCCTCCGCCAAAGCCGGCCCTGCGCATTGAGACATCTGGACAGACTCAGACGGTGGCCGGGATGCTCTGCCATCACTTCACGATTCGCCGCGGCAAGACACTCGTTCAGGAAATCTGGGCCACTTCATGGAAGCAGGCGGGCATCGAGCGAAAGGACATGGAAGTCCTGCGCGACCTGGCAAGGGCCATGAACCAACCGGCGCTCACGTCCCTGCTGGGACTGACAACCGACGGCAGGTACTCGCTGACCGAGGGCCTGCTCCAGGTCGACGGTTACCCCGTGGTCTTCGTACAATACGAAAAGGAAAGACCTCTGTGCCGCATTCGCATGAACAGACCCAGAAGAACGGAGGCAGGTGCGGCCACATTTCACTGCCCCCCCTCCTACCGCCTCGGCCTTCCCGCGGTACAGTAGCAACGTCCGGGAATGCAGCGCCGTGACGTCCGGCGGTTCTCATGGCGGACGCCCCCAGCCTGTCATCCCGTGACGCTCCTCGGGATGACAGGGCGAGCGGTTTCCCTGCCGAATCGTCCAAGACGCCGCGCACCTTGGGGACGTTGCTGACCAGAAACTCGAGCCCCGCCTGGGTTCCGCCGAACCGTCCTGGAGAACGGTTCTACTTCAACTCACTCCTGCTTCGTTATCTCGTAGGTGCGCGCCTGCAGGGCACGCCGCGATCCTTGGGCGCATCTGCGATTCGGGGGCAGCAATTCTCATTATGGCCACGCCCCCTGCCGCCTTGTGCGGCAGGAGCGGGAGATTGGGGAGAAAAGGCGGGCCTTTTCTCCCCAATCTCCCGCTCCTGCGACACAAGGTCGCAGGGGGCGTGGCCATAATGAGAATTGCTGATTCGGGGGTCAGCAGTCTTGCATCGGAAGCGTCCATTGCAGTAGCCTGTGGCGGGACTTGAATCGGCAATGACGGCGCTTCTTCTGCATATTCTGGCAGTCATCGTGTACACCACGGCCGGTGGCGCCCTGTTCTTCATCATGTACAACCGCCGTCTCCTGCCGATGAAGGACCGGCTGGTGAAGCGCGTTGCGGTGCCGGCCGCATTCACGGCGCTCACGACGTCGTCCTTCATTGCGGGACTTGTGCAGGGGTGCTCGTCCTGGCTGATCGCGCCCGCGGGCTTCCTCGTGGTCGTCGCGGTGGGAGAGACGCACCGCCTGCTGTTGCGCCGCGGCTATCGCGCTTCTCCCCCCGTATCGGAAACGGGCAAGCCCCACTCCGTGTGGCGCCCCCTGACAACAACGCAGCTGGCCATCCGTCGCTACGAGCTGCCGCTTCGCCGGTGGAAAGGCGACCGGACGCGAATCGTGCACCTGAGCGATTTCCATGCGAACAGCAAAATACCGTTTTCGTACTACGAGCGCGTGATGAGCGAAGCAGTGAAGGCGAAACCAGACCTGGTCTTCATGACCGGCGATTTTGTCTCGCACGCCAAGTATGTGCCGTTGCTCGCAGAGCTGTTGCCACTGCTCAGCGCCAGGTACGGGGTGTACGCCGTGCTCGGGAACCACGACCATTGGACCGCGCTCGAGGAAGCCCCGCAAGCGTTGATCGAAGGCGGTGTGACACTCCTCGGCAACAAACACCTCTCCCTGCGACCCGGCGGCGCGGAGTTGATCGTCTCCGGGTGCGAAATCCCCTGGTGCGACGACGAGTGGCAGCCTGCCCCTCGTGAATCCGACGCGCCACTGCTGGTTCTCACACATACGGCCGACAACATCTACGACCTGGCCGCCGCAAACGCCGACGTCGTCTTCGCGGGGCACTACCATGGCGGCCAGGTGAACCTGCCCGTCATCGGCTCGCTCGCGTGCCCTTCACGGTTCGGGCGACGTTTTGACCAGGGGCATTTCCTTATCAAGGGAACGCACCTCTTCGTTACCGCCGGCATCGGCTGCCACTTTCCACCCCTCCGTCTCTACTGTCCCCCTGAAATCCTTATAGTGGACCTGCTGCCCGAATCCTAGAAACGACGCTCCTTCTCCTTTGCGCGGGCCGTCTGCTTCTCACAGCTGCAAAATCGGCGAGTCGCGACCGTAGATCGTACATTTCGTTCACATTTGTGCACAACACCGCGCCGTGCGGACTGTTCGCTGCGCCAGTAGGCCCACAATCGTCCCCCCTTGCAACGAATCAGATCGATTATCGGCTCATAATTTTGACTTCAGGGCCAGAACATCAGATACGCGGCGAAAGATGGCATGCCCTATGCTTCCTTGAACAGAGCGCTCAACTGCAGGAAGCATGACCGCCAGAACTCGATTGCTTCGCGCAGTGAACATGGGGGGGAGTTACGATGAAAAGAGTACAGTCAAAACAAGCCGCCACGCACGCGAAGCGGCGCCAATCAGGCTTCACGCTGGTCGAAGTTCTTCTCGTCGCCAGCCTGGTCGGCCTGATGGCCGCGATTTCCGTGCCGGCCCTGGCCAAAGCGACGACGGAATCTCAGAAGAAGGTCTGCATGACAAACCTGCGGATGATCGAGGATGCCGTCGAAAACGTCATGGTAGTGTCCAATTTCGTGACCACCGAGTCCCTGACGTGCGATATGATCGCCCCGTATCTCAAGGCGGACAGCATCGCTGACCTCGATTGGCCCGCGGAAGTGGATCCGCCGGACGACGACACTCTTCAAGCCAGCGAAACAAACGGCGTCTATGTCATGTTCCGCGGCGAGAAACTGACAACCGGCCGTGAGGCGTTTTAGACTAGTCGGAAACTTGACTCGTCGCGGCGTTCCGGGGGCGGAACTGACCGGTGCACTACCGCTTTCCCGCGTAGGCCGCGAGTCGCCGCAGGTTCTTCGCAAAAGTCGCACAGTCGATGATGCGGCTCGTGGGATCGCCCTTTCCGAAGTAGCGTAACGGTCTCTCGTCCACCCAGGCGCCACGCTCGTCCAGCGCTTCGATCGGCGCGCGGGCCTGGGAGGACGAACAGGCCGGCGGCTTCTCTCCCAAGCTTGCCTCGCGCGCGGCACGATCCATGGCCGCAACCTTCTCGTACTCGCGCCGAACGCCGTCCACCCAGGAGTCGATCGTAAACGCGTAGTGCGTGGGCACATTGGCTGAGTCGTGCGTCAACTTGTAGTCCCTGGTGAAGTAGAGCGGGCGGTTGGTTCCCAGCTCGTAGAAGCGCGCCAGCTTGCCGCCGGGCAGCTCGCAGCGTTTGTAGTAGTCCAGCGCGCGCGGAACGGGTTCGAGCCATCTGCCGTCGCCCGTTTCGCGGTAGAGCCGCATCAGGACTCGGACAATGCCTTTCGACTCCCCGCCGGTGATTGAGGGCGGTTCGAACTTGCGCGCCCAGATGGGTTGCATCTCGTAGCTGTACTGTTGCGCCCACCCCGGCTGGGGCTCCGGCAACTGCGCCAGCAGCAGGAACTCGCCGCCGCGCAACGCCGCCCGGCGATAGGCCGGCTCGTCGTAGGTTGCGGCGGCTTCGAGCAACACGGGCAAGAGATCGGACATAAGGCCGCCTGGGTGGTCTTGTCGTCCAGCGTGGAGACGTTCCTGGCTTTCCCGGACGCCTTTCCGTCAACACGGTAGGCGTAGCGGCGACGACGCTCCGGTTCTAGCTCCACGCGGTAGGTCCAGCCCCCCGAGTGCAGCTGGCCGCGGACAAGCACGCGCGCCGCCTCCACCGCCCCCTCCAGGCAGGACTTCTCACCCGTCAGTTCGTAGGCCCGCAGCATGGCCAGGCCGACCGCGGGTGTGCCCGGAGGCTGCACCCACACCGTGCGGGTCGTGACCCTGCCCTCCCCCTCGCGCTTCTCCAGGTCCGCGCTGTAGCGCCAGAGATATCCCCCCTCGGCGGCGACCTCCTCGCGAAAAAAGCGTACGGCTCTGCACACCGCCAACCGCGCTTCGTCGCGCGACGTTGCCGCTTCGCACGGGACAAACGCTACGCACGTAGCCACACCCAGACCGCACACGATCGACTTCTTGAACACAACCGGCCTCCAATCAGGTTGCCGCAAATCCCAAAGCAACACGCCCCCGCATCGTAGGACAGGCACTCCTGCCTGTCCAGACCGGTCGGGCGCCTTCGCGGGGCATGTCTTGACCGCTGTACACACTTCTGCGCGTTTTGCTCACTCTCCGCCCGCCCTTGCCCTTCCGCTCCGCTCCAGGGCTTGCGGGCGCACTACAAACATGGCGCACATCCCCACAAGGCGGGCCGGGGCCCACAACCCAAGTTGCACTGTGAGACGCAGTTTCGTTCTCGGCCCCGGCCCGCGCCGCGTCGCAGGTCGCAAGTCGCAAGTCGCAGGTGGAGAGTCCCGCGCCCCGCTCCTCCGCGGTAGAGCAGAC
>CAZKRK010000334.1:0-8494 GCA_964555035.1 uncultured Victivallales bacterium | reverse complement strand
CGCAGGTAGGAGAGCGCCTGGTTGGCGGTCCCATTGCGCCTGAGGTCCCAACCGAGGCCGCCCTCACCGTTCTTGCCGATGTAGGCGTCCTGATTGCCGTCGGGCCGTTCGCGGAACCAACCGGCAACGGTGAACTGCTCTCCGGCATCCAGGTCGCCGTGCGCGGCCCCGCCGGCGAAGGTGTCCACCACCCCGTAGTCGTTCCCGTTGGCGTCGAAGTAGTTGCCGACCGGGCCGCCGTCGGGATCGCCCGGCAGCTCGTCGCTCGGCCGCGTGCCGCCGTACAACGTCGCGTCGTGGTCGCCCTTGCCGAAGCCCGTATCGTCGGCGACGTCGTAGACCGTCTGCCCGGAAACGTCCGCATCGTCAAAGGTCCAGTGGGCCACCAGCGCGTCACTGAACGAAGCCAGGCCGCTCACGGTGACGGTGACCGTGCCGGTGCCCGTGGTCAGCGTGTTAGTATTCCGGGCCGTGTAATCGAACGTCTGCACGCTGGTCTCCCCGGCCAGCAGGTCGTGCAGGACCGTGGAGCCCGCCGGATCGAAGGTGAGCGACTGGCTGCCGCCGTCGATGCTGACCGCGCCTTCAGCGGGCTGGGTCGTCGCGACGATCTCCAGCGCGCCACCGCTGCCAAGCTCGCCGTCGATCTTGTCGTTAACAAGGACCGACACCGAAATCGCCGTCTCCTCGTCGGTCGATGCGATATCGTCGGCGACCACATCGGGGAAGGAGAGCTGCAGGGCCTCGGTGGCGGAGATCTGCACCAGGGCGTCCTCGTCCGCCACGCTGCCGGAGATATCGCCGGCCGTGCCGTTGGTGCCGATCTTGGTCCAGCTATGGCCGTGCGGCCCCACCTGAACGACCGCTGTTCCAACCGCGCCGTCCAACAACGTCGCAATGGCACTGTTGGTGGCCTTGAGCCCCGAGAAGTAGCTCAGGCCGTACCAGGCCGTGACCTCCGCCTTGGACAGTCCGCGGTTCCAGAACGCAATGTCATCCATCTTGGTGCTGGAGTGGCGGCTCAAGGCGGGCGGCGTCGTATCGTAGTTGCTGTGATCGCGCGCGCCGAACACAACCATCGAACCCGTTGCCGCGGCATCGTTGTCCGGGGAATGGCCGATCGCGCCGCCGACCTGGCCGAGCCCCTTGTTCGTCGCGCCGGAGTCGGCAGCATAGAACCGCAGCTTTGACATGTACTCGCTCTCCTTCGTGTACGTCGCTGCCATGAAGTACCACGGTCCGGCGTCGACGTCGTCGGCGATCGCGAATGCAGCCGAGTTGTCACCGCCGCTGGTTCCCCGCACGTAGGTCAGGGCCCAACTGCTGTTGCCGTTGCGCCGGATATCCCAGCCGCTGCCGTCGCCTTCCTTGGAAACGTACGCATCCTGGTTTCCGTCGGGCCGCTCGCGGAACCATCCCGCAACCGTGTATTGGTCGCCCGCGTCGAGATCGCCGTGCGTCGCGCCTCCGCTGAAGGTGTCCACCACGCCGTACTTGTTGTGGTTGCCATCGAAGTAGTTGCCGACCAGGCCGCCGTCGGGGTCGCCCGGCAGGTCGCCGTCCGGCCGCACGCCGCCGTGGAGGGTGGCGTCGTGATCGCCCTTGCCGTCGCCGCTGTCGTCGGCGATGTCATGGACCGTCTGCCCGGAAACATGCTCATCGTCAAACGTCCAGTGGGCCACCAGCGCGTCGTCAAACGAAGCCAGTCCGCCCACCGTCACCGTGACGGCGCCCGTGGCCGTGTCGGCAACCGCGGTCTTCTTGGCCGTGTAGGTGAAGGTCTGCGGGCTGAACTCGCCGGCCAACAGGTCACGCAGAACGGTCGAACCGCTCGGGTCGAAGGTCAGCGACTGGCTGCCGCCGTCGATTGTTACCGCGCCTTCGGCCGGCTGGGTCACCGCCGTGATTTCCAGCTCACCGGCGTTCCCCAGGCCGCCCGCGAGTTCGTCGTTGACAAGGACCGCGATCGAAACCGCGGTCTTCTCGTCGGTTGACGCGAGATCGTCGCCGATCCCGGTGACCGAGTACTGCAGTGCATTCGTCGCGCTGATCTGGATCAGCGCGTCGCCGGTGGCGATGCTGCCGGAGATGTCGCCCGCCGCGCCGTTGGTGCTGGTGACCCTCTCCCAGTCATGGCCATGCGGGCCGACGCCCGCAACCGCCGTTCCCACCGAACCGTTCAGCAGCGTCTGGATCGCCGCGTCGTTGGCCTTGAGACCGGAGAAGTAGCTCAGCCCGTACCAGGCCGCAATCTCCTCCAGTGTCAGGCCGCGGTTCCAGATGGCGACGTCATCCATCTTTGTGCTCGAATATCTCTGCATGTTGCCGCGGTCCATCGCGCCCAGGGCGACGAAGTCATTCGTGGCCGGCGCGGCATCGTTGTCAGGCTTGTGGACCTGCGGATTGCCGACGAGCCCGAGGCTCTTGTTCGTGGCGGACGAGTCGGCCGCGTAGAACCGCAGGGTCGAGTTGGTGTCGCTGTCCTTTGTGTAGGTCACGGCCATGAAGTACCACGGTCCGCCATTGTTATCGCTCGTGATGTTGTAGGAGTACGAATCGTCCCCGCCGCTGCTTCCGCGCAGAGTGAAGCGCGCCTGGCTGTTGCCGCCGGTGCGCCGGAGCTGCCAGCCCTGGTTATCCTCGCCGCGCTTGGAGATGTAAGGCTCGTCGTTGCCGTCGGGCCGTTCGCGGAACCACCCGGCCAATGTAAACTGCTCCCCCGCCTCCAGGTCGCTGTTCGTGGCCCCGTTGGCAAAGGTGTCCACCAGGGCATAGCCGTTGCCGTTGGCGTCGTAGTAGCTGCCCGTGAGGCCGCCGTCGGGATCGCCCGGCAGGTCGGTCGAACGGCGAACGCCGCTCATCATGGTGGCGTCATGGTCGCCCTTGCCGTCGCCGGCATCGTCGGCAACGTCGAAGATCGTCGTTCCGGCGACGTCCTCGTCGTCAAACGTCCAGTGCGCGACCAGCCCGGCTGACGGGATGCCGCTCCTGGCGGTGGCCACGGCGGACCAGCCGTTCGTGTTCCCGACCGCGTCCCGCGCCTGCACCCGGAAACCGTAGACCGCGTCGTTCACCAAACCGGTGCAGGCCCAGTCCGGGCTCGCAATCCAGGCGCTGCTCATCCCGTTGGACGTATTCTCGAAGTAGTACTCGACCGGCGGACTGAGCGTGTCGGTCGCCGTCACCGCGGTCATCCCGATCTCGTCCGGGCCCGCGGTTCGCGGCAGAACCGCAAAGCTCATCGGATCGGGCGTCGGACCCTCGGTATCCACCGCGAACCCAATGTTGGAGCCGCCCCACACCGTAACCTCGGCATTCGATCCAACCAGCGTGCAGTAGTACGTGACATCCGAAACGAGCGAATCGACCGTCCCCGTGACCGACTGCCCCACGACATCCGCAAACGAGCCGATGGACTTGCTTGAAGCACTGCCGTCGGCCAGCCAGGCCGCGCTGCCGGCATTGTCGTTCGTGCTCCAATAGACGCTGACGTCCAGCTCCTGCCCCAGCGGCGCGTAGACCGCGCCGACCAGATCGGCCGTCCCGGCGCCGATATTGGTCGCCGCGCCGTTAGCGACGTTGACGGCCGTGTAGGGAATCGTGAGCGGCTCGGACAGGGCGTAGAAGTGGCGCTTCCCCGAGCGAACCTGGTTGTCCCGGTACAGCCACTGACTGTGACTGACCGTGCGATGCCCGCGGCTGGCGTGCGTGTGCGAACCGTTGAGCGCGTAGATCCCGTTCCTCGTGCCGACGCTGGTCGACCCCGACCAGATATCGCCGGAACCGGTGCCGGGATCGCCGTTCTCGTCAAGATTGAGCGGGGCATCGATCATGGTGTCCCACATGTCCGCGTAGCCGTCGGCGAGCTTGGTGACGGCATCCACCAGGTAGACGGGGCCGCTGACCATCGCGTTGTCCCGGGCATGGACATTGGTGGTCGATCCGATGATCTTCCACACGGTCTCCGGCACGCCGGTCAGGCTGGAACCGTCGGCTATCGTATTCACGTAGCTGTTCCAATAGTCGATGTCCTGGGCCGGGTTCAGGTCGTCCGTCGTGCTGGTCACGAACGCCAGGTGATAGGTCTCCCCGCCTGTCCACAGCTCGCCGGTAACGGGATTGATGCCGGGCGGCGTGATAATACCGTTGGGACCCTCGAGCAGCGGTTTGATCGTGTAGGGCGCGGACCAGTCGGTCTCGTTCCCCACCCCGTCGCGGGCCCTGACCATGTAGGTGTTCGCCCAACCCCGCGTGACGCTGTCGGTCCAGTCCGGGCTGGACTGCCAGCCGGAAGAAGTCCGCGTGGTCATGTTTGTAAACAGGTACTCGATCACGGGACTGTCCAGGTCGACCGCCAGCGTCGCCCGCATGTGGATGGACGTCGCGGCGACGCCTTCCGGCAGCACGCCAAAGGTCATCGGGTCCGGCATGGGCGGCGTGGTGTCGGCCACCCCGCCCGCAATACGGATCGGCTGCGACAGGGCGTAGACGTGGTAGACCTTGTCCCGCGTCTGAACGTCCCGGTACACCCACCAGCCGCTCGTGTGCGTACGGTGTGCGCGCCCCGCGTACACATCCCAACCGTCGAACGAGCGGTAGCCCAGCGTCGCGCCGGCGGTGGTCGAGCCGGTCCAGACATCGGCGGTACCCGCCCCGAGATTCCCATGCTCGTCCCTGTCGAGCTTCTTGTCGATCGAGCCGTTCCACATGTCGGCGTAGTCGTCGGCGATCTTGGTGGTGGCATCAAGCAGGTAGACCGGGGCCGTGACGAGGGCGTTGTCCCGGGCATGGGTACGTGTATCCGACCCGATGACTTTCCAGGTCAGGTTCGACAGGCCCGTCAGGCTGGAGCCGACGGCGAGCGCCTTCACGTAGTCGTTCCAGAAGTGGATATTCTCCTTGGCCGACATGTTGGTCACGGTGCTGGAGACAAAGGCCAGGTGGTAAGTGTCGCCGGGCTGCCACGGTGTCCCTCTGGTCGGGTGGATCCCCGTAGGCGCCATGACTCCGCCACCCCCCTTGTTCAGCGGCGTGGCCGAATGCGGCGCCGACCAGGCCGTCTCGTTGCCCACGGCGTCCCGGGCCTTGACCATGTAGGTGTTGATCGAATACGCGGCGACGGTGTCGATCCAGGTGCGGTCGACATCCCAGCCCCTGACTTCGTGCGTGACCGTGTTGGTGAAGAAGTACTCCACCTCGGGGCTGTCGAGATCGTAGGCCATGGTGGCCTTCATGCCGATGGTGCTGGTGGTCAGCCCGTTCGGGGCCGCGGCCCACGTCATCGTCGCCGGCACCGGAGGTTCGTTGTCGACCGCCTCGCTTGAGATCCGGATGGGCTGCGAGAGCGCGTAGAGGTGCTTGGAGTAACTCGCGCGCTGGTGGTCCCCCCGGTGCACCCACCAACCGGAGTTGTACGTGCGGTGCCCATAGCGAGCATAAATGTCATAGCCGTCGAACGATCGGTAACCTGCTGAGCTGCCGGCGGCGGACGTGCCGGTCCAGACGTCGGCGGTGTCCGAACCGGGATTGCCATTCTCGTCGATGTCGATTCTCGCATCGATCGAGCCGTTCCACATGTAGGCGTAGCCGTCGACGATCTTGGTGGTGCCGTCCAGCAGGTAGACCGGCGCCGTCACGAGCGCGTTGTCCCGGGCATGGTGGGCCGTGTCCGACCCGATCACTTTCCAGGTCAGGTTCGAAACACCCGGCAAACCGGAGGCGTCGGCGAGCGACTTCACGTACTCGTTCCAGAAGTGGATATCGTGCCGGTCGGACATGTTGGTCACGGTGCTGGAGACAAACGCCAGGTGGTAGACATCGCCGGCCTGCCACGGCGTACCGTTGGTCGGGTGAATCCCGGTCGGCGCTATCAGGCCGCCCGGCCCGTTGCACGAAGGCGTCGCCGAGTACGGCGCCGACCAGGCCGTTTCGTTCCCCACGGCATCGCGCGCCTTGACCATGTATACGTTGAGCGAATTCACCGCGACGGTGTTGGTCCAGCTACGGCCGGGCTGCCAGCCCGTGGCTTGGTGCGTGACCGTGTTCGTGAACAGATACTCGACCGGCGGGCTTTCGAGATCGTAGGCCAGCGTGGCAATCATGTCGATCGTGGTGGGCGTCAGCCCGTTGGGCGCCTCGGCCCATGTCATCGTCGCCGGCACGGGCGGATTGGTGTCGGTCGCCCCACCCAGAATCTGGAGCGGCTGAGAGAGGGCGTACAAATGTTTCAACTCCGCTCGCTCCCTATCGTCCCGGGACAGCCAATTGCCGTTGACCTGCGTTCGCTCTGCGCGGCGAACCCATTGATACGCGGCATTGAACGACCTGCTGCCCGCCGATGTGCCGTTGTTGTTCGAACCGGTCCAGACCGAAACGTCGCCGGAGCCCGGATTGCCGTTTTCGTCTTTGTTGAGCGCGGCGTCAATCGAACCGTTCCACATGTAGCCATAGCCGTCGGCAATCTTGGTCGTGGCGTCAACCAGGAAAACCGGCGCCGTGACCAGGGCGTTGTCCCGGGCGTGGTGAGTCAGGTCCGACCCGATGACCTTCCACATCAGGTCCGGGATGCCGGGCAGGCTGGAGCCGGCGGCGACCGTGTTGACGTAGTCGTTCCAGAAGTGGATATCGAGACGGTTGGTCATGTCGGTCACGGTGCTCGATACAAAGGCCAGGTGATAGGTGTCGCCGATCGCCCAGGGGGCGCCCGTCGCCGGGTTGGTCGTTCCGAGCTCCGGCGACGGCGCGCCGCCTGTCCCCGCGTAGGTCGTCACGAACTCGGCGGTTGCCGGGGCCCACGCCTCGCCGTTGACATTGCTGGCGTAGCAGCGGAAGTAGTACTGTACGCCGTAGAGCTGACCGCCGCTCGTGTCGGAGCAGAACTCGCCTTCGTCAACGGAGCTGCCGAGAATGTTGGTGTGCGCCCAGTGCACCGCCGTCGTGCCGCCGTCGCTCTCGCCCCAGTAAATGCGCACACTGGTCGGCGCCCCGCTGGTGGAGATCAGGTCACCGCACAACGTGGCATAGCCGACCGCGGACGTGTAGCCGCCATTGACCACCATGGGCTTGCCAACCGTTCCGAAGCGTTCGGCGGCAGGCGCCCACGCCACGTCGCTGTTGTTGGTGGCCCTGAACGTGTAGTAGTACAGCGTCTCCGCACTCAGCCCGTCGACCGCGTAGCCGATAGCGTTCGACGTCACGTTGGTCCACGAACCCACGTAGGCGGAATGGTCCCAGGCGGCAGGGTTCTCCATCCCGTTGCTCGTTCCCCAATGCGCGTACACGCTGCAGTTCGTCTCAACCACCTCCAGCGTGGCATGCAGCACGATCGACGTGGTCGTCACGCCGGACTCCCTGAGCTCCGACAGCTTTATGGCGCCGGCAGCGTAGTCGGCGCTGAACAGGGCCGTTACCGCCGCCTGGTCGATGGCTGAATCGTAAAAATTGACTTCAGCCATCTGCCCGCTCATGTAGCCGCCGTTGTTACCCGAGTAGTTGGAGAAACCGAGAAAGAACGTCCCCACATCCGCCTGCGCGTTGTTGTTCATGGTCTGGCTGCCGGGAGTCTGCAGAACGCCGTCGATATACAGGTCATGGTGCGTCGCGCTGACAGTGTCGTCGTGTACGGCGGTCAGCATGTGCCACTGGCCGTCGTCCAGGGACACCGCGCTCTGGTCGGTCACCACCCCGCCCATGCTGTGCCCGTTCACCGCGAAATTTCCGGCCGGCTCGGGGTCTATGATGTTCCCCCAGGTCTGATTGCCGGTGATCTCGAAGACCCGCTCGCCCGCGCCGAAACTCGTGTCTCCGCTGTTCTTGCCGATCAGCGGGACGGTGTTCGCGGTCGCCGGCGCCTTGACCCACATGGATATCGACCAGCTACTGTTCAGGAGCGTGAACAGTGCCCCGAGCCCGACGCGGTCATCCGTCCCATCGAAATCGAGCACCGACCCGAACTTCGGGTCGTCAACGAACGTCGCCGCGCTGTTCGCGCCGCCCGCCCCTTCAAACGTGCCGTGATGGCCGTTTCCGCCGTCATCGGCAAGATCGCCATCAAGCGAGTAGTGGGCAACCAGACCTGCCGTCCCAACGGAACTCAACCCCACCAACACCATCACAAACGCAACCAGGGCAACCGAGCGCTTCTTCACCTCGCACCTCCGACATTCTATGAGCCGTACCCAGCAATAAAACCGTCATTCACCAACCAATTAGACTAGTGCCTCACGGCAGAAGAGACCAGAGAGGAATTGCGACTTTGCCGGGTGGGGATTGCGACAAATGGGACGCCCGGGACGGACAAAGCAGACGACCTGTCATCCCGAGGGCTGTCACGGGCGGAACCCGCTGGCTCGCGGGCAAGACATGCGCGGGGTTGCGGGGAGAGAGAAAGGTAGAAAGATGGGATGGTAGAAAGACGGGATGGTAGAAAGATGTGTTGGCAGAAAGATGTGTTGGTAGAAAGATGTGTTGGTAGAAAGATGTGTTGGTAGAAAGA
>CAZKRK010000333.1:0-8560 GCA_964555035.1 uncultured Victivallales bacterium | reverse complement strand
TCCCTCGAACAAATCGGATCGCACGGCCCTGCCCCCCCTGCCAAACTTCAGGTCGCCGCAGCGCAGCGGAGGCGGGTGAGGGGCAGGCCCGCGGTCTCCCCGTCAGGACGGGACAAGGACACCGATCACCGATCACCGATCACCGATCACGGATTACCGGTAACTGCTCCTTTCAGGATCAACCAAGCCCGCCGAACCCGAAGTATCGCGCGGCGTTGTTGTAGCAGATGTCGCTCACCATGCGGCCGACGAGGGCCTCGTCGCGGGGGATAAGGCCCTTTTCGATGTCGTTGCCGAGCATGTTGCACAGGATGCGCCGGAAATACTCGTGGCGCGCGTAGGAGAGGAAAGAACGGCTGTCGGTGAGCATGCCGACAAAACGACTCAGCAATCCCAACTGCGACAACGCTTCCATCTGCGCTTCCATGCCGTCTTTCTGGTCCAGGAACCACCAGCCGCTGCCAAACTGCATCTTGCCGGGCATGGAGTCGTCCTGGAAGTTGCCGAGTGTCGTTGCGATCACGGCATTGTCGCGCGGGTTGATGTTGTAGAGAATGGTGCGCGGCAGGCGGCCCTGCTGTTCGAGGCGATCGAGCCACTTGTTCAGCCCGCGGGCAATCTCGAAATCGCCGACGGAGTCGAAGCCGGTGTCCGGCCCGAGCTGTTCGAAGCGGCGGGTGTTGTTGCCGCGCAGGACGCCGTAGTGGACCTGCTGGGTCCAGTCCTTCTCCGCATCCATGAGGCCGAACTCGTAGAGCATGCAGGAGCGGAACTTGAGCTGTTCGCCGGCCGTGAGCTGAGTCCCCCTGCGTATCTTGCCAAAGGCCGCGTCGATTTCCGCGGCGGTGTAGTCTTTCGCATCCACCGTGGCCAGGCCGTGGTCCGACAGGCGGCAGCCGTTGTCGTGGAAGAACTGGTGGCGTTTGCGCAGGGCTTCGAGGTAGGTGGCGAAACTGACGATGTCCACGTCCGCGGCCGTTGCGAGCCGGTCGACCCAGGCGTTGAAGCGTTCGGGTGAATCGACCGCCATGCCTTTGTCGGGGCGCCAGGTGGGGAGCATCCGAACGGAAAACGTTTCGTCTGCTGCCACGTTCCGGTGGTGCTCCAGCGGGTCGACGGGGTCGTCCGTGGTGCAGACCAGGACGACGTCGCTCTGCTGCATCAGGCCGCGCGCGCTGAAGGCGGGGTCGCCCATCTTGGCGTTGCACTCATCGTAGATATCGCGCGCGGTGTCCGGCCCGAGCAGTCGGTCGCCGATGCCGAAGTAGCGTTTCAGTTCAAGGTGGCTCCAGTGGTAGAGCGGGTTGCGCAGAAGGTAGGGCATGGTTTCGGCCCATTTCTCGAACTTCTCCCAGTCGCCGGCGTCGCCGGTGATGAAGGCCTCGGGGATGCCGTTGGAGCGCAGGGCACGCCACTTGTAGTGGTCGCCGCCGAGCCAGATATCCGTGATCGAGCTCCAGCGCCGGTCTTCAGCAACTTCACGGGGGGAGAGATGGCAGTGGTAGTCGATAATCGGCATATGGCGCGCGTACTCGTGAAACAGCTTGCGCGCCCATTCCGTCTCAAGCAGGAAGTCCTCGGTTATGAATTCCGCGGTCGGCATGGCAGTTTTCTCCGTTAGGTGTCGCTCAATGCGGTCAACATGTTCAACAGGGTCTACAAGGTCCGCAACGATAGCGGCTGAAGGCGCAGTGGGCAAGTGGCAGATTCGTTTGGCGGCTCCCGCCGAATTTCCGTCAAATCCTTGCGTTGTCATAACGGATATGTTATCCACCGCATTTCTTCTTGCCCTGTTCGCCGCCGGAAACGGCGTGTGCGATTGGGCGGGATGTGGCCTTTCGGGGCGGACAGGAAGCGCGAATTGTGGACGAACGCGGGGCATACATAGCACTGAACATGATGGAGAAGGTCGGGCCGGTTGCGGTGCGCAACCTGATCGACGTTCTCGGTTCGGCGCGGGCGGTCTTCGAGGCGGATGCCGGTGGCCTGATGCAGGCGAGGGGGATCGGGCGCGAGCTGGCGGCGACTATTCAGGCCCAGCGCCGGGAGTTGGACTGGGAGGGCGAAGAAGGGCGAGCCGCCGAACTGGGCGCCAGGTTGATTACGCCGCTCGAGGACGAGTATCCCCCCGCGCTCAAGGAGATTCACGACCCTCCGCTGGCCCTGTACGTGCAGGGGCAACTCGAGAGCCGCGACCGGCACGCGATTGCGGTGGTCGGCACGCGGCGGCCGACGCATTACGGGCGGGAGACGGCCGAACGGTTCGGCTACCGGTTGGGGCAGACCGGCTGGTGCGTGATCA
Source organism: uncultured Victivallales bacterium (assembly GCA_964555035.1). Lineage (GTDB taxonomy): Bacteria > Verrucomicrobiota > Kiritimatiellia > UBA8416 > CAYOBW01 > CAZKRK01. The sequence continues at coordinate 6,258 of CAZKRK010000333.1, read as the reverse complement.
GCGGATTGGCTGCCGGCGTGGACACGGCAGCGCACAAGGGTGCGCTCAAGGCGAAAGGGCGTACGCTGGCCGTGTTGGGCAGCGCGCTGGATTGCATCTATCCGGCCGAGAATTCCGGCCTGGCGCGGGAAATCGCCAAGCGGGGCGCGGTGATCAGCGAGTTTCCGCTGGGGCGCAGGCCGGACAAGACGACCTTTCCGATGCGGAATCGCATCGTGAGTGGCATGTCCCGGGGCGTTCTGGTAGTCGAGGCCGACACGAAGAGCGGCGCACTCATCACGGCCAACCAGGCCCTGGAGCAGGGTCGCAACGTGTTTGCCGTACCGGGGCGGATCGACTCGCCGGCTTCGCGCGGGACGAACGACCTGCTTAAGCGCGGGGCGGCCGCGGTAACGTCGATTGACGACATCGAGGGGGCGTACGAGTTCCTGATACCTCCGCCGCGCGCAGTGCCGGAAGCCGGGAACGAGGCTCCGAAGATGAAGTTGACTGTTGACGAACAGAAGATTGTGGATGTTCTCGGCGGTGGGGACAGCGATGTGGATGCGGTTATTCGCGCCACGGGGCTTCAGCCCGCAGTCGTTGGTTCCCTTTTGATCAGTATGGAAATGAAGCGAATTGTCCGGACACTGCCGGGTCGCATCGTCGCGCTGAACAGCGGAGCGACGTAGAGACGCGTTGCGGGATACGGCGTGTCGGCCGGATGCCGCCGCGGTTGAGCGGTGTAAGATAGAGGGAGTAAGTAATGGGTAAGAACCTTGTCGTGGTGGAGTCGCCTGCAAAGGCGAAGACCATTAACAGAATCCTGGGGCGGGACTACGTGGTCAAGTATTCGATGGGACACGTCCGCGATCTTCCGGAGAAGAAACTCGGCGTCGACGTCGAAGCCGGGTTCGAGCCGAAATACGTGGTAGTCAAGGGCCGTAAGAAGCTCATCGACGAGCTGCGCAAGACGGCCAAGGGTTGCGATGCCGTCTACCTGGCGCCCGACCCCGACCGTGAAGGGGAAGCGATCGCCTGGCACCTCAAGCACCTGCTGGAGGGCAACATCGACCGCTTCTACCGTGTGCAGTACAACGAGATCACGCCGCGGGCGGTGCGCAAGGCGTTCGAGCATCCCACCGAGCTCGACATGAACCGCGTCGACGCGCAACAGGCCCGGCGGATCCTGGACCGGTTGGTGGGCTACACCGTGAGCCCCATGCTGTGGCGCCGGATGCGGCGCGGGCTCAGCGCGGGGCGCGTGCAGTCGGTCGCTTTGCGGCTGGTATGCGAGCGTGAAGCGCAGATCGATGGCTTCACTCCGGAGCCCTACTGGGTTTTCGGCGCGCTGGTACGCAAGCTGGTGGTGCCCTTGACGCCTTTCGAAGTCAAGTTGTCGCGGATCAACGGGGAGAAGGCCGAAGTCAAGAGCGAGGAGCACGCACTTGCCGTCAAGGGCGAGCTCGAAGGGCGTTCGATGAAGGTGCTTGGCACGGACAGCAAGACCGTGTCCAAACGTCCGCCCCCTCCGTTCATTACCAGCACGCTGCAGCAGGCGGCATCTACATTCTGCGGCTTCTCGCCGCGCAAGACGATGACTATTGCGCAGAAGCTGTACGAGGGGATCAACCTCGGGCAGGGGTCGGTGGGTCTGATCACCTACATGCGTACCGATTCGTTCAATGTGTCGCAGGATGCGTTGGAAGCCGTGCGCGGACTGATCGGCAAGACCTACGGCGACAAGTTCTGCCCCGAGGAACCGAACCGCTACCGTAGTCGCGGCGGCGCCCAGGAGGCGCACGAGGCGATTCGTCCGTCGGACGTGACGTTGTTGCCGGAGAAAATCGCATCGAAGTTGAGCAAGGACGAGGCCAGGCTCTACACTCTGATCTGGAAGCGTTTCGTCGCCAGCCAGATGACGCCGGCCAAGATCGAACAGCGCTCGGCGGACATCGAAGCCGTGCCGAAGCCCGATCAGCGGAACGTCTACGTTTTCAGGGCATCCGCTTCGGAAGTGCAATTCGCCGGCTACATGGAAGTGGCGGGAACGGATCTGCCGAAAGCCGGAGAGGACAGCGACCGCGTGGACCGCTTGCCCGAGCTCATGGAGGGAGAGCCCCTCATGTGCGTGGAGTGGCTGGAAGAGCGCAAGGAGACCAAGCCCCCCGCGCGCTTCAGCGAGGCCTCCCTGATCCGTGAACTGGAGAAGAACGGCGTAGGGCGGCCCAGTACGTATGCCCAGACGATATCCACCCTGCACCAACGCAAGTACGTTGAGGGGGGCGGCAAGAAACTCACCCCGACCGAGCTCGGGCGCGACGTCAACGAGTTGCTGGTCGCCAACCTTGGCGACCTCTTCAACGTGACCTTCACCGCGGACATGGAGGAGAAGCTCGACAAGGTAGAGAGCGGGTCGGTCGAGTGGACCAGCATGTTGAAGGAATTCAACGTGCAGTTCCAGCAGTGGATGGAGAAGACCAAGGCCCCGGACGCGGATCCGGAACAGGTGCGCAAAGTGCTGGATGCCCTGGGCGGAGTGACCGAGTGGGCGCCGCCCGTCAAGCGCGGGCGCCGCACTTACAGCGACGAGAAGTTCTACACGTCGCTCAAGAAGCAACTCGAGGAGGGCAAGAAGGGTGTCTCCGAGCGACAGTTCGAGGCGCTGTTGAAGATTGCCTGCCGCTGCAAGGCGCAGACATCCGCGATTGAGCAGGCGGTCAGGGATGTCGGCCGCGAGGAGCTGCTGACCGAGGAGTCGCTGGAACCGCCGCGCGAGACATCGGAGCGCAAGCTCGTGCTATTGGAGAGTCTTGAGCTCGACGAGTCGGCGGCGGAATTCGTCGAGTCGCTGCATGCCCAGGTAAAGGGCGGTCGCCGGCTTTCCGATGCCCAGGTACGGGCGCTCGACAACATGGTCGTCTCCCACTCCGCGCTGATCGAGAACTTCGACGCCCTGAAGCCCGAGCTCGGGCTGGAGAATGTCGACGTAGCCGAAGACAAGGAGAGCGGCCCGTTGCTCGAAGCGATGGCGTCCGTGACGGAGTGGTCCGAGCCGGTGAAGAGGGGCAAGCGTGTCTACGACGACAAGGCTTTCCTGGAGTCGCTTGCCGGGCAATTCAGCCGCAAGAAGTTCCTGTCCGTTCGCCAGCGGGCCGCGCTCAAGCGGATGATCGTCAGGTACCGCGCCCAGATCCCCGAGTTTGACCGGTTGTCCGAGGAGTTTGACCTGCGCAAGCCCCAGCGCAGGGGAAAGCGCTCGCGCAAGGGCGAGAGCGGCGGGGGTGAGAGCGGCGGGGGTGAGTGACTCGTATCCCGTCCCGGTAGCGTGGCGCCGCAAGGTGCGTCCGACAGACCCGGTTGATGGTTGTCGAGTGATGGTTTGTGGTTTCATGAATTGGTCTCGTGGACCAGGCGGGAACTCCAACTCCTGTCCGGTCATCCCGAGCGCAACCCGGCGCGGAGCGACGGGTGGAGTCGAGGGATCTCGAGTGCTGCAATCACGTCCGGAGTGGTTTTCAGTTCCCGAGATCCCTCGACTCCGCTCCGCTTCGCTCGGGATGACAGCGCGGAGGTTGGTGTTTCCGTGCCGAATCGCCCCGGACGCTCCGTGAAGGTATCTGCGTGACAGGACATTAGCGTGTGACTCGAGACGATCCAGAGCTGGCGAGTTTTGTCCGCTATCTCGATGGCGAGCGGAATGCTTCGCCCCACACGGTTTCGAACTACCATCGCGACATTCGCCAGTTCGTCGCGTTCGCCTGGCCCGACGGGAAGGCCCCCTATGCGTGGGGCGAGGTTGACCGTTTCAAGGCCCGTCGCTTTCTGGTTGAGATCCAGCGGGCGGGTGGATGTGCGGCGACGGCCGGCCGCAAGCTGGCCGCATTGAAGACGTTCTACCGCTACCTGGAGCGTGAAGGCCGTATCGCCGTCAACCCGTTCGGCGGCTTGCGGTCTCCCAAGCGGCCACGCAATCTGCCGGACATTCTCTCCGTGCGCGAAGTCGAGTGTCTGTTGTCGGCGCCGCCGCAGTTCCTGGCCCGGTCGTGCCGGCAGAGGGCTCGTCCGCCTGACCGTTTCGAGGAATACGCCTGCGTACGGGACGCGGCAATTCTGGAAGTGCTTTACAGTACGGGGGCGCGCGTCAGCGAGGTGGCGGGCCTGTTCGAGAAGAGTGTCGACATCCTGGCGGGGATCGTTACTGTGAGGGGCAAGGGCAAGAAGGAGCGGATGTGTCCCCTTGGCAATCCCGCGGGCAAGGCGTTGCGCAAGGCGATGGAGATGGCGCTGGAACTCTGGCCGCTGAGTCCGGAACCGCGGGGCGTGTTCTTCAATCTCAGGGGTACACCGTTGACGACACGCTCGATCGAGAGGATGATGAAGAAGTACCTGCGGTTTGCGGGCCTGAATCCGAACCTGACGCCGCACACGTTGCGCCACTCGTTCGCCACGCATCTTCTGGATGCCGGCGCCGACCTGCGAAGCGTCCAGGAACTGTTGGGACACGCGAGTCTCTCGACGACGCAGGTGTACACGCACGTAAGTGTCGAGAAACTGAAACGCGTGTACGAGGAAGCCCACCCGCGGGCGTGATGCGACACAACAACAGTGGGCCGGATTTGTAATCCGGCCGTGAAAGACACGAGCATGAGGCCAGGAATGACACGGCGCACGGCACAGGCTATTCACACGAACATGCTCTCGTTTTTCACGGCCGGATTGCAAATCCGGCCCACGATGCGGGGAACTTGATGCGTTGGTTTCTCTACAACGTGTTGTTCACGATCGCCTATGTGCTGCTGATGCCGAAGTTCATCGTCCGCATGTGCAAGCGCGGCGGGTATCGCAAGGGCTTCATGCAGCGGGCGGGCGTCTACGAGCCGGCAGTGCTTGAGCGAATCCGGTCCAGGCCGCGCATTTGGGTCCATGCCGTCAGCGTCGGGGAAGTGTTCGTCGCCCTGAAGTACATGGAGGAATTCCGGCGGCAGTCCGCGGACGTGGCATTTGTGCTGAGCACGAACACTTCCACGGGACACCGCGTGGCGCGGGAACGCCTGCACGCGGACGATGTGCTGGTCTACGTCCCGACCGATTTTACCTGGATCGTGAAACGCGTGCTGCGGAAACTGAAGCCGCGGGCGCTTGTGCTTACCGAGGGCGAGTACTGGCCCAACCTGATCCGTCACACGCACAGTGCCGGAGTTCCGATGTTCGTAATAAACGGGCGCATCTCGCGGTCCTCGTACCGGGGCTACCGCAAAATCAAGGCGTTCTTCCGCCCGATTCTCAACATGATCTCCGCGATCGTAGTCCAGGGAAAGGGGGATGCCGAGCGGTTGATTGCGCTTGGCGCGGACCGCGCTCGCGTGCACGTCATGGGTACGGCCAAGTACGACGTGGCGTCGAGCACTGCTGCCGACGAGGCCCATGCCCGCCGGATTTTCAGCGCGGCCGGCATTTCAGCGGACAGCACGATCCTGGTCGGCGGTTCCACCTGGCCGGGCGAGGAGGAAGCCCTGGTGGACATCTACAGGTCTCTGCTCGACGATTACCCCGGGTTGCGGCTGGTGCTGGTGCCGCGCCACGCCGAGCGACGGGCCGAAGCGGAACGGGTGGTTGCAGAGGCCGGCCTGGTGTGCATCAAGCGCAGCGAGCTGGACGAAAGTGCGGCGCGTCCCGAATCGTCACGCGACGTTCTCGTGGTCGACACCACCGGGGAGTTGACGCATGTCTACTCGGCGGCTTCCGTGATCTTTGTCGGCAAGAGCCTGGCCAACCATGGCGGGCAGAACATCATCGAGCCCGCGGCCCAGGGCAAAGCGATTGTGGTCGGGCCGAACATGGAGAACTTTCCCGTCGTGATCGAAGATTTCCTCGGCGGGGAGGCTCTGATCCAGGTGCGCGACCGCAACGGCCTGCGTGAAGCCATCGCCTCGCTCCTCGCGTCAGAGGAAAGACGGGCCGAGTACGGCCGACGGGCTAAGCAGCTCGTGGCGCAAAAACGCGGCACGATCGCGCGAAGCGTCGAGATGATGCTGGCGCGTCTGTCCGGCGCTTCCTGAGCAGGTCGGTTCCGGTTTGGCCGCCGTTGGCAAGAACAACGGGGAGGTGAGCCGCACCGGGGTACGGTTGCCCGCCCCCTCACCCGGTCCTCCTGCGTCGGACCGACCTGGGACTGTATCAAAAGGTCATGGGCCGCTTGCGAGCGTCGGCGCGTAGCGTGTTCCAACCGGTCCACGCCACTCCGCGCCGATCCGCGTTGCGTCTCGGGCTGCGTGG
>CAZKRK010000332.1:0-8561 GCA_964555035.1 uncultured Victivallales bacterium | reverse complement strand
CCAATCTTTCGCCCTAATCTCCCCGTAGAGGTAGCCCAACTGCTCTTTCTAGGTTCACCGCTCCCCCAGGGGGAAAGGTGGGAGCGCGCGTTTCACCTCTCCCCTTGGGGAGAGGTCGGTCCGACGCAGGAGGACCGGGTGAGGGGACGGCCGAACCAACCACGCACAACCGGACTCCCCCTACCGGAGTCTCAAGGAACCCCGACGGCTACCGGAAACACACAACCCGGCCGTCTTCCTGGACGATGTAGAGCCGGCCGGCCGCGGCGGCAATGCCGTTGAAGACGGGCGGGGATTCCAACTTGTGCTCGGCGACCTCTTCCCCGGTAGCAGTGTCCACGATCTGAAGCAACCCGCCTTTGCGCGCTTCAAATGCGCCCAACGGGTCCTTCGGGTCGACTACGTCCGGAGGCCCCGCGACGTACACGCGATTCGACGTGAGCGCCATGGCACATACACGAATGGGAATGCGGCGGGACCACTTCCTGCCCCTGCCTCCCAGGTCCTTGCCGAACAACAGGTACCCGGCTGCGCCCGGCGTGAAGTAGACGTTGGGGTTGAGCCCCTCCAGACTATCGAACATCCGCACGTAGTAAACGTTGCGCTTGTCATGCGCAATCATGCGGGCGTATTCCCCGCCGACACGCCACGGCACGCGCTTGAAGTAGTTGTCGTCGAGGAAACCGCCCCCGGTCTGCAACGTCGGCCTCGGCGCCCTCTTCGACTTCAGTTCTTTGTCGAAAACACTTGTGCGCATGTGGATTGACTCGCCGTCATAAACAAGAATGTCGGGCAGAGCCCCCATCGGCAGTTCGTAGTTCTGCTCGATGCCCTCGACACCGTAGAACGGTCCCTCGATCACGTTGGCGCAGCGCTGCTGCCCGGTGACAACGTCCAACCCGTATAGCCGCAGCCCGCCGTCCAGTTGCGAGGAGCGCCCGGCCACGACGTACGCCACAGCCTGCCCCGAGCCCGTCGAAGGCTCATCCACCACCAGCACGCTGCCGTGCACCGGCCAGGCGGACTCCAGTTGGCCATAGGCTGCCATCAATCGCTCACAGGGCGCGGCCCGAAAACGCCAGACAAGCACGCCGTCCTGCGCACGCAGGCAATACACGTGGCCGTCCGACGATCCGAACAGCAGCAACCCCCGGTGATAGGTTGGCGGCGAGTCAACCCTGGACCCGGCCGCGAATTCCCAGAGGCGACGACCGTCCTTGCCGTCGAGACAGACGACATGATGCTCGTCCACCAGCGACGCAAACAACCTGCCCTTAATCGCAATCGGCGCCGACACTTTCGCCCCAACTTTCGCCGACCAGGACGGCTTGGCCCCGTCCGCAACCGAAGTGTCGACAAAACCGCTCCGCATCGAATCGCACCTAAACCGCGGCCAATCTCCTGAAATGCCGGAATGCCGAGAAGCTGAAACCTGAAAGCCGTACGCCGGCCCCTTTTCCAACCCCGCCGCGGCGGCCTTTCCGTTGCTCGCACTCCGGCCCCGCACTCGCCCTTGCTCCCCGGCCAAAGCGATGAACCCGTTCAGTTTTTCGTCGATGTAGCACTGGCACGGATGCGGCGGGCAGTACTGCAAACCGTTCGCCGGCATCATGCCGACGTGGCACGTGCCGCGCACCCAGTTGTGCACCGTGTGTTTGCCATCCACCAGGTCGACGAACTCCGTTCCGCGCCTGCTGGCCAGGATGTAGCGCGGCGTCGCCTTGTTGCGATAGCAACGGTGATGGTGATGCGTCGTAAAGATGTCCCCCAGAGAGATGTTCTCCTTCCGTTCTCCTGTCTTCAGGTCATACCCGCAAACGGCTACGGGACCGAGCGACGCCTGCTTGCGCCCTTTCGTCTTCAACTGCTTACGCTCGAGCTGCTCGCTCCAGGTCCACACCAGCCCGTCGACCACGAAGATGTCTTTCCACTCGTACCAGAGATGCCCGATGTAGCGCTTGGGCTGCTGCCACATGATCCTGCCGGTGGCGGCGTCCATGCCCGCGAGATTGTTTGGACTGGCATGGAGCACGACACCATCCTTCACGATCATCGTGCCGACCCATAACCTGTCGCCGGCGGCGATCCTGCCGGCCTGACGATCGGCAGCGACCGTTGGAAATGCCGTACGCCACTTCTCGGCGCCGTTCTTCGCATCGACCGCAACTACGTCGGCGCCGTCAATGAAGGCCACCACGCGCCCATCGGTAGCAATGTTGAGCGCCGGGTCCAGCTTCGGCGCCGGCGTGCTGCCGCGCATGGCTTTCCACCTCACGTAGTCGGTAACGCTTCCGGCGTAGTGCTTCTGCGTACGCCAGAGCTGCTTGCCGCTGGAAGCGTCAACCGCCATCACCCGGGCACCCCTGTCCGTGACCACCTCGAGGTAGAGGGTTCCGTCCAGGAGCAGGATCTCGTGCGTACGTTCCGTATTCGCATACGTCTTCAGGATCTCGCCGGTTCGCGCGTCCAGCTCCGTCACGGGCGCCTGGTACCCCAGTGTGACGTAGACCCTGTCTGCCGTTGCCACCAGGCGCTTCTGCACGTTCAGAGGCACGTCGCCGGGACGGGTGTTGAACCACGACGGCTTCCATTCGCGCCATCCCCAGCGCCGAATCGGCACCTTCCACAGGTCGACACCGTTGAACGCGTCCCGCGCCGCCAGACACCACTTGTCGGGCAGATCGTGATTCCCGGTCAGGCTGATCGGGGCCTCGTCGACGATGTAGAAGAGCCGCCCCTGCGACGTCACCAACGTACTGACGCTGGAATCGCTCTCGTGCGAGCGTTGCCACATCGGATCGTTGATCCACTGAAAGTGCGCCGGCGGGCCAACGACATGGTCTTCCGCCACGGGATTGCCGTCCGGTCCGTGCAGGTAGTGGCTCCATTCGTCGATATCTCTCGGCCACGGTTTTGTCACGACGTTGTCGGCGGCGGCGCCACGGCAGGCCCTGCCCCCGGGGACGAGAACGCGGAGAAGCTCAGCCTCGTCGCACGACGCGCCCGCCAGCACCACGACGACGTTGACAAGGTTATCGACATAGGGCAGGACGCCGCCGGTCCACAGCTTTGCGGACACGCGACCGTAGGCGCCGCGGGCACGAAGCGCAGCGCGGGCTGCGTCGCGGCTCGCCACCGTAGGACACAGGCACTGCACGGTAAACTCGCCCTTGTCGGCCAATGCCGCCGCCGTTTCCGCCGGGGACTCCCCGATGACTACGGCAATACCTCCCGGACAACCGTCAGTGTCAACTGCACCGGCCGCGAACCCCGGCCCGCCTGCCAGCACTATCGCAACAAACAACAAAAACAGCCGCGGCATTCCAGTACTCATCACAACTCCGTTCTGTATCTCACGACCACTACCCTCACCCGCTCCTCATCCGTCAGACCGGCGGAGCTGTGTCCAAAGCACCCGGCAATTGAATCTGGAGACGGCGGTCCTCCGCCGTTGTAAACACCGACGGGATCACTGCCCCCCACCGGCGGAGGACCGCCGGCTCCAGAACTCTCAACGCACGCCATAACAAACCAACTGGACACCCTCTACTTACTTCATCCCCGCCTCTTTGCGAATCTCCTCCGCGGGCAACGCTGCCTCATACACGCGCACCTCGTCGATTGTCCCCACAAAATTGTCAACCAGCTCCGTCGGGCTGTTGCCCACATCGAACCCAATCTCCATGCCTTGCCCGCAGTTGCCCGGCAGATAGCCGGCGGTCTTGGCCGTCGCGGCAAGCTTGCCGTCGACGTACAGTTCGATCCGCTTCTCATGCACGACGCCGGCCAAATGCACCCAGCGCTTCGTCACATTCTCCTTGCCGGCGGCGATGTAAGCCGGTCCTTCCTCGACAAGATGGATGCCGAACCTTGCGGCGCCGCCCTTCAGATAGAGGGAGTAGCCCTGAAACGCCCCGCCACGCGCAACAACCACACCATTGGGCTGCTCGGACCTGGCCCACGCCATTACCGTAAAGGGAACCCCCTGCACCGGCAGCTTGGCCGGTCTGCCAAGCTTGACGTAGGCGCCCTTGCCGAACCTGAGCGCATGACCGGTTTTGCCCTCCACCACCTTACACCCCTTGATTTCGCCGTTGACGCCGCGCCCGCCGGAATCCCGCGCAGTCGTCGTGCTCCGGTCGTCAAAACTCCAGTGCGCGGCCAGGTGCGCATGACGCGTCAACAACTGCACGGCCGCAGCGGCAGCAGTGCGGACGCTCTCGTCTTTGTCGGATCGGGCAAGTTCCGCAAGCGGTGCCAGGGCTTCCCGGTTGCGTTTTTCGAGCAGAACGGCTACGACACGCCTGCGAATCGCGACGGCAGGGTCCCCAAAAGCACCGGTCAGCGCCTTGGTCGCGCCCGGATCATCCGGCTCCGCCAACAGCTCGACGGCACGCAGACGAATGTCCTCGCGCGGATGCCGCAGAAGCTTCTCAAGCGGAGCGATCATTGCCGCGGCATCCATGTGTTCCAGTATCCACATGATGTGGGCGATGTCCGCGTTCGGCCGGGACAAAGCGCCTGCCAGCGCCGGAATCAGCTTCGGATCGTGGAGCTCGCGCAACGCCCAGGCCGCGTGGTCGCGAACGCCCCACACGGGATCGGACAGGGCCGCCAGCAATGCGTCCGCCGAGCTCGGATCCTTGAGCTCTCCGAACGCGTAGGCGGCATAGAAACGCACGTTGACATCCTTGTCCCGCAGCGCCTTGATGAGCGGCTTGACAGCGCGCGCGTCCCTGAGCGTTCCCAGGCTTCTGGCGGCTTCTCGCCGCACGGCCGCATCGGCGTCGCCGAGCGCGGCGATAAGGTCGGACGCCTCATCCGCGAAACCGGCGGCCGTCATCAGAAAGAGGGAGAACAGCAGCAAACAACTCTTCATGGATCACCTCACTGAAAGGGATGACTGTATACGCGGAGCGCTTCTTGCTCAAGAGGAAGTGGCCGTTTGCGCTGCCGCGCAAACGGCATGGAGTGCTGGACTGGTGGAGTGTTGGGACTTGGAAGATACGCTGCCACGCGGGAACCGAGACGTAACAACGGCACGCAGGACTTCCACAAGCGGTAGAAAGACACCCAATAAACATGTAGCACGCCTGCGGAAATGCACGTTGTCCTGGACACTGGTCCGGAAAAACGGTGCGTTCCCACCACTCCACCACTCCATCACTCCATCACTCCACCACTCCACCACTCCACCACTCCACCACTCCATCACTCCACCACTCCACCACTCCACCACTCCAAGCCGATCGCGCGACAGCGCAATCGGCTCACCCCCCCGAATCTACCCTTGCCGCCGCCACGCAAAGATGTATACTCAGTAGTGGAAAGGGGAACGTAACATATCACATGGCAGAGGACGCTCGTTTCCTTTCGGAGAACCGTAACCCAAGGAGGTGCTACGATGAAGATCTGCATCACCAAAATTCTGTGCCCCGTGGACTTTTCCGACTGCTCCGACCACGCCATGCAATACGCGCTGGCACTGTCGGAGGCATACGAAGCGGAGCTGCAACTTCTGCACGTTGTCGAACCGCCGACCGCCGCCTATGACGGGGTGATTCAAGCCCCGGTTCTGTCGGTGGAAACTCTGGAGCAATTCCAGGCAACCTGCCGCGAGCATCTTCAGGCCGTTGCCGAGGAGGCATCCAAGCAGTACCACAACGTGACCTATCACGTAGCGTCGGGCGTGCCCTGGCTGGCCATCGTTCAGGCCGCCAAATCGGCGGAAATCGACCTGATCGTCGCGGGAACACACGGACGCTCGGGACTGGCTCACGCTCTCATCGGCAGCGTGGCCGAGAAACTGGTCAGAAAGGCCCCCTGCCCCGTCCTGACGGTCAAACATCCCGAGCATGAGTTTGTGATGCCGTAGGGGGAATGCAGGGGCGGGGCCAGTGGCTGACCGGAAAGTTCACCCCGGCCCTGTCATCCCGAGCGCAGCGTAGCGGAGTCGAGGGATCTCGAGTACTGCCAAGCACGTCCGGAGTGGTTCCAAATTCCCGAGATCCCTCGACTCCGCTCCGCTGCGCTCGGGATGACAGGGCGGGGGTGCGGGTTTCCTGCCGAGTTGTCCAAGACGCCATGCGCCTTGTGGCGTTGCTGACCAAAAAGACCCGATCCCGCCCCCTACTCACTCTCCTACTCTTTCGCGGGAGATTACGAGAGAGGGGTGGAAGGAGACCCCCCACCCCGATCGCTTACCCCAGCACCTCGGCCGCGGCACTGACAAACGCGTCGATATCCTCGGCGGTGTGCGCGGCGGAAACGAACCCGAGCTCAAACTGCGAAGGCGGCAGGTAGAATCCGCGTTCCAGCATGCCGTGGAAGAATGCCGCGTGCGCCGCGGTGTCCGAACGCTTCGCCGAAGCAAGGTCCGTCACTGCCTCCCGGGTGAAGAACGGTGTGAACACTCCATCTTTACCCGCGCAGTGCATGTCGACGCCCTCGGTGTCGGCAATCGCGTTTATCCCCGCGGTCAGTCTTGTGCCGAGCTCGGCCATCGCCGCATAGGGATTTTCCCTCAGCAACAGCTTCAGCATCGTCATACCCGCCGCCACCGCCACGGGATTGCCGCTGAGTGTGCCGGCCTGGTAGACATCACCCAACGGCGCCAGCCGCCGCATCACCTCCGAACGCCCGCCTACCGCCCCGATCGGCATGCCGCCGCCGACGATCTTGCCCAGCGTAGTCAGATCGGGCGTGACACCGCACAGCGTACCGTAGGTCGTCGGCCCGAAACGAAACCCGGTTATGACCTCGTCCAGTATCAGAAGGGCGCCGCACTCATCGGTAGCGTCGCGCAATCCCTGCAAAAAGCCATCCGCCGGCGGCACCAACCCCATGTTGCCGGCGACCGGTTCGACAACGATGGCCGCCAGCTCGTCTCCCTGCTCCGCTACAACCCGGCGTACGGCTTCAACATCGTTGTACGGACAAACGAGCACCTCGGCTGCCGCGGCGGGTGAAACACCTGCCGAAGACGAGATCCCGCCGGTCAGGAGACCACTGCCTGCCGATACCAGCAGGTAGTCGGCATGGCCGTGATAACAACCGTCGAACTTGACGATCTTGCGCCGCCCGGTGTACCCGCGCGCCAACCGCAGCGCGGTCATTACAGCCTCCGTCCCCGAGCTGACCAACCTGACCATATCCATGTAGGGAACGCACTCGCACAGCGTCTCCGCAAACTCGACCTCGCGCGGCGAGTTTGTGCCGAAACTCGTGCCGGCTGCCGCGGCTTCGGAAACTGCCGCCACGATCTCCTCGCGCGCATGTCCCAGGATGAGCGGACCCCACGACCCGCAGAAGTCCACCAGCTCCATCCCGTCCGCGGTCTCCATGCGGGCGCCGCGGCCGCTGACAATGTACACCGGATCGCCGCCAACCGCGTTGAATGCACGCACGGGGCTGTTCACCCCACCCGGAATCACCGCCTTCGCCCGCTCGAACAACTCCTTCGAACTCATGCCATTCGTTCCTTTCAGACTGTTCCAAGAAGCGAATCGTACTGGTTGGCCCAGTAGGAAAGGAAGATGTCCGCACCGGCGCGCGCCATGGCCGCGATCGACTCCCTCACCATTCCCCGCAGGTCCCCCCACCCTCTGTCGGCCGCCGCGATCAGCATGGAGTACTCGCCGCTGACGTTGTACGCCGCGATCGGCAGGTCCGTCTGCTCGCGCATGCGCGCGAGCACGTCGAGATAGAACAGGGAAGGCTTCACCATAAGGATGTCGGCGCCTTCCTCTTCGTCCAGCTCGGATTCGCGCAACGCCACCCGTAGATTCGCATAGGACGCCTGGTAGCCGCGCCGATCCCCTTTCCGGGGCGCCGACTTCTCGGCGTCTCTGAACGGTCCATACATGGCCGAAGCGAACTTGGTGGAGTAGCTCATCAGCAGCGTGTCCTTGAGACCGGCCGCGCTCAGTGCATCCCTGATTGCCCTGACCTGTCCATCCATCATCGCGCTCGGGGCCACGACGTCAGCCCCCGCGGCAGCGTGCGACACCGCCATCTTTGCCAGGACCTCGTTGGCGGCGTCGTTGTCCACGTCGCCGCTATCGGCCAGCGGACCACAATGCCCATGCGATGTATAGGCGCACACGCAGACATCCGACATGACCACCAGGTCCGGGTATGCCTGTTTCACTTCGCGAATCGCATTCTGAACAGCCCCGCCGTCATTGAACGCGTAGCTGCCGACGTCGTCTTTGGCGTCATCCTCCGCCAACCCGAAAACCAGGATACCGCCGATGCCGGACGCCGCCACGGGTTCAAGATCGCCCAACAGGTTGTCCACACTCAGCCGGAACTGCCCCGGCATGGCCTCTATCGGCTCACGCCTGCCGCTGCCCTCGGTCACAAACACCGGCCAGACGAACTTCTCCGGCCCCGGCAGAGGCATGTCCAGCATCCGGCGCAACGATTCCGTCCGCCGCAACCGGCGCAGGCGAATGTCAGGGAATGTGCTCATTGGGAATCTCCTCAATCGCTGTCGAGTAGGTAGGCTAGGACATTGTCGCGGGTTTGGCGAGACATTCCAGGGATGACAGGGGGGTGGG
>CAZKRK010000331.1:0-8614 GCA_964555035.1 uncultured Victivallales bacterium | reverse complement strand
ATCAAGGCGTTCATCATCTGCCTCAACGAGCACATCGGCGACATCATGCGCCTGGTGATGGACAGGCGCGGAGAGGTGACCACGACCGATTCGATCGATACGTCGCGCGTCATGCTGACCTGCTCGCTGCCGCTGAACGAGATCCTGACGGACTTCCATGACCTCCTCAAGAGCATCAGCCGCGGCTATGCCTCGATGGACTACGATCATGCCGGTTACGCCGCCGGCGACATTGTCCGCATGGACATCCTGCTCAACGCGGAGCCGGTCGACGCGTTCTCAACGCTGGTGCACCGTGAAAAGGCCGTCGCTCGCGGCCGCCAGATATGCAAGGCGCTGAAAGATGCCATTCCGCCCCACATGTTTCCCGTGCCGATACAGGCCGCGTTGAATCGAACGATTATTGCACGCGAGACGATCCGCGCGTACCGTAAGGATGTCACGGCGAAACTCTACGGCGGGGATATTACCCGCAAGCGCAAGGTGCTTGAGAAACAGAAGGCCGGCAAGAAACGTATGAAGCAGTTCGGCAAGGTAAGCGTGCCGCAGAAGGCTTTCATATCTGTACTGCGAACAGGGCAGGGGAGCTAGAAAGATGGTGAAGACATTCTTCCAGGCAAGGCGCGTTCGCAAGAACGCTGAAGAGGTGCTGCGTCACGCCAAGCATCTGCGACACATGCGCGAGGACCTCATGGCCGAGCGCGATGTCACCGGGCTGTGCGCACTCGAGACGGACCTGCGGCAGACGCTCAAGCGCCGCGGCGAGACAAAGACGATCGAAGACAGTGCGGAGCGACTTCTATCGCGGGTTCACGATCTCACTCCGCGCCGCGGCATGCCCGGCCTGCGCGAGAACGTCGAAGTACTCGCTGTTGCCATTGCAGTGGCAATGGGGGTGAGAACCTATTTCATACAACCCTTCAAAATACCGACCGGCTCAATGCAGCCGTCGCTATACGGAATCACCGCCGTGGACCGCGCCGAACCGCTGTGGCACGATCGCATGCCCGTCAAGCCGGTCAAGTGGTTCGTCACCGGGGAGTGGTATCGCCAGGTCAAGGTCGCTAGAAGCGGGTATCTTTCGCCTCCGGTGCAGGGAAGTCCAGCCTACCCGGCCGACGTGTTCTTTACGGTTTCGGGTCGCAAGTATCGCATTCCCAGAAGTGCGTTGAGCCCAACCGGGAGGATTCGGAGCTCGGGCTATGGACCCAACGACTACGTCGAGAAAGGGACGGTCCTCTGGGCGGGAAGCCGCACCGCGGGAGATCACGTTTTTGTTGACAAAGTCCGCTGGAATTTTCTGAAGGCCAAGCGCGGAGACATCATGGTCTTCGGGACGCGCGGCATAACCGATCTTGAAGCCAGTCTAGCGGCGGACAAGGACGGGGAGCCGATCTCAACCCACTACATCAAACGCATGGTCGGGATGCCGGAAGAGACACTCCATATACGCCCGCCGTCACTGATCGTGAATGGCGAAGAGGTTGTCACGCCCGAAGGCATCCGCCGCGTCGCCGAATGCGACGAGGGCTACGATGGCTATACCTTGGCCGGACGAGTACTCTCGTCGAATCAGCCGATTGAGCTTGGCGAAGACGAGTACTACGCCCTGGGCGACAACACCCGCAACAGCCGCGACGGACGCTACTGGGGCGCTGTGCCATCCAGTAACCTTGTCGGTCCCGCCTTCGCCGTGTACTGGCCGTTCTATCCCGTCACACGCACGCCACGCTGGGGCCTGACAAAGTAGTCAGCTACGTAGGGCGGTGCTCCTGCGCCGCCCCTGAGACAGTCGAGGCGGCACAGCCAAGGCGAGAGCTGAAGCGTTTCGCTCGCAGGTTGTCAACGCACCCAAGCTACTGCAAATCAAGCGCTTTCTTCAAAGCATACACCACGTCGCATAACGTATCTTATGTCTACTGGCGTGAGGGTGGGGGCACAATATCTTGTGTTCTGTGCCAAAATCCCTGGGTTATGCCACGAAGATAAAGCGAAGTGAAGTGGTGAGGATTCCGGAGCAACCGGTCTACCGTACCTGGTAGATCAGCTTCTCTTTCTTGCCCTTGCGTTCGATGTCCAGCACGAAGGCGGATGCTCGTCTGTTGACGAACTCGCGAATGAAGTGTTCGGCACGACGGCGATTGGTCATCTTCATCTGGTTCACCGCGAGGACATGGTCGCCCTCCTGGAGACCGACCGCGGCGAAAAAGTCGCCCTCGCCTTCAACACCAAGCCGGTAGCCATTGATTTGCCGGTCCGGAGTCCAGACCGGTTTCAGCGAATCGAAGACTCGCAGCAACCGGTCAGGTTCGTCCAGCAACTCCTGATAGTACTCTTCGAGGACTTCACGCCGAAACAACCACCGGTTCTCGCCGACACGCTTGCCGCCGAATTCGTTGTAGCCCGCATCCTGCGCGACGTCTGTCCCCTCCGTGCCGGTACCCGCCGTTCCCTGGTGTGACGCCTTGGCGAGCTGATTGGAGAAGCTCAGCCACAGGTGCTCCTCCCCGCCCGGTCCCCGCAGTGTCACCTGCCTCTGCAGAATGCGCACCACCTCCACCCCGCCCTCGATAGGGGCCCCCTCCCCCACTATGAGCTGGACGCCGCCTTTGGCCAGGTCGTCAAGGATCGCCTTCCGAACGTCGGTGTCGATTACGATGAATGTCCCGGCAAGCCTGAAGCGCTTCGCGAGAGTTCCCAGGCTTCGTGGAGCCACACCGCCGCCGCGATGCTGAATGAGTTCCCAATCCAGGTCGCATGGAATCGTCGCCGGCCACGTGAGGGATACCGCCTTCGGCTGCTTTACCTCGCACTCGGGCAGTTGCATGGCTCGCCTGACCGCGGGGATTGCGAGCACGACGCCGACAAGCGGCATCATGCAGGCCAGGCGGCGGACAAAGGTGTGGTTGGTGGCGGACATAAGCCGGATTCTGTTTCACCGCCGTAGCGGATATCGGTCATTTATCTAACGCGATCAACCCGAAACTAATCCCCGCCCGAAGGCGGGACGAAGCGGGCCGCTTCTCGTCTCCTATTTGATCTTGCTCCGGATGGGGTTTACCATGCGGTCGTTCCTTACGGTTCAACCCGGTGGTCTCTTACACCACCTTTTCACCCTTACCCGGCACGGCGCGCAGAACGCCCCGGCGCCAGGCGGTATCTTTTCTGTGGCACTTTCCATCCCCCCCGCTTCAACGGGGAGCCTCCCAGCACTACGCCGGGACATCCTGCCCTGTGGAGTCCGGACTTTCCTCCCTGCCTGGTTCAGACAGAGCGACCGATCGCCGCCACCAACCACTCCAAAAAATGTCAATACACGATGCGTCCGCAGAACGGACAAGCCACCAACAGGTCAGCTTTCTTCGTGTCGTTGATTATGTAAGGCGGAAGCTGGAGATGACATCCACCGCATATTCCATCGTTTACCGCGACCATTGCCGGATTCCTTCGCGTGTTCAGTCGCTCGTATTGCTGCAGCCATTCCGGATTCACGGGTTCCGTCATCGACTGCCTGCGTTCACGCAGCGCCGCGACATCGCACTCAATGCCCGCGATGCGTTCGTCGAGCACCTTGATGTCTTCCTGGACAGCAGCCTCTTCTTCCTTGAGATCGCTCCCACGTTGGGCAACATCCGCCTGCGCCACTTCGATCTGCTCCATCAACTCCAGTTCGCCGTCTTCAAGACGGGTGATCTGGGCCTTGACGGCGTCGATCTCCATCTCCATCGCCTTGAACTCTTTGTTCGTCTTGAGCTGCATCTGCTGCGTACGCAGCTTCGCGATCTTCTCTTCGAGCGAGCCGCCTTCGTTCTCGTTCTCTCTCAGTTCGGCCTGCAGTCTCTTCAGCCCCTCTTGCGCCTCGGCAAGCGCCGCCTTGTGGTTCTTCAGGCGATCCTCTTCTTCCTGTTTGCGGGCCGGAATATCCGTCAGCTCCCGCTCCATTTCCTTGAGTTGAACATCCAACTCCTGGACCTGCAGAAGTTTTTCTATTTCGCTCACGTTCCTCTTACCCTCTTTCGTGCTTTCTGAACCGTCACCGTATCCCAACCGTCCAATCCATGTCAACGCATCGCTTCTCCATCAACCCTCAACAGAACCCCGCCCGTCGCAGGTCCTCCATGCCTAGCTCTGACTCCGCCTGAGCAGAGAGCTTCCTGACGTATTTCGCCAGTATGTCCGTTTCAACATTGATGGGCGCGCCTACCGTCAGGGCGCCCAGATTCGTCCCGCTGCACGTAACCGGAATCACGTTCACTTCGAATTCCGTTGCGCTCACAGCGGTGAGCGTCAGGCTGACTCCGTTCAACGTAACGGAACCCTTGAGCACCATCTCCGCGGTCAGTTTGTCGGCGCACCGCACCCTCAGGAGCCAGTCGCGTCCCAGGGGCTCACGCGCCACCAGGGCGCCTACACCGTCGACGTGGCCCTGTACGATGTGTCCACCAAAACGTCCCGTGGCGGGCAACGCCCGCTCCAGGTTCACGGGGGCTCCCGCGGCCAGCTCGCCAAGGTTGGTGCGCGCCAGGGTTTCGCCCAGCACATCGCACGTGAACCGCTCCGCACTGCAACGCGCGACGGTCAGGCATGCGCCGTTGACCGCCACGCTTTCTCCGTAGGCGAGCGGCGATCCCCACGGGTCGTGGGCTATCGTTATCTCCCCTGCCCCAGCGTTGCGTTTGAGGTCGATCAGGCTGCCGACCCGTTCTATCAATCCCGTAAACACGTGTTCACCTCCCCGCCGGTACCGCACTCAAAATGAAGTCATCTCCGATGCGCTCACACGAGCAGAACTTGAGTTCAGGAGCGTCCCGCAGGGTGACGCCCAGGTTCGCGACAACCGGAGCCCCGTCTGCGCCGAGCAGTTTCGGAGCGACATAGAATACGTATTCGTCCACACAACCGCGCGCCACCAGGGCAGCCGCTAGCTCGCCGCCCCCCTCGCACAAAACCTGCAGCATGCCTTCGCGTCCGAGTCGCTGCAGAAGCGCGCTCAGGCTGACGCGACCGCTCGCTTGCCGCAACACCCGGACGTCGGCGCCGGTGTCGCGAATTGCCTCACACTTGGCAACCGGACACTGACGTGTAGTGGCAACGATTGTCCGGCCCGCACAGCCGTCGTTGAGGACCCGGGCGCTCAATGGAATGCGCCCTTTCGAGTCGACCACGACCCGAAACCCGGTTTGCCGTCCCCGGCCCTTGCGCACGAGCAGCGAGGAGTCGTCGGCCAGGATGGTGTTGATGCCGACCATGACGACATCGGCCCGTCGGCGCAATTCCTGGACGGACGCGCGGGCGGACGGACCGGTAATCCACTTTGAGCGTCCGCCGCGGTCGGCGATGCGGCCGTCCAGCGTCATGGCCATCTTGAGGGTTACGAAAGGTCTGCCGGTCGTGACCCACTTCGCGAACGGGGCAAGCAGGCGTTTGGCTTCTTCGCGCCCGACGCCCTGGATGACCTCAATTCCGGCGTTGCGGAGGATGCGGATGCCGCGTCCCGCATGACGCGGATTCGGGTCTCGGACGGCAACTACCGCGCGCCGGATGCCGCTGCGAACAACCAGGTCCGTACAGGGCGGAGTACGACCGTGCGTGGAGCACGGTTCCAGTGTGACGTACAGGCAGGCGTTTTCGGCATGTTCGCCGGCGGCCTGCAGGGCGTGAACCTCAGCGTGCGGCGAGCCGGCCCGTCGATGGCGCCCCTCCCCCACCACGGCGTCGTCCTTGACGACGACGGCGCCCACCGGCGGGTTGGGCCGCGTCCGTCCCGCACCCCGCCACGCCAGGCGCAACGCGCGCGCCATCATCCTCTCGTCACGTTCATGGCTCTCTACTGTCACCAGCAGCTATCCTTCCCGCCATGAACGCCGGCAAAGGGCAGTCATGGCGTACGGGCAAGCTCTCCCGTTTGCGCGGTCGTCCGGGGGGGACGGCCCAGCTCCTTTCGTGCTCGATCGAGAACACCGTTTACGAAACGGCCCGATTCCGAGTTGCTGAAATACTTGGCGACATCAACGGCCTCGTTGATGGTTACAACCGGCGGGATATCCGTGCGAAAGTGCATCTCGTACAGCGCCATACGCAGCACGTTGCGATCGATCACTCCCATGCGGGCGATGTCCCAGTTCTCCGCCAGGCGGCGGATTATGTCGTCGATTTCGGTCTTGTGATCCTCGACGCCACTGACGACTTCTTCGACAAAGGCGCGCACCTTGGCGGTGCAGGCGTTGCGCTCCCAGAAGTCGGCCAGGGCCTGCTCGAGCTCGTGCGGATTGAGGTCCAACTGAAAGAGAAGTTGGAGAATCATCTCACGCGCTTCCCGCCGCGACGATCCCGTATTCCGTGTGTCAGCAACCATCGTATTCTCGGTAGTCTGGAAACTCGCTTCCGGCTCGCGAGGACGCTCGCCCTCCACATCCACAATTCACCGTCGGCACAACATCATGGCGGGCGAGCGTCCCCGCGAGCCGGCACGCAGAGCTTACCGGCGCATTTACGGGGGAGTACTCTAGGCATCCGCCGCCAGCTTGTAAAGGTTTGCCATCTCAATTGCGGCCTGGGCCGCGCCCCACCCCTTGTTGCCCGCCTTGGTGCCGCAGCGTTCGATCGCCTGTTCGAGGTTGTTGGCGCAGACGACACCGTTGATGACGGGGGTGCCCGAGTCCATCGCAATTTTCGCCAGGGTGCGGGCGACCTGGGAGTTGATCAGGTCGGCGTGCGGGGTGGCGCCTTGCACCACGGCGCCGAGGGCGATCACGGCATCGTACTTGCCCGTGGCGACAATCTGACCGACAACAAGGGGCACTTCGTTGGCGCCGGGGCACCACGCCACCGTGATATCCTCTTCGCGCGCGCCGTGCCGCACAAGACCGTCGACAGCGCCGCCTACGAGCTGCTTCGTGAAAAAGTCGTTGAAACGACTGACAACAATGCCGAATGTCAGACCTTCGGCGTTCAGGTTGGCGGAAAGTTCTCTGTAGCTCATGTGTTGCTCTCCTTCCTGTGGCGGTTCGCGAACCGGCGGGATCACAACATGTGTCCCAGGCGTTCCTTCTTGGTTTTCAGATAGCGTTCGTTGTGTTCCGTCGGCGTGCTGACGACCGGCACGCGCTCGACAATCTTTAAGCCGTATCCTTCCAGGCCGATGATCTTTCTGGGGTTGTTGGTCATGAGCCGAATCTCGTGCAGTCCGAGCTCGCACAGGATCTGGGCCCCGATCCCATAGTCGCGCAGGTCGGCCTCGAAGCCAAGGTGCTCGTTGGCCTCAACGGTGTCCATGCCGTCGTCCTGTAGCTGGTAGGCGTGTATCTTGTTCGCCAGGCCGATGCCCCGTCCCTCCTGCCGCATGTACAGAATGACTCCCCTACCCTCTCGCGCGATGATGCTCATGGCCCGGTGAAGCTGATTGCCACAGTCGCAGCGTGACGAGTGAAATACGTCACCCGTGAGACACTCGCTATGTACCCGTACCAGTACGGGCGGCTCGCCGGGCGCCACATCTCCCCTCACCAGGGCCACGTGATGCTCACCATCCGTGAGCGATTCATAGAGCCGCAGTTCGAATTCCCCGTATTCGGTCGGGAACCCGATGGCACGTACGAATTCGACCAGCTTCTCGGTGCGCCGCCGGTACGCGATCAGCTCCGCGACCGACGTCATCTTGAGACCGTGGGTCCCGGCAAACTCGCGCAACTCCGGCAGGCGGGCCATCTTCCCGTCGTCGCGCAGGACTTCGCAGATCACCCCCGCGGGTTTGAGCCCGGCCAGCCGCGCCAGGTCGATCGACGCTTCCGTGTGGCCGGCCCGGCGCAGGACGCCGCCGGGCTGTCCCTCCAGGGGAAAAGTGTGCCCGGGGCTGACGAGGTCGTCGCGCGTGGCTTCGTCGTCGATGAGAACCCGAATTGTCTCGGCCCGGTCATGCGCGCTGATGCCGGTCGTGATGTTGGCCGCCGCGTCGACGGATTCCATGAACGCCGTTCGAAAGGAGTCCCCCTCTCCGCGCGTCGCCATACGCGTTATGCCGAGCGCTTTCAGTCGCTGCCCGGTCAGGGCCACGCAGATCAACCCCCGGCCATAGCGGGCCATGAAGTTGACCGCCTGGTCGTCCGCCTTTTCGGCAGCGACGATGAGGTCGCCCTCGTTCTCTCTATTCTCGTCATCGGTAACGACTACGAGCTTGCCGTCGGCAAAATCGGCAATCACTTCTTCGATCGGATCGAACATCTCAGACCTCAAACACAACAAAAAAACACCCGAAAGAGAACTCTTCCGGGCGCATCACAGCCGCCAAACATCGGATTCAGTCCTCTTCCATCCAGACTCTACTGTCGGCCACGGGATTGCACCGTGTCAGTCCCCGGTAGACCACCGGGGAGTCGCGGACTGTCACCGCCGGTCGGGAATTTCCGTCGGTATTTCTCCTCCAACGGATCACCCGGTCCTGAAGACGCAGTGATGTATACGACAGCGGCAGGTTCCTTGGCAAGATGAAATCTCGGCCGGCACGGCGGGGGGACCACGGCGGGGGGACAGACCTCCGCGAGCATCGCGCGACGGCCCGCCCTTCGTAGAGCGTCCGTAGAGTGCGGCCGTTGCCGGCCGCACCGGAGGGCGCAGG
>CAZKRK010000330.1:0-8667 GCA_964555035.1 uncultured Victivallales bacterium | reverse complement strand
GCTGCGCTCGGGATGACAGGTCGTCTGCCGGGGGGGCCCAAGGACCGCGCCGAAGTTGTGGTCAACGCCATCCCGGCTTCGTACCAGGCGAACAGCGGTCCGACTCGCACGGCTTGCATCCCTTCAGCCGTTATGCTGTCATACCCGCATGCCTATCTCGAACGAGTTCCTCGAATACGTTCTGGACCAGCTCTCGGCCTGGGGCGATGTCTCGGCCCGCAAGATGTTCGGCGGCGCCGGGCTCTACCGCGACGGTAAGATGTTCGCACTGATCGCCGACGACGTGGCCTACCTCAAAGTCGACGACTCCAACCGCAACGACTTCGTACAGGCCGACTCGTCGCCTTTCAAACCCTACCCCGACAAACCCACGTCCATGTCATACTACGAAGTGCCGCCCGACGTGCTGGAGGAACCGGACGAACTGATCGAGTGGTCGAAGAAGTCGCTGGACGTGCAGACCGGGAAGAAACGATGAAGCCCTGTCGCGAGTGCCAACACCCGCCGGTCCTTTGCTGCCCCGCCTGCCGCACACCCCTGCCGGCGCCCTCCCCGGCCGAACATGTGTGCCCCGGCTGCAAGCTGACCTTTCCCATACTGCTCGACACACTGCCCGTCCTCGTCCGCGACCCCGTCCGCTATCTCACCGGCGAACGCGCCGTCATCCAGCAGTTCGCGGCCACAACCAGGCAGATAGGCGAGCGGTACCGTGCCCACGCGAACACCGAAGGGATCCGTAGCGACACCCTGAACGCAATCGCCGACGGCCTGGATCACAACGCCACATTTATGGGGCGCCTCGAACAGGCGGTTCCCCCGGTATCGAACGAGCTGGACGCATACGTTCCCGCACCGGCATCGGACCTCTTCGGAAGCCTGCGCCGGGACTGGGGAGGATCGCCCGAGGCCGAGGAGGAACTGGCAATTATGCGCGAAGCCGTCATGGGCGCCGTCCGCGATTGCACGCCCCGCAACGCACTCGTGCTGGGTGCCGGAGCCGGCCGAATGACAGCGGACCTTGCCCTCGAGTATCCGTTCGTTGCCGGGCTGGACCTGTGCCTGCCCCTGGGGCTTGCGGCAACGCTGCTCGACCGCGAGCAATCCTTCGACGTGTACAATCTCCTGGGGGGAAACTTCTACCGCGCCGAAGACGAAGCCGAACGGGTCACCTGCCGGCGCGACGCCTCTCGCGGCGATTGCCGCTACGTCATCGCCGACGCCACTCGCATCCCTTACGCTGACAACCAGTTCGACGCAGTCTTCTCGCTCTACTTCTCGGACCTGGTCCCGTTTTCCCGCTTCATCCCGGAGGTCCGTCGCGTCCTGCAACCGCACGGGCGCTTCGTGCATTTCGGACCCCTCGGATACGCCTTCGAGGACGAAAGCGAGAAATACGCCGTCGATCAGATTCCCTCGGCCCTGGCCGAACACGGCCTCCGCCTCCAGCATCAGGAGTACGTTGCCTGCCGGTTCCTCGCCAACCGCCGCCGCTTCCACCGCGTCAGCTTCGACTGCCTGCTCTTTACGGCAACGCCGGAACGGTCCTACGCCCCGCCCATCGTCCGACTCGCCGCTTTGCGGTAACCCGTGACGACAATACGACCGCCGTCGTGTAACTCGACAACTGCGTAGGAGCTGCTCTCCGCACCTGTCCCGTCAACCATAGCCTTCAGCGTGTAGTAGTGAATCCCGCCGATGCAGCTGTAGCCACCCCGATGGTTGTGTCCCTGGAACACCGCCAGAACGCGGCGGCTCGCCTCGAGTACACGGCGAACCTCCGGCGCGTTGTCGACCGTGTGATTTCCTTCGCCGTCAAGCTGCTGGTGCACGAACACGACCGCGGGTCCGGACGCCGCGGCCAGATCCTTCTTGAGCCACCGCAACTGCTCGCCCGGGATGTTCGTCTCCGTCCAATTGAAGTTGCCATGGTCGAAGTCGGCGCCGTCACTCTTGTAGTTGGCGTCGAGCACGATGAAATGCGTCCCGCTCAAATCGAAAGAGTAGTACGTCGCGTCCTTCGCAATCCCCGTGTTCGTGACGCGAGACTGAAACTGCGGCTTGGAGATGCTGTCCAGATCGTGGTTGCCCAGAACGTGGCAACACCTGCCCTTGAAGCGCGCAAACACACTCTCAATTGTCTCCAGGTACTTCAGGGTCGTCTCTTCCCGCGGGCGACTGCTCTCGTCCTTGAAATCGCCAAGCTCGACCAGGAAACCGACGTCTCTGTCGTTCATGAGTTGAACGCACTCCTTCATCTTGATCAGGGATTCCCGGTAATGCCGGATTCCGCCGGGTTTCCTGTCGGCATAGTGCGCGTCGGCCACGATCCCAAAGCGCACCACCTCCGCGCGCGCCGCATCGTCCCCGCGGGCAAACCTGGCGCGCGCAGCAAGCCCCGCCACGACCAGTCCGGTCGCCTCAAGCACGTCACGCCGCGTGACAAGCCAATCTGATTTGGCATTCACAGTCATAGTCCTCCTCTTCTTCTCTTGCAGTAGCATGCATCAGGATCCGACACGTTGCAACGCATAAAGGACGCGGTGGGCGTAAACGAGGGATCTCAGGACTTGGAAACCACGTCCGACGTGATTGCAGCTCTCGAGATCCCTCGACTCCGCTACGCTACGCTCGGGATGACCGGCAGGAGTTGATCAGAAAGGAAGCAAAGACAGCAAAGTGCAGCAGAACCCGAGCCTTCGCTTCCTCCGCTGCCTTCCTGTTCCAAAACACAGGGCGGGAGGGACAAGGGCCGGAGGACAGGCAAACTACCGTCTTCGAGTTTCCGGCTAGGCCGACGATGTTGGAGGACCGCCTCCATCCCGCCGTCGTCGGCCGCGGCGCCGGGGAGGGCGCCCGCCGCGCCCGCGGCGGGAACGCTCCGGTTTGCGTTCGCGGTTGTCGTCTTTGCGTTGCTCGCCCGCCACCTGCCGCTCCAGCTCGCGCCAGGGGAACGAGGTTACCTCGCGCCCGATGACTTCCAGGTGCAGCTCGTAGAGGGTGGCCGCTTCGGCAAATCCCTCGTGCGCCACGAAACGACGCTTCGAAAAACGTCCTTTGCGCCATCCTTCGAAGCGGCGCTGCGAGTCGAGTAAGCGTATCACGCGGTAGGTCTGCCAGCGCGGAATCCCGAATCGCGCCGCCACGGGGCCCAGCAGATCGCGCGCCACGAACTGCGGAACCACGTCGTCTCCGTCCCGGCTTGCCTCCTCCAGGGCCGCACGGAAAGGCGCATAGAACAGTGTCGCAAGCGCCAGTGTCGGCGATGGCGTGTCGCCGGCGGCCTCACAACGGTCAAGCGCAGCCAGGTAGTCCCACAACGTGTATGCTCCCCCACCCCCCTTGCGCACGAAGTCGTCCAGCTCGGGCAGGAGATACGCCATCATTCCTGTGTCGAACAGCAGCCGGAAAGCCCCGGCGCCCGAGCGGTAGGCGAACAAACGGCCGATCTCCTCGTAGAGACGGGGCGCGGAGGCGCGCGTGATCTCGGCCGCATGCTTCTTCAGGGCCCTGAGCGTTCGGCGCTCGATACTGAAACCCAGTCGCGACGCGAAACGGATAGCACGCAACATGCGCACCGGATCCTCGCGAAACCGCACATCGGGGTCGCCGATCGCCCGGATCACCTTCCGCTTGAGGTCCTTCAGACCGCCGACATGGTCGATCAGGTCGAAAGTCGCCAGATCGTAGAACAACCCGTTGACGGTGAAGTCGCGCCGCTTCGCATCTTCCTCCGGAGTACCGAACGTGTTGTCGCGATGTTGGTAGAGGACCTTTTCTTCTTCGTCCGTCGCGTCCACCGGTTCGGGCTTCCGCCGGAACGTGCTGGTTTCGATAACCTTGTCGCCAAAACGGATGTGTGCGAGCCTGAAACGGCGCCCGATGAGAAAACAGTTCCTGAAGAGCTTCTTGATGCGGTTCGGATGGGCATCGGTGCTGATGTCGAAGTCCTTCGGAGTACGGCCGAGCAACAGGTCGCGCACTCCTCCACCCACCAGGTACGCCTTGTGACCGCAGCGGTTCAGGCGCCGCATGACCTTGAGCGCGTCCGGGTCGATGTCGCGCCGGGAGATACAGTGTCCGGAACGCGGAACAACGACAGGAGCGGAAGACCAGCGGGCGATCATTTCTCCGGCTCCAGGAGACTGACAAAAGCGTCCCCCAGAAGCTCCTTTCTCCATCCCCGCAGAAGCCCGTGCAGCTCGGGCTCGGGGTCCTTGCACGCCAGCAGACGCATGATGTCCGCGCGCGAAGCAACCAGTTTGGGATCTATCCCGCGTTCATTGCTGCGATCGCGAATGAGCTTCTGGATCTCCCTGGCGCGAACACGCCCCCCCGCAACCTGTTCCTGGCGCTCAATGTCGGGCAAGTCGCGCATCGGCAGCGTCATGCATTTCCGGACCATGCGCAGAACCTCGGCGCCGTGGCGACGCACTTTTCCGGGGCCGACACCCTCACAATCCCGCATATGAGCTCCGGAAGCGGGTTTCGCGTTTGCCAGGGCGACGATAGCCGCGTCCGACAGGATATGACCGCGAGGCCGATCGCGCTCCTTCGCCTTGCGCTCGCGCCAGGACACCAGCTCGTACGCCACGGCAATCTCACGCCGACCGAAACCGCGCGGAAGCCCCATACGCTGTACAAGTGCGGACACGCTACGCTCGGCGTAGGTATCCCGATGGTTGAACTGGTCCAGCTCCTCGTGCAGCCACTCTTCGACGCCGCGCGCCTTAACGCGTTCCATGATGCGTTCATACACCTCGGGCAGGTAACGCACATCGTTGACGGCATAGGCCACCTGCTCGTCCGAAAGCGGACGCTGCAACCAATTCGTGCGAGTCTCCGTCTTTTCGAGTCTGACTCCCAGCAGTTCCTCCACCAACCCGCTCAGCGAAATCGTGCAATCCAAACCGGCAAACCCCGCCGCGATTCGCGTGTCGAATATGTTGTGAGGCGTCGCCCGCGTGCTCCGGCGCAGAATCACCAGGTCCTGCAGCGCATCGTGCAGGATCTTGATCACGCTCGTGTCCTCCAGCAGATTCCGGACGCCGCCGAGGTTCTTCACCGTCAAAGCGTCGACCAGGCGGCACTCCCGCTCCGGCACGCCGATCTGGACAATGCCGAGCTTCGGGTAATAGCTGCGCTCCCACACGAATTCCGTATCGATCGCAACCAGCGCCGCCCCGGCGCTCTCCCGCATGAACTGGTTCAGTTCCCGCGTATTCTGTATCAACTCGCTCATTCCACAGAAGTAATCGTTATCCGGCATGCGTGCCCGTTGATATCCAGCTCCACGGCATCGCCGCCCACTTCTCCGCTTTGGCAGGACTCCGCCAGGGTTTCCGAGCAAACGTATCCCGCAAACCCGCTGACGGCCGACGTCAACGCCTCGTCGGAACCGTACACGACGCGAATCCGCTGTGTCACTTCAAGCCCCGCCGCCTTGCGCATGTTCTGCACCTTGCTGACGAACTCGCGCGACAGCCCCTCGGCAATCAACCCGTCGCTGAGCTGCGTCTCGAGCGCTACCACCAGGTCTCCTTCCGAAGCGACGACCAGGCCATCGCGCGGAATGCGTTCGATGACCACGTCCTCACTGGCAAGTTCCACACTCTCGCCGTCAACTTCGAGACTGACGCCAGCGCCGCCGGCCAACCGCACCAGTGTGTCCTGATCCATCCCGGCAATGGCCTTGGCGACCTGTTTCATCTTCGGACCGAAGCGCGGGCCCAGGCGGCGAAAATCCGCTTTGGGCTTGAGGTGAGCCAGTTCGACCTCGTGATCCCCATACGCAAGGGTCTTGACGTTCAATTCGTCCAACACGATGTCTTCCAGTGCCCTGACCCGTTCGAGCGTCGCGGCACTATGTGAGACTACGTGCATTACAGGCAGCGGCTGACGCACCTTCAGGTTGTTGTCCGTGCGCAACAGCCGTCCCAGGCGCACCACCGTCATGACGAGGTCCATCTCCTCTTCGAGCTCGGCGTCCCGCGCACTGTCGTCGGGCGTCGGGAACCCACACAGATGCACCGATTCCGGCATGCCGTCGCCACGCAGGTTGCGATAGATGTTCTCCGCTACGAAGGGCACAAACGGCGCCGCGATCTTGCTGAACTCGAGCAGCACATGATGCAGAGTCTCGTATGCCTGCGACTTGTCGTCGTCGTCCTGCGACTTCCAAAAACGCCTGCGGCTGCGCCGGATGTACCAGTTCGTCAGGTCCCCGATAAACCGCACGAACGGCCGCACCGCCTTCTGCAGCTCGTAGTTGTCCATCGCGGCGGTCACGTCCCGCGTCAGGGTAGCCAACGAGCTGCGAATCCAGCGGTCGAGCACGTTGACCCCATTGCCGCCCGCCGCCTCCCCTGCATTCCACCCGTCGATGTTGGCGTAGGTCACGAAGAAGCTGTAGGCGTTCCACAGCGGAATGAGCAGGCTCCGCATGACGTGCTTCACTCCGTCCTCGGAAAAGCGCAGATCTTCGGCGCGCACAACCGGCGAATTGACCAGGTAGAGACGCAGCGCGTCCGCGCCATAGCTGTCCAGCATGTAAGCAGGATCGGGATAGTTCTTGAGACGCTTGCTCATCTTGCGGCCGTCCCCGGCCAGGACCAGCCCGTTGACCACCACGTTCCGAAAGGCGGGCTTCTCGAACAGGGCCGTCGAGAGCACCATCAACGTGTAGAACCACCCGCGCGTCTGGTCCAACCCCTCGGCAATGAAGTCCGCCGGGAAGTGGCTCTCGAAATGCTCCTTGTTCTCGAACGGATAGTGCGCCTGCGCGTAGGGCATCGCCCCGCTCTCGAACCAGCAATCCAACACCTCCGGTACGCGACGCAACGCGCCGTTCCCATCTTTGGACGGAATCTCGATCCGATCGACATGGTGCTTGTGCAGATCCTCGACCCCGGCGCCGGACAGCGCTTTCAACTCCTCGATCGACCCGACGCAAACGGTTTCGCCGCTCTCTGCGTTGCGCCAGATCGGCAGCGGCGTACCCCAATAGCGGTTGCGCGAAATCGCCCAATCGCGCGCTCCCTCGAGCCAGCGCCCGAACCGACCGTCGCGCAAATGCTCCGGCACCCAATGCGTCTGCGCATTGCACTCGAGCAGGCGCTCCTTGATCTGCTCCACGCGCACGAACCAGGTGGAGATGCCGCGGTAGATCAACGCTTCGTCGCAGCGCCAGCAATGGGGATAGCTGTGAGTCACCGTTCCGCGGTGCACGAGCTTGCGTTCGTCCTTCAGGCGTCTGACGATGTCAGCGTCCGCGTCCTTAACCTTGCGACCGGCATAGTCCGTCACCTCTTGCGTGAAGCGACCCTCCGCGTCCACGGGACACACCCCGGGCCAGCCAACCTGCATGCCGAGCCGGTAGTCGTCCTCGCCAAAGCCGGGTGCGCAATGCACAACGCCCGTGCCGTCTTCGGTCGAAACGAAATCGCCGGCCGCCACGCAAAAGGCGCCCTCCTCGGACTTGTCGGCAAAGTAGGGGAACAGCGGCTCGTAGCGCCTACCGACCAGCTCACGTCCCGCGAGCTCGGTCAGGCTGTCGTAGCTATCGTCGTTCTTGTAGTAGGCCGGCACGCGGTCCCCGGCAAGGTAGTAGACATCGTCGCCGTCAACTACGCGGACGTAAGTGATGTCGGCGCCGACAGCCAGTCCCATGTTCGACGGGAGTGTCCATGGCGTTGTCGTCCACGCCAGGACGTAGGCGTTCTCCTCGTCAAGCAGCTTGAAGCGAATCGTGATGGCGGGGTCGGTGACATCCTCGTAGCCCTGGTTGGTCTCGAAGTTCGACAGCGGCGTCGAACAGCGCGGGCAGTACGGAAGGACCTTCAGCCCCTCGTAGATCAGTCCTTTGTCCCACAACGACTTGAAGACCCACCAGATCGACTCCATGTAGGTCGGTTCCATCGTTTTGTAGTCGCGATCGAAATCCACCCAGCGCCCCATGCGCGTCACGATATCGCGCCACTCCCGCGTGTAGCGCAAGACGATGCCGCGGCAGCGTTCGTTGAACACGTCGACACCCAGCTCCTCGATCTGCGACTTGCCGCTGATCTCAAGATCCTGCTCCACCTCGTACTCAACCGGCAGTCCATGGCAATCCCACCCGAAACGACGATCCACGAAGTGGCCGCGCATCGTCTGGTAGCGCGGGACAATGTCCTTGATCGTGCCGGCCAGAAGGTGGCCATAGTGCGGCAGCCCCGTCGCGAAAGGAGGACCGTCGTAAAAGACGTACTCATCCTTGCCGCGGGTCTGCTCAAGCGACTTCTCGAATATGCGGGACGCCTCCCAGAACCGAAGCACCTCCGCCTCGACATCCGGAAAGCTGGTCTTGCTGGAAACCGGCTCGTACATTCCGTGGACTCTCTCCGACTGCTCGCAGTCAATTGACACGCAAAGGGCGTAAACTACCCCATCAGACCCGCACTATCAACAAATAACCGTTCTGGCTAGACCCTGTCCGAAAAGGGGCGGCGGCCGATTTTGGCCTGAAACGCCAGGAGAATGGGGAGGCCGGAAGATTTGGGGAGAGAGATTAAGTAGAAAGATTAGGTAGATAGATCAAGAGGCGATGGGCATACTTAATCTATCTACCTAATCTTTCTACACAAGGCGGGCCGGGGCCCACAACCCAAGTTGCCCGGCCCTTCGCGGTTC
>CAZKRK010000329.1:1832-8730 GCA_964555035.1 uncultured Victivallales bacterium | reverse complement strand
CGCTCCTGCGACACAAGGTCGCAGGGGGCGTGGCCATAATGAGAATTGCTGCGGTGTTCGACGCGTACAGTGTGGCGTTGAGCGTGGCCGAAGTCGCGGCGATCCCCGAAGCCGCCGCGTTTTCGATCGGGGACATGGCCTCGACGGTTGCGTAGCTGTTGAAGGTCGCGTTCGACGCCTGGCTGAGGTAGCTCGCCGCGATCCAGTCCGCGGAACGAACGGTGTCGGCGATGCGCACCTCGTCCATCGTGCCGAGGAAGAACGTCACGCCGCTGCTGTCGGCCGAGCCCAGGCGCCATCGGTCGCCGCCGTTCCACATCGCACTCATGGCGACCGCGGTCCCCTCCTCCGCACCGTTGACGTAGAGACGCAACTGCCCGCCGTCGGCCGCGACTCCCGTCACGTGTTGCCAGTTACCGGGCAATGGCGCCGTCCCTCCGCCAACGGCCTTCGCCACCCCGTCCCAGACGCGGGCCCGGTATACGCCGCCATAGGCCTGGATCTGGTGGGAGTGCGATGTAGTCACCGCCGTCGTCCGCGCGACGATGCCGCGGATGTCCAGTCGTGCCCCACCCGCGCGCGCAGAAATCGCCCCACCCCGTCTGGGTGATGTCGCCGGCCAGCACGGCGCGGTCTGCATCCGTGTGCGGGTTGTCGAATGTGCAAACATGAAACGCCCGATTTGTCATGACGAGGTCATTCTCGAGCGTCACCACGTCATCGGCCGTCCTCGACCCGAGCTGCAGCACCTTGCCGTTGAAACCGTTGACCGCCGCGCCCACGTCGAGAGTCGTGCCGTTCTCGAGATTCACGCTCAGCGGCCCCCCGAACGCCGCAAAGCCGCCCGCCTGTACCCACGTGATCGCGTTGGTTTCGACCGCCGTACCCACGTCCTTCGTCAGCGTCCCCGCCGTCTCGAGCACGGTCTGAATCTGCCAGCTGCTCTCCTCGAACCTCAGCGTCGAGTTGGTCGAGAGTACGTCCTCGGAATCCACCCGCAACGCGCCGCCGTAGATCAACTGCACCTGGTGGTAATCGTTCGATCCTTTCAGCCAGAGCACGCCGTCCCCGTACTTGCGGAACCAGATGGCGTGATTGCTGCCGGTGATGTCGCCGGAGAGAACAGCCACATCACTGGTGGTGTTGGGGTTGTCGAATACCATCAGGTAGCGGTCGCCGGTCGTGAGATCGATCGGGTTGGTCAACTCCACCCGGCTATCCGCTTCGGGGGAGTTCAGCATCAGCCAGCGGCCCGCGAAACCGTTTGTGGCGTCGCCCCAATCGATCATGGCGCCTCCCTCCAGGGTCACCGCAAAGTCGCCGCCATACGCCGAGAAGCCACCCGCGTTGGCCCAGTACACCTCGCCGGTTGACTGCCCAATGTCGCGCTGCAACGTGCCCGCGCTCTCAAACACGGCGGGTTGGATGTGGTTGTTCGAATTGAAGACCAGCCGGCTGGCGGCCGGCAAACCGACGCCCTCCTGCGCCCGCAGCGTCGCGCGGAGTATCTTCGGTGCGCCCGCTGTACGAATTGGTCCCCCCGACCGGCGCCAACGCCACCACCCCGTCCTGCGCGCGACTCTCGCCCGCGACGAGGTAGATGTCACCGGTCAACACATTCGTGACCGTCACCGGCGGCTCGTAGACGACCTTTGTCTGGGCAACTCCCAACGAAACCAGACACAAAAGAACAACGGCGCTCATCGCGGACCGTGGACACACTCCGACTTTGTGCATGCGCTCGTCTCCTCACATACGAGTTTGACGCCGGCCCCGCTGTCACAGCGTGAACACCGGCGCAGCCTTGAGCCTCGCGTGAAACAATAGCAGCACGAGCGGATCATCGCCAGAAAAGAGAAAGCCCCCCCTCCACCGGCAAACCGGACGAACTGTCATCCCGAGCGAAGCGCAGCGCAGTCGAGGGATCTCAGGAATTGGAAACCACTCCGGACGTTATCGCAAGCCTCGAGATCCCTCGACTCCGCTGCGCTGCGCTCGGGATGACAGGTCGTCTGCCGAAAGGCGCAAGGAACGATTCGGGGTGGAAACGGCAGAGATGTTCAATGTTCCTGGTCAGAGCCCCGACGACACATACCTACGACCTTGCACTCCCCCAACGCAGACGGTATATTCTCGGTTCTATCGATCCTATCCCGTCGACCATAACACGTGAACCGCGGCCCCGCGGACAACGAGGGACGAACAATGAAGAACCACGTCACAACCTTCTGCCTGGTCTCGCTCATCCTGCCCCTGTGCCATGGTCTGGCTGCCACCAACTTCGTCATGCGCGCCCAGGAGTGGGCCAACACCGACGCCGCTTTCGGCGAATGCAGCACGCGCATCGCGATCCTCAAGGACGGCAACCTCCTGCACCGCAAAGGCGCGAAGCTGGTCGAAGACGCGGGCCGCGGCCACGGGACGGCACAGATGCTCTTCGACGGCACGGCCGGCGTTCGCGTCAGCACCGGCCGCGTCGGCCTCAACGGCAGACCGGCCGTCGTCACCTTCTATCTCGGCAAAGCCCAGCCAATCGGCCAGGTCGGTGTCTTCACCTTCAACTCGGATGCCCGCGTCAACCAGGACTTCGAAGTGCGCTTCGCCAACAACGCGGCCAACCCCGGACAGAAGCCGGCGTTCCCAAGCTCGCCCGACCTCACCACGGGGCCGACCGTCATCGGCAACAACTGCGGCGGCTTCCACACGTTCTTCCGCGCACCGGACGGCAAACCGCTGACACCCAAAGCGGTC
This sequence comes from uncultured Victivallales bacterium, assembly GCA_964555035.1. Taxonomy (GTDB): domain Bacteria; phylum Verrucomicrobiota; class Kiritimatiellia; order UBA8416; family CAYOBW01; genus CAZKRK01. The sequence continues at coordinate 5,979 of CAZKRK010000329.1, read as the reverse complement.
GACTGGGTCCAGTTCCGCTTCTGGCCGACCTACAACCAGAAAGCGGGAGCCCCCGCCAAGAACGCCACCAGGGCCAATAGCTGGACCTCCCTGGTGGAGCTGGAAGTTCTCGGCACCGACGCCGAAACGACCAAACTGGCGCAGATGATGGACAACGATGCCAAGTCGCCGGAGGCGCGCACCCTCGTCAAGAAGGTCCGCCGCCGTGAACGGATCGCGACCCTCGCAAAGAACATGTCGCTCGCACCCCTGCGGCGCGCCGTCGACGACCTGCGCGCGACGTTCGGCGATCGCTACCCGCGCGGCGACGAGTTCTCCAAGCGCATCGCCGAGCTGGAAGAGGAACTGGCGGACGTGCCGAGTGGCGACACCGCCGCGCTCGAGGAGCTCGCCGTCGAAGCGGAGAAACTCCGCCAGGAGGCGCTGCTCGCCAATCCGCTGCTCGACTTCGACGATCTGTTGATCGTCAAGCGCGCCGGCAAGGGCCTCGGGTTGCCGAGGAACTGGCAGAGCAACTCGAGCGTATCCAAGACGGGCTACGACAATGAAATCATGCGGACGGCCATCTCACGCCGCGGCGAACCTCTGCAAACCGTCTTTCGCCCGCAGCATGGCGAGTACGTCGGCGACGTCGACCTGCACTTCGACGCCGAGCGCATGCTGATTTCGATGCCAAGCGGCAACGGCAAAGGCCCGTGGCACGTCTACGAGTTGAACCTCGACGGATCCGGACTGCGGCAGATCACGCAGACGGAGGAATCCTGCGTGAACAACTATGACGCCTGCTACCTGCCGGACGAACGCATCATGTTCACCTCCACCGCCGGCATGGTGGCGGTGCCCTGCGTGCGCGGCGGCTCCCCCGTGGCCACGCTCTTCCGCATGAACCCCGACGGCAGCGGCATGCGCCAGCTCTGCTTCGACCAGGAACACAGTTGGTATCCCGCCGTCATGCACGACGGCCGCGTCCTCTACGCCCGCTGGGAATACGCCGACCTGCCGCACTCGAACTCGCGCATGCTCTTCACGACAAACCCCGACGGCACCAACCAGCGCGCATACTACGGCAGCAACTCCTTCTGGCCGAACTCGATCTTCTACGCCCGCCCCATCCCCGGCCACCCCACCAAGGTCGTCGGCACCATTACCGGCCACCACGCACCGGCACGCATGGGCGAACTGATAATCTTCGACCCCACCCTCGGCACGCGCGAAGCCGACGGCGTCGTGCAACGCATCCCCGGCTACGGCCAGAAAGTGGAACCGCTCATCCGCGACGGACTCACCGGCGGCTCCTGGCCCAAGTTCCTGCACCCCTTCCCGCTCAACGAACACTACTTCCTCGTGTCGATGAAGCCCACCTCACGCGACAACTGGAGCATCTACCTCGTCGACGTGTTCGACAACCTGACCCTGATCAAAGAGGAACCCGGCTACGCCCTGCTCGAACCGGTGCCCATCCGCAAGACCACGCGGCCCCCGGTCGTGCCCGACAAGATCGATCTCACCCGTAAGGACGCCGTGGTCCTGATCAACGACATCCACACCGGCCCCGGCCTGAAGGGCATCCCGCGCGGCGAAGTCAAGGAACTGCGCGTCTACACCTATACCTTCGGCTATCCCGGCGTGGGCGGACTCTACGGATCGATCGGCATGGACGGCCCCTGGGACATGCGCCGCACGCTCGGCACCGTGCCGGTCGACGCCGACGGCTCCGCGTCCTTCCGCGTCCCGGCCAACACCCCCATCGCCGTTCAACCGCTCGACAGCGAGGGCAAGGCGCTGCAGATCATGCGGAGCTGGTTCACCGCCATGCCGGGCGAAACGCTGTCGTGCGTCGGCTGCCACGAGGACCTCGAAGACGCGCCGACGGTGCTGATGGGCAGCGCCCTGCGCCGCAAACCGTCCGAGATCGCCCCGTGGCGCGGGCCGCCGCGCAACTACGAGTTCGTGCGCGAAGTGCAGCCGGTCATCGACCGCTACTGCGTCGGCTGCCACGACGGCGCCAAGCCCGAACGCCCCGACCTGCGCGGCACGGAGACGATCAAGGGCTGGTCCACGAAGATGGCCGGCAACACCGGCAGAGGGTCGGGAGGCAAGTTCTCGGTCGCCTACGCCAACCTGCACCGCTACGTGCGCCACCCCGGCATCGAAAGCCCCATGCCGCTGCAGACACCGATGGAGTTTCACGCCGACACCACCGAGCTGGTGCAGATGCTCCAGAAGGGCCACCACAACGTCAAGCTCGACGAAGAGGCCTGGGACCGGCTGATCACCTGGATCGATTTCAACACCCCCTACCACGGCCGCTGGTCGACGATCGTCGGCGCCCAAAGCGCCAACGCCAAGGAGGACATCCGCGCCCGCCTGCGCAAGCTCTACGCCAACGTCGACGAAAACCACGAAGTGCTGCCGGACGCAACGCCGGCTCCGATCGAGCCGATTGTGCCCAAGGAGACCCCGAACCCCCCGCCGCCGAAGGTGGAGGCTCCCGGCTGGCCGTTCGACGCCGACAAAGCCAAGGCCATGCAGCTCGCGGCCGCGGGCAAAGCACCGCGGGCGCCGGGCAAACCCGGCGCCGACGCCGCGACACGCGCGGTCGCGCTCGGCGGTGAAGCGACAATGGAGCTCGTCTACATTCCCGTCGGCGAATTCGTCATGGGCTCGTCCGACGGCTACGTGGACGAGACGCCCGTCACCGTGACCCGCATCGACAAGGGGTTCTGGATGGGCAAACTCGAGGTGTCCAACGAGCAGTACCGCCGCTTCGACCCCAAGCACGACAGCCGCGAAGAGGACCGCCACGGCTACCAGTTCGGCATTCCCGGCTACGACATGAACCAGGCCGCTATGCCCGCCGTGCGTCTCTCGTGGCGCGAGGCCATGGCCTTCTGCGGATGGCTGTCGCGGATGTCAGGCTGGACGGTCACACTGCCGACCGAAGCCCAGTGGGAATGGGCCTGCCGCGCCGGCACGGCAACCCCGTTCTCCTACGGCGACCTGGACACGGACTTCTCCCAATTCGCCAACCTGGGCGACATCAGGCTGTCCGACTTTTCGGGCAACCCCTACAAGCTCGACTACAAGACGGCCCGCTACAACAACCCGGACAACGTCTACGACAACTGGATCCCGCAGGACGGCCGTTTCAACGACAACGGTTTCGTCTCCACCGACGTCGGCAACTACAAGCCCAACGCCTGGGGCCTGCACGACATGCACGGCAACGTCGCCGAGTGGACCGTCTCCCGATACGTGCCCTACCCCTACAAGGACGACGCCCGCAACGCGACCGGCGCCAAGGACATCGTCAAGCGCGTCATCCGCGGCGGCTCCTGGTACGACCGCCCCAAGCGCTCTACTTCCAGCTACCGCTACGGCTACCGCGACTACCAGAAAGTCTACAACGTAGGCTTCCGCGTGATCTTCACGGAACCCGGCAGCGCGGGCAAGCAAGTCGCGGCGCGCTAGCCCGCATTTCTCAGGGAATGGCGAGCCCAACGGTCACCACATTCTCATTCGATGCTCGTCCTTCTCTCGGCCGGATTGCAAATCCGGCCCACTGTAGCGGCTGCAGTCGCCACGAACCGCACGATCGCGTCCTTCGTAGAGCGTCCGCAGGTGCGGCTTGAAGAGCCGCACCGGAGGGCGCAAGCCGGGCGTGGCGCTCCTTCTCGTCTCCGGCCGCGCTCGCAGCGCGCGGCCTACGGCGAGTCTACAAAGCAGGGAATCCTCGAAAGAACACGGAACAGGTGCACAACCCTCCTTCGTAGAGCGTCCGCAGGTGCGGCTTGAAGAGCCGCACCGGAGGGCGCAAGCCGGGCGTGGCGCTCCTTCTCGTCTCCGGCCGCGCTCGCAGCGCGCGGCCTACGGCGAGTCTACAAAGCAGGGAATCCTCGAAAGAACACGGAACAGGTGCACAACCCTCCTTCGTAGAGCGTCCGCAGGTGCGGCTTGAAGAGCCGCACCGGAGGGCGCAGGCCGGGCGCGGCGCTCCTTCTCGTCTCCGGCCCCGCGCTCGCCGCGCGCGGCCTACGGCGAGTCTACGAAGCGGGGAATCCTCGAAAGAACACGGAACAGGTGCACACCTCGCCTTCGTAGAGCGTCCGCAGGTGCGGCTTGAAGAGCCGCACCGGAGGGCGCAGGC
>CAZKRK010000329.1:0-1732 GCA_964555035.1 uncultured Victivallales bacterium | reverse complement strand
CTTCTCGTCTCCGGCCCCGCGCTCGCCGCGCGCGGCCTACGGCGAGTCTACGAAGGTACGGCCATTCCCCTCCGAGACGCGACACGCATTCCCGTCTGGCATTTCCACGCTCCCTGACTATAGTCTCCGCCAATCCAACCCCGCCCAGAAAGGACATCAGGCATGAAGTTGCTCGCGATCCCCCTTCTCCTTCTCGCCATCACCCTGTCGACCCTTGCCGCCGAGCCGGTGCGGATCCACTCCGTCACGGATATCGGCCACGAGTTTTCGTTCTACAGCGACGGGCGCTTCTTCACCCAGTATCTGAAGGGCGGCGGGAACCGGGATACGCGCAACTGGGGGACGTTGCACAAGTGCGATTTCAGCAACGTCAACCTGCTGGTGCTGATGTCGGGCGCCACGCCCTGCCCCTACACCGAGAAAGACATCGCCGCCGTGCGCGGGCTGCTGGAGGAGGGCGGCGGCGTGGCAGTGCTGGGCAACCACGGCACGTTTCGCAAGGAGACGGAATACCGGCTCAACGCCCTGGCACGCGCGTTCGGCGCGGAATTCAGCACGCAGAAGTGCACCCGTCCCTGCCGGGCCGTAGCGGACCTCAACGCCACCAACGTCGTTTGCCGCGGCGGCAACATCATCGGGCTGAAGAAGGCGGCCGGCTGGACGGTTCTCGTGCGCGACGCCGGGAACCGGCCGGTCCTCGCCCGCAGAGCTGTCGGCAAAGGGACGCTGCTGCTGGGCAACCGCAGCCTGTTCGGCAGCCGGCCGGATGCGAGCGATCCCATCAACGACCACTGGATACGTCCGCTCTTGCAGGACGTTGCCAAGGGGAAACGAATCGATCCCGGGAAACGGTTGCGCAGGCAGTGGTTCGACTTGCACGAAACGCGCGGCGGCCTTTCGCTGCGCTATTCGGAATACACGCGGGGAGAGGCGAACGCTATCCTGGCGCTCTACAACGAGTGTATGCCGGTACTCGAAGGGATCTTCGGCGTACCGCCGTCGAAAGGCACGATGGCCGGCCTGCTTCTGTTGCCGACGGGCGGCGGGGGATTCTCGTCCGGCAAGGATGTCGGGCTGGGCATCTGGTGGGGCGACTTTCCGAACAACCTCTATCCGATGGTCGAGCTAATCGGCCACGAAAGCACACACTCGTGGGTGCTGCCCTTTCCCGAACCGATGTGGAACGAACCCATCGCGACCTACATCGGGGGACTGGCGGGCGTCGAGCTCGGTCACGCCAAGGAAGCCCGCCGCATGATCGACGGCAACATCGCGCGCGCCAAACGCAAGGACCCGGACATGACCCGGTACGACATCGCCTACGGCAAGGACGTGCCGCGCGACGTCACCTGGGGCAAGACGATGTGGATCTGGGAGGAGCTCCGCAAAAGGCAACCGGATATCATCGCGCGCTACTTCCGCGCCAAGCGCGAACTGGCCAAACCCGGCCGGATCAAGAAGTACACGCCCGACGACTGCGTCGCCGTGTTCAGCCACGCCATGGGACAGGATATGTTCCCCTGGTTCCAGGCACATGGGCTGACGGTGAAGAAGGAGCGGGCGACGATTCGGTATCCGTCTGAGTAGCCGGAGACTCCCCCAATTGTCCAAGGCCCCAGCGCCTTGGGGCGGGGCTGTATCAAAGGGCCGTGGGCCGCTGCGAGTGTCGGCGCGTAACGCGCTCCAACCGGTCCACGCCACTCCGCGCCGATCCGCGTTGCGTCTCGGGCTG
>CAZKRK010000328.1:0-8735 GCA_964555035.1 uncultured Victivallales bacterium | reverse complement strand
CTCGGGGGAGAGGTCGCCGCAGCGCAGCGGAGGCGGGTGAGGGGGCAGGCCCGCGAATCACCGATTACCGATCACCGATCACCGACTACCGATCACCGACTACCGATCACCGATCACCGATCACCGACTACCGATCACCGACTACCGGCAACTGCCGTTTCCAGGCTAAATGTGCGGCGCGACCACGATAGTGCGCCGAAGGACCTGCTTCTACATCCAGTACGTCGCCGTGACGCGCCTCCTGTCGCTCCGCCCCGCCCCCCCTTCGTTCTGACGGGGCGCGTCCGCTCGATTTCCCCGTGACACGCCGGACCCGGGGGAGTAAACTCAGCATTAGAGAATAGGAGAGAGTCGCCATGAGGCGTTGTACGCGTCGATGCTTCGGCGGGGGGTGTGCCGCGGCGGCGGCCGCTGGCGTGGGCGGGCTGCTGGCAAACTCTGCCCGGAAAGCGGCTGCAACGGCAAAGGCGGAAAAGGCCTTTGAGCCGGCCTATCTCAAACTGCACCGCGGTGGCGAGCTCAAGAAACGGGGGCAAGAGCTCTGGGACAGCATGAAGGAGTGCCACCTTTGTCCGCGGGGCGATTCCGAGTCCAAGTACGACCGGCTGGCAGGTGAAGAGGGCCACTGCAAGGCGACATCCGACCTCATCATCGCGTCCTACAACCCTCACTTCGGTGAGGAACGGCCGCTCGTGGGCACACACGGATCCGGCACGATCTTCTTTTCACACTGTAGTCTGCGCTGCGTGTTCTGCATCAACTGGGAGATCAGCCACAAGGGTGAGGGCAAGAAGCGCAGCATTGCCGAGTTGGCCGGTATGATGCTGAGTCTACAGCGGCGCGGCTGTCACAACATCAACCTGGTCACACCGACACACTATTCCGCACATATCCTGCTCGCCCTGGACATGGCCGCTTCCAAGGGGCTGCGTCTGCCGATCGTCTACAACACCTGCGGATGGGAGCGCATCCAGATTCTCGAAAAGCTCGACGGCGTCGTCGACATCTACCTGCCCGACTTCAAGTACTGGGATGAGGCGATGGCGACGAAGTACTCCGGCGAAGCCGAGAGCTACCCCGAAGTCTGCCAGGTGGCCCTGGAAGAGATGCACCGTCAGGTGGGCGCGGCCAAGCCGGACGCGGACGGTCTGATGCGTCGCGGACTCATGATCCGACACCTGGTCATGCCCAACGGCGTGAGCGGCAGCGAGAAGATCATGGCGTGGATCGGCGACACGTTGCCCAAAGACACGTGTGTCAATATCATGTCACAGTATCGCCCGTGCCACAAAGCGCGCGACTATCCCGAGATTGCCCGTCCGATCACGCGCAACGAATACCGCAGCGCCGTGGCCGCCGCCCGCAAAGCCGGACTGACCAACCTGAATATCCAGGGAAAGCACATCTTGTGAAGGGGGCGCGTCAGCCGGCTGACGCTCACCACCGTGCCCGTTCTCCCCGCATGTCGTAATGCACGAAGTCCTTGTACATCCCTACCCCCCCCTCGTCCATAGCGCCTTCGGATATCAGGGTCTCGATAGCGTCGCGCAGCTCGGAGGCCGAAAGCGAGTCCACGTAGATATCCACCGCCGTGCAGAGTACATGTTGGCTGCCGTCCACGCCGCCGACTGTCCGGTTGTGCCGCTGCGTGCGGAAGGCAGAATTGATATGGACGCACTCGCCCAGGCGGTCGCGCAATGCCTGCAGATTGCGCGCCAGCCGGGCGGCGTTTTCGTGGAACTCGGGAGGCACAGGTGTCCCGTCCTTGCACGCAAAGTCACTCAGCGAAAAGTCCTCTGTCAGGTTTCCCATATTCGAACCACCCAACGCGGGAGTCGCCCGCGGCCCAAATTGCGGACACATGTACGCCGAGCAACGTGGGCCGGATTTGCAATCCGGCCGAGAAAGCGGCGCGCATGACAAGCGAATTGCCTGACCGTGGGCTGCTTGTTCTCGACCATATGCTCAGCTCTCTCCCGGCCGGATTGCAAATCCGGCCCACTCGAAACTCGCCCGTTTCATCCCCCGCGCGCCGGCGCCCCGCCCCTCAGTTCCCGCAGCACTCCCTCGAAGTCTTCGGGCAACGGCGCCTCGATCCGCATGCGCTCATCCGTCACTGGATGCGAGAAGCCGAGGCGCCAGGCGTGTAGCATCTGGCGCGGCGCCTTCAGCGCGGCACGGCGATTACGCCTGACGCCGTACTGACGGTCGCCCACGATCGGGGTGCCAATGTGCGCCATGTGCACGCGAATCTGGTGTGTGCGACCGGTCTCGATCTCTATCCGCAGCAGCGACGCGCCCGCAAAGGCTTCCCGGATTCGGTAGTGGGTCACGGCGGAGCGGCCCGCCGCCGGGGCCGCGGACATCTTCTTCCGGTCATGCCGGCTGCGCCCTATCAGTGTGCTGACTGTGCCGCTTGACGGTTGCGGCCGGCCGTGCACAAGCCCCAGGTACATCTTGTCGACTTGCCCCGCCTCGAACTGGCCGCGCAGATGCGCCATCGACCGGTCGGTCTTCGCCACGACCATCACGCCGCTGGTGTCCTTGTCGAGGCGATGCACAATACCCGGCCGAAGCTCGCCGCCGACGCCCTCCAAACCGGTGCAATGATGCAACAGGGCGTTGACCAGCGTTCCGGATTCGTGACCGGCAGCAGGATGCACGACCAGTCCCGGCGCCTTGTTGATCACGATCACCTGTTCGTCCTCATAGAGGACGTCGAGGGGAATCGCCTCGGCGACAACGTCAACCGGCGCCGCCGTCGGAACGGTCACGGCAACCGTCATCCCCGCCACGGTTCGCTGGTGAGCGTTGACACACTCCCCGCCGACCAGAACATGCCCGTCCCTTATCAGCCCCTGGATGCGCGAACGCGACAGATCGGACAGAAGGGAAGCCAGCCAGACGTCAAGCCGTCCGCCGGACGAACCCGGCTCAACCGTCAGCCTGATTTCTCTTTCCGCGGTAGACATTCCAGCCTCCCCACGCAAGTACAACCGCAACGATGCCGACGCTCACCCACTGGGCCGACGAGAGCCCCAGCCACTGCATGCGGTGCGCCCAGTCGCCGCGAAAGGTCTCTGCCGCGAAGCGAATCGCGGCGTACCCCACAAGATACGCGCTGGCGACAGTGCCCTCGCGATGCTTGCGGCGGTACATCCACACGAGCGCGGCGAACAGAACAAGACTGAGGCCGGCCTCGTACAACTGCACCGGATGTACCGGCAGGCTGTGCACATGCACGCCTTCCTGCAGAAAGCCGGCATTGAGGTGATCGCGCCAGATCGCGGACTCATGCGCGCCACCCGCCTGGGCCGGGTAGCGTACACCCCACCAGGCTTTGCAGAGCCTGCCGTAACAGCACCCGTTGAGGAAACATCCTACGCGACCGAACGCGTGGGCCAACGGCACGGAAGTCGCGGCGAAATCGAACAACTCCGGCACGCGTATGCCGCGCCGAATCGCGAACACCGCAACCGCGCCAACGGCAGCAATGAACCCGCCATAAAAGACCAGTCCCCCCTGGTCAACCCGTACGATCGAGAGCGGATCCCGGGCAAATGCCGGCCACTCCGAGAACACAAATGCCGCCCGCGCTCCGAGCACGCCCGCCACCATCGCCCAGAAGAGCAGATCCGAACAGAAATTGAGATCCCGCCCCTGTTTGCGACCCAACAGGTACCAGTTCGTCAGTCCCGCCAGAAACCCCAGCGCCATCATCACGCCGTACCAGTGAATGGGAAAAGACCCGATTCGAAAGCAGATTGGATGCACTAGCCCCCCATTTTCTCGCAATGAAGATATTTATTGATGGACAACGGTTGCCTCAGTTCGTAACCATATCATGTCGGTTCAGTACCAATGTGCAAGGCTTTAGTATGGCGAATGAGGGTAAGGACGTAGGAATACAACTCCAGCACGTCCCCAGCATGGCGTGTCCCAAGTGCAGCCGGGAACTCGACGTTTCCGAGGTGCCCCCCTTCACGCAGATCGAATGTCCCGAATGCGGACAGGTGGCCGAAGTGCCTGCGCGCCTGGGGAACTTCATACTGCTGCGCCTGATCGGTACGGGCGGCATGGGCGGCGTCTATCACGCTATCGACGAGTCCCTCGGGCGTGACGTCGCCATCAAGGTCATGCTCAAGTCGCTCGGCGACGACCAGGAGTTCGTGGACACATTCCGGCGCGAAGCGCAGGCCGCGGCCCAGCTCAACCATCCCAACGTCGCCCAGATCTACTCGTTCGGCCAGGAACAGGGCCAGCCCTACATCGTCATGGAGCTCGTCTCCGGCAAACGGCTCGACAAAATGATGGAAAAGCAGGGCGCGCTTGACCAGTCGTTCATGGTGCGGGTCATTCTCGAAATTGCCCAGGGACTCTCGGCCGCGGGCGATATAGGGCTCATCCACGGCGACATCAAACCCGAAAACATCCTCTTTGACGAAAAAGGACAGGCCAAGCTGGTCGATTTCGGACTGGCGTCTTTCGTGCACCAGCAGGCCGCCGGGGGCATCTGGGGCACGCCCTACTACATCGCCCCCGAGAAGGTGCGACGCCAGCGGATCGACGCCCGGGCCGACATCTACAGTCTGGGCGCAACGTTCTACCACGCAATCACGGGCAAACCGCCGTTTGAAGGCCATACCCCGGTCGAGGTCGTCAAGGCGCGCCTGAAAGCCCTGCCCCCGACCCCCTCCGACGCGCACGACGGCATCGCGCCAAGGGTCTCCGATATCGTTATGCGCATGCTGCAAACCTCGCCGACGCGACGCTATCCGACCTATGCCTCGCTGATGAGCGATCTGAAACGCGCGGCAGATGACCTTCCCCCGCCCCGCAACCTGGCCACGACAAGGTCATTCAAGAAGCGCGTCAAGAGCAAGCGGCGCACGACCGACTCCATTTCCACGCCGCGAAACGGCGCTTCGACCTCTTCGACTTCCCCACGCATCGTAATCAACAAGACCAGCAGTGCGGAAGAGTCACCCATCGCCGAGTATGCCCACCACACGGAATCGCCAGAGGAGCTTGTGGCCAAAAAGCAGAAACGCAGCGCGGTGGTCGGTTCCATTCTCGCGCTCGTGATACTGGCGGCCCTGGGTGGCGGCGGCTTCTTCGGCTATCTCAAGTACACGGAGGCGAAGGAACTTCGCGAGCTGCGCGCCGCCTACCGCGGCAAGATGCAGACCGCCGAAGAACTCTACGCCGAATTCTGGGCAGGCGTGACGAATGTCTCGGATTACATCGGGAAGTCGGCGCCTATCAGGGCAAGCGTTACCAATGACATCAACGCCACCACCTCTTCGGCACTCGATAATGAACCGCCTCCGGAGACGGGCTATGCCGACCTCCGTGGTCTTCAGACGGAGTTCGCGCAGAGCGTGGCGACAATCCGAAAAGCTCACACTGAGGTCCGTGGATACGGCAAGCGGATTGACCTGATTCTCAAGGACATGAAGGCGTCCTGGAATCTCGAGGAGGCTGACGAGCGCCTCGACAAGATCCGCGAGACGATCGAATCCGTCCAGGAAGCCGCCAATCGGTGCGAGGAGCAGCTCAAGATCATCGAAGAAAAGGCCGCCGCGATCCATGTAATCCGCACCAAGGTAGTGGAAGACCGCGCCGCGGCGGCTACCGCGGCAGCGGAGGAGGCCAAGCGCAAAGAGGAGGAGCGCAAGCGACTCGAAGAAGAAGAGCGCAAGAAGCGTGAACGTGATGCGGAGCTGGCGCGCGCCAACAGCGCCCTCGAAAGCGTCGAGGGATTCACCAAATCCCGCAACTACCAGCGCGCAGCCAACGTCCTGCGCACCGAATCCGACTCACTGAAGCTCGACGAAGCCAGGAACATCGTCAAACCCTCCCTGGACCGGCTCAACCACCTGATCGACCTTCAGAAGGGAATCGTGGCCATGCTCGCGGCCGCGCCACTCAAATGGGGTTGGATCCAGGATGGGCAACCGCTGGACGTCCTGACGGCAACGGACGAGAGCGTACAGATCAAAGGCGGGCGCAAAGTCCCGTGGCCGCAGGTGAACATGCGTCAGATGTTCAAGTTCGTCCAACACTATGTCGAGTTGCGCGGCGGCAGCAGCAGGGTACGCGCCAAGCGCAAGCTGGAAGCCGCGGTCTTCTGCTTCGTCAGTGCCGATACGGATGCCGCCCGCAAACAGGCCCGCGAGTATGCCGACCGCGCCGCGGAGATGGTCCCCAGCCTGGACGAAGAAGCCGCACGTCTCGTTCCCCGGGAGTAGGCAAAAACAAGCCCCGGCGAATGCCGGGGCTTCAATACGTTCACTATGGACGCGGTTCTCAGCCGGCCGAAATGGCCTCGACCGGGCAGGTGTCCGCGCACAGACCGCAATCCGTGCAGGTGTCCGCATCGATCGAGTACTTCTCGTCACCCTCGCTGATGGCCTCAACCGGGCACTCATCCTTGCAAGCGCCACACGCGGTACAATCGTCAGATATTACGTACGCCATTTTTCAACTCCTCTTCTTGCTTCTTCCGGCCGCCTCCCTTACCCGCGAAAGCCACGGCCCAGGCAATAAAACCAGAGCACTATAGAGGATTCTCTCGCTCAAACGCAACCTCAAAAGACGCTCCTCCGCGGCGCGCATAACTGCGATTCGTTCCTCCCGTGTTGAGGACTTGGATTATCGCCGCAAGTGTTGTATAGGCCATGCATGCCCAATTCGTCTCCAGATTCCACGCCACCACTATCCGACGAGGAACTCATGCTGCGCGCCGGAACGGGTGACCAGCAGGCCTTTTCCGAGCTCGTGCGTCGCCATCAGCGCCCCCTGGTGAACTTTTTCTGCCGGATGGGCGTTGGTAGAAGTGCGGAGGATCTGGCGCAGGAGACCTTCATTCGGCTCTATCGCTACCGCGAACGGTACAAGGCGACGGCGAAGTTCACGACCTTCCTGTACACCGTAGCGCGGCACGTGCGCATCGATGCCCTTCGCAAGAAAAAGCGGACGGAGGAACTGCACCAGGCAATCCGAAGAGAGACAGAGACGCCCCGCCCGCTCGTGGACTCCAGCGAGGAGCGCAAGGCACGCGCAGTGGAGGCACTGGCGAGCCTGTCGGCGGAGGCGCGCGAGGTTGTGGTTTTGAACATCTACCAGGGGCTTACATACGATGAAATCGCCGCGGCACTGGAAATCCCGACCGGCACGGTGAAATCGCGCATGTTCTACGCTGTACGCAAGATGAGGAAAACACTCGATGTCACGGACCGATAGACAGGAACAGCTCGACCTTTCCCAGTGCCGCGACGAGTGGGACACGCTCCTCTATGCCCGCGGCGAAATGAGCCCTGCCCAATGCGCGGATTTCGAAGAGCGCCTGGACGACTCGGAACAACTGCGGCGTGAATTGGCGCGCGTCGAGCGCACGGTCGAGATTGTCCTCGACTTGCCGGACAGAGAACCGACTCGGGACCTCGTGTCCGGGGTGCTGCAGGGGCTGCGCCGCAATCCGCCCCAGTTGCGCGTCGTCGCTCCGCCCCGCCGCGCCTTTTCGCGCTGGACGGCAATTGCCCACGTGGCCGCTCTTCTGTTTGTCGCCGTGGGACTGTGGTCACTCATCTGGCACTTCAACTCGGACCAGACGCCGCCCGCGACCGGCAACGACTCATCCGCGACCCTCGCCAGGCAGCGACACGACACGGCCGCATCAGCCATCGAATGGCTGCTGGACAGCCAGGAACCGGACGGAAGTTGGGACCCGCGCAAGTGGCAGGGACAGGAGCAGTACCGCGTCGGGCTGACCGCGCTGGCAGCTTCTGCCCTCACCCGCTACGCAAAAGCGATCGACTCCGAACGCGTCGCCCCCCCCCTCAACAGGGCGGTCGCTTACCTGACCACGCGACAAAACCCGGACGGGTCCTTTGGCCCCACCGGCGAAGCCACCATGTACAACCACGGCCTTGCCTCCGTGGCCCTGCTCCGGGCAGCCGGGTTCTCGGAGCCTGCCGCCAACACCAACGTCCTGCAGGATGCCATCGCCTTCATCCAGGCGCGACAACTGCCTACGGGTGGCTGGAGCTACGGAAACGCACGCGGAGACCTGCCCAACTCGTCATTGAGCGTTTGGCAATTGCTGACCCTCAACCTTGCCCGGGAATGCAACATCCCCGTCGATCAAGACGCGCTTGCGCGCGGACAGACATGGCTGCGCTCGGTCGTCAACGGCCACGGCCAGTTCGGCTACCACCAGCGCAACGACCGCCCCGCGGAGTCGGATACGCTTACCGCGATGGGAGCCCTGTGCCTGTTCCGCGGCGGCGACGCCGAGCACCCCAATCTGCGCCCGATTGTGCGTACGGCGCTGAGACGCGTGCTCGCGTCCGCCCCGGAAAGCGTCGACTTCTACCGTTGGTACTTCGTCGCCGCGGCCGTCGCGGCCGATCCGAAACAATTACGCGAGCGCGAGCTCACCCCCCTCCACACGGCGTTGGTGGGCAGCCATATCCCAACCGGAGAATTCGCCGGATCATGGCCCTTGACTGACCGGTGGAGCCGCGTCGGCGGCCGCGTCTACACCACCGGCATGGCCGCAATGACACTCTTGCCGCCGACAGACAGACCGTCCCGCTAGCCGGAAACCTCCCCTCTTAATCTCATACTTAATCCCTCTACATAATCTCGAGATCATGTAGAGAGATTAAGTATGAGATTAAGAGGGGAAGTTCCCTCATGAATTGTCCAAGACGGCACGCCTTGGGGCGCTA
>CAZKRK010000327.1:0-8737 GCA_964555035.1 uncultured Victivallales bacterium | reverse complement strand
CGTGGCCCAGCAGACGTGTTGGCCGGAAGTTCGGGAAAGCAAATTCTTATTGGCTATTTCTTATTGGCCAGCCCCAAAGCCTTGTTGATCTTGTTGGTTTGTAGGTGGCCGATCAGATGCCATCGGGCCGCTTCCGCCGTGCGCCCGAGCGTCCGCCGGACATTTTCAGCTTCTTGAACATAGTTTTCGCCAAGCTGGACAATTGTGATCCGGTCACTGGCTGATCATCCCTCCGCGCCTTTTAACCCGTTGAGGATATGCTCCACGATTTCCCTGAAAGCCTTTGCCGCCGGGGAGTCTGCGAAACGCTCGACATATGGAGTGCCGCCATCCCCCAGCGTCACCTGTTGCGGTTTCTCATGGTCCGGCCAGTACACCACGCGCCGGCAACATTGTGGGGGAGGGCCGCAACCGGTTCCCGAGGTGTGTGTTTCTGGGACATCGTGAGGACGAGTACCGGGAGCGCCTGACGAGGTCGTTATGCTCGTAGCAGCATCAGAAGCACCCCCAGACGCGTTATTTGAACTTGAAGAGCGTGCCGTCGGGTCCGCCGCCGATCCCCGCGGGCGTGCGGAAATCCTGCTCGGTCCAGCCGTTCCAGGGCACGGTGATCCACCGGCTGTGCTGTTGGAACGGGGTTGAGGCCGGATGATAGCGCAGGCGGAGGCGCCAATGGTAGGCGGTGTCCGCATCGAGGTCCGATACGAGGACGCTCATGTTGGTTCCGTCCGTTCCCGTGTCGTACCACGTTGCGCTGTTCAGTGTATTGGACCCGTTGAAGGCCGTGCCAAGGGGAAGGACCTCGCACTCCAGCTTCACTTTGCCACGCCCGAAGGGCGTGCGCGCCGTGGCGGCCAGCCGCATCTTGCCGGTCACATGCGCCAGTCCGAGGTTGGCGATCGGAGCCGAATTGTTGCTCCGGCGCTGGCGCGGCCTCAGCGCAACCCAGTGCCGGCTGCTGCCGTACTGCATGAACACCGCGCCTTCCGCGTAGCTACCGTAGAAGTAGGCGCCCACCACAAGGTCCGAGAACCCGTCTCCGTTCACATCTCCGGCGGTTCCAACGCGATGGCCGAAGTAGTTAATATGTTGCCCTTCATGAAGCGTCCATGCCGGCGTATTTCCGAGACCGGACGCAGACCCCAAGTAGATGAAGGCCCGCTCGTGTCTCTCAGGCGCCGTTGCGCCGTAGGGCGCGCCGACGATCACGTCGCCATAACCGTCTCCATTCAGATCACCGGCCGATCCGACCGAAAAACCGAAGTCCGCACGCACCTCGTTGATCTCCTGGGTCCAGGCCGCCGCGGATTCAAGCCCGCTCGCCGACCCGAGGAAAACGTAGGCGCGGCCCTCGTTTGTCTGGCCGATGTCGTAGAAGGGCGCACCGACGATGACGTCGCTGTAGCCGTCGCCGTTCACGTCCCCGGCCCCGCACACGGCGTAGCCGAAGTTGCAGTCTTCCTGGTCGCCTTCAGCGATCCAGTTCGTGACGCTGCTCAATCCGTTCGACGATCCGTGATACACGAGCGCGGCGCCGACCCATGTCTCGCCGTTGTGGTGACTCGGGGCCCCGACGATCACGTCGTCGTAGCCGTCGCCGTTCACGTCCCCGGCCTCACTCACGGACCATCCAATGCTGTTGATGTCGGGGTCCTCGCCGATCCATTCGGCGGTGACGCTGAGCCCGGTTGAAGATCCGTAGAAAGCGTAGGCGCGGCCGTTGATATTCTCGAATATATAGGAATGCGCGCCGACAATCAGGTCGTCGTAGCCGTCGCCGTTCACGTCGCCGGCGGTACTGACGGACCTGCCGAACTGCGCATACGGTTTGTCGCTCTCGAACATCCAGTTGGTTGTGGGGCTCAGACCGTCGGCCGATCCGTGGTAGACCAAGGCCGCGCCTTCGTTCGTCTGGTCGTTGTCATAGTAGCGAAGGCCGACAACAACGTCGTCGTAGCCGTCGCCGTTCACGTCGCCGGCGGTATCCACGCAGCCCCCGAACTTCAGCTCCGGTTCATCCCCCTCGGCGGTCCAGTTCGTCGTGTCGCTCAGACCCGATGCCGAGCCGTGGTAGACAAAAGCCTGCCCTTCGTTCTGCTCGCCGTTATGGGCGTAGGGCGCGCCGACAATCAGATCGCCGTAGCCGTCGCCGTTCACGTCGCCGGCAGAGGCCACGCTGATGCCGAAGTGGGCGTGATGCTGTGTCGGCGTGAGCGACCAGTCCACGGCGGGCTCCCACGGCGGGACCAGGCTGATCCCGAACGCCGCCCCGTAGTAGAGCCGCGCCTGTCCTTCGCTCTGTTCACCCTCGCTATACTCGGGAACGCCGACGATCACGTCGCTGTAGCCGTCGCCGTTCACGTCGCCGCCGGAGGCCACGCTGAAGCCGAAGTGGGCGTTCGTCTGGCTGCCCTCGACCCGCCAGCAGACGGTGGAACTGACGCCGTCGGCGGAGCCCGGATAGATGAACGCCGCGCCGGGCGGAAAATCCCCGACTTCCCAGAAAGGATAGGGCGCGCCGACGATGATGTCCGCGTACCCGTCGCCGTTCACGTCCCCGGCCGTGCCGACCGAGCGACCGAAGTCGTGGTCGTCATACTCCCCTTCCGCTTCCCATTGCGCCGCGGTGGAGAGACCGTCCGGCGAGCCGAGAAAGACATACGCGCGCCCTGGAATGCCGACGCCCTGCGGATGCGTCATGGCGCCCACGACAACGTCCGCGTAGCCGTCGCCGTTCACGTCGCCGGCGGATGCCACGGCGTTCCCGAAGTGGGCCCAGCCAGTATCGCTCTCCGCGCTCCAATCGGGCGTGCCGCTCAGTCCGGACGGGGAGCCGTGGAAGACGAACGCGCCTCCCTCTTCCTGCTGCCCGTTGCTGTAGCAATAGGCGCCCACAATGACATCGCTGCAGCCGTCGCCATCCACGTCGCCCGCCGTCGACACGGAACCGCCGAAGTAGGCGTGGACACTGTTGCCTTCCGCCGTCCAATCGGCCGTGTCGCTCAGTCCGCTTGGCGAGCCGTAATAGACAAGGGCTCGCCCCTCGCTGTCCTGGTCGCCGTCATAACCGGACTGGCCGACGATTACGTCCGCGTACCCGTCGCCGTTCACGTCGCCCGCGCCCGCCACCGAGTTGCCGAAGCTGGCCGCGGCCTGATAGCCATACGCCGCCCAGTCGGCGGTGGCGCTCAACCCCGTCGCGGATCCATGGAACACGAATGCGGCCCCCTCGCTGCCTTCCCCGTTGTCAAAGATTGGCGCCCCGACGATCACATCGTCGTAACCGTCGCCGTTCACGTCGCCGGCGCCATCCACGGATTGTCCTAGAGATGCGTGGGCGTCGTCGCTCTCGACCATCCACTGCGCCGTGGTACTCGGTCCCGAGGCGGAGCCGTAGTAGAGGAACGCGGCCCCCTCATTGGTCTGACCGTTGTCGTACGCGCGCGCGCCGACGATGATGTCCGCGTAACCGTCGCCGTTCACGTCGCCGGCGTCGGCGACGGAGAAACCGTACCACGTGTCTGCGCGGTCGCTCTGCACCGTCCACTGCGCCGAGGTGATGAGACCCGCCGGCGAGCCATGATAGGCGCGTGCCTCGCTGATGAAGTATCCGGATATGCCCACGATCACGTCGCCGTAGCCGTCGCCGTCCACATCCCCTGCCGTAGCGACTGAAGTTCCCAAGTTGGCGAAGTTCTTGGGACCGTCCACCCACCACTGGGCCCCGGTCACGAGGCCAGCCGGCGAGCCATGATAGAGGAGTGCCCTGCCGCACTCGCTTCCTCCATGGTCCGATTCCGGCGCGGAGACGACGATGTCGGCATAGCCGTCTCCATCGACGTCGCCAGCCGTACTAACTGCATGACCGAAACGAGCTCCGCTGCAATCGTATACGACCCTCCACCGATGCGAACCGCTCAGCCCCGACCGCGAGCCGTGGTAGACGAAGGCCGCGCCCTCAGCACCCATGGGGACGCCGTCATATAACCTGGCCCCTACAATCACGTCGCTGTATCCGTCGCCGTTGACATCGCCCGCCGTAGCCACTGACCACCCGAACTGCGCAGTGATGTCATTGCCCTCCGCCGTCCATTGCGTATTTGTACCGAGGCCTGCCGGGGACCCGTGGTACACAAACGCCCAGCCTTCTCCATTCTGCCCCGGGCTCTCGTAGTTGTACGCCCCCACGATCACGTCGCCGTAGCCATCGGCATTGACGTCTCCCGCCGCAGCCACCGAATGGCCGAAGTCCGCGTTGTCCTGATCGCTCTCGGCCGTCCAGTCCGCATCCGCACTCAGCCCTGCGGCGGAGCCGTAGTACACGAACACCCGTCCCTCGTTGTTCTCACCATGGTCGTAGTCCGGGGCCCCGACGATCACGTCGCTATAGCCATCGCCGTTGACATCGCCCGCTGTGGCCACCGAATAGCCGAAATGCGCGTCCTCCTGGTTGCCTTCCATGGTCCAGTCGGCGGCAGCGCTCAATCCCGTGGACGACCCGTAGAATACGAACACGGCGCCCTCATTCTGCTGACCGTTGTCGTAGTCCGGCGCGCCGACAATGACGTCGGCATAGCCGTCGCCGTTCACGTCACCTGCCGTGCAGACGGCTTGCCCGAGGTGCGCGTCCTGCTGATCGCCCTGAAAACTCCAGTTCGTCGTTGCGCTGAGCCCGCTTGGCGAGCCGTGGTACACGTATACGATGCCCTCATTGCTCTCGCCATCACCGAAGTGAGATGCCCCGGCAATCACGTCGGCATAGCCATCGCCGTTGACGTCGCCTGCGGCAGCCAGGGCCGACCCGAATGCACTTGTGCTCTCGGGGCCGCTCACATCCCATTGAGGCGAAGTCAGCAGGGGATCGATGGTCACGGGATAGGTGGTGCCCGCCACCTCGACGGCGATGCGGATTCTCTTCCCGCCAACCGCTCCGGTGGCCGTTCCCGCCGGATCCGGTTCGCCGGGGCTGTCCACAGTCAGCCGCGTGGAGAGCGCCCGGCCGGCCGCGTCATAAGCGTGCAAGCCGCCGTAGTGGACGGAATCCGCGTCGTCCGACAAGGCGAAGATGATGTCACCATCCGACAGCGCGGCCCGGCAGTCTCCGTGCATGTCAAGGAGGATCTGGAACAGTGTGGCGGAGGTGGCGTCGCTATTCCCGGGACCATGAACCGGCGGGGCGGCGATGGTGAAGCCCTGCTCCAGGCCGCGCGGATCATTGACGTACCATTCGGTCAGGCCGGGACGCAGGTACTCCATGCGGTTGCCCGACGACACCAGCTCCGCCTCAGTCGCCTCCCGGACATTGTCACCGTACCCATATCCAGCCAGACGCATGTCCAACTTCCGGCTTTGGGCGTTCGCGGGCCGTCGGAGAACGCGCACGCCCGCGCGCATGAAGTACACGCGCAGCCCGTGCGCGCGGTTAGAGGCTTCGTAGAGCGCTCCGCCGGTATCCGGTGCGTTCGCCGGCGTTTGCCGCACGTTGTACTGTGCATGTCGTATTCGCTCCTCTATCCCCGCCAGACCGTGTGGCGGCATGTCGGACGAAGTCGCCGCCTGCCCCGTCGTGCAAATAAACAGCACTCCGGCCAGACATCGAATCAAGACGAATCGTTCATGAATGAACATCGCAACTCTCCCTCCCGTGCCCAACTTGCGGGTACGACGCCTCCTTGCCATACATTTGATTGTGCTCTGTGGTAGAACCGGACTGGCTCAGAAGCAAGAACAATCATATGTGCCGGTCCCACTCTGGTTAAGCAAGGGCAAACACCCCCAGGCGTGCGGAGCGAAATCCCGCCCTTGGGCGGCGTTGGGGGATGCGTTGCTTGATCCTGCTGACCCGCTGCCGTACCTGCTCCTGTTCATCGCCCATCTGTTGTTTCTGTGCATCCGTCGGCATGGTCTATTCTTTGTCTCCTCGTAACTACTCAGGTAGCACCACCATGGTGCTTCCAGTGACAGAAGAATAGCCTACCTCCCCCGAATGCAGGAGGAAAAACTCTGATTTTCTGCTGGACTCGGATCATATGATCTTCGTAACTACTCAGGTCGATTTCTGACAGGATTTACAGGATCGACAGGATTTGGGCAAGGCGGGAGTCGGACCTCAGCAGCGGATGCAACCCGGCTACGAAGTGTCGAAGGCCGGAACGAAGGGGTTGCCGCCGAACAGGCGGGTCAGGGCATCCATCGCGCCGACGGCATTTTTTTGGGCCGTTGAGATGTAGCTGCGAATGCGACAGAAGGCCTTGGCCCCATCCTCGGTCCGGAACATACCCGAGATTTTCTGCTGAACCTTCATCATGCGAATGTCCCGCTCCGCCTGATTGTTGTCGAATGGGACGGTGGAGTCGTACATGAAGGCGAGGGCTTCTTTGCGGTGCTCGTCGAGCCGTTCGAGCAGGTTGCGGGGTTTACTCTTCTTGCGGCGTCCCCGTTTCTTCTTTGCGTTGGGCGGCAGTGGCGGCAACGGGTTCTGGGCATAGCCTTCGTCAAGGACCTGCTGATAGCGCGCCTCAAAGGCTTGGATCTGCTTCTCAGCGAGATGATCGCACGTCTGTTTGGTCTGACCAACGGCGTCTTTAATATCCAGCAGGCATGCGATCATGTGATCGGCCCAATCCTGTTGGTGCTGTTCATGGACGAAAATCAACTCGCGCAGATGGTGAGCGTTGCACAGCCCATGAAGACAGGAGTAACCGAAGTATGGCTTCCAAAAGTCGTGAATGGCGCGTCCGGTGAAGTCAGGCAAGATGCCGATATCATCGATGGCTTCCGATCCGCGTTTGCGATGGATGTCGTAGTAGGTTGCGTTTTCCGTGGAGGCTGAATGTAACCACCAGAGCTTGGCTTCTACCCGTGAGCCGGTTTCATCGAAATGCGCCACCGACGCCTGTTCGATCATTTCCTTGATCTGCGCGACGGGTTTTTCAGCGAGGTCATCGCATTGTGAGATGATGTTGGCCAATGTGCCTTCGCCCAGCGGGCAGCCCAAGAGGTCGGCGAGCAGTTCACAAGCCCGCTCGTAAGGCAGGTGCTGATAGTTCTTCACGTACACGGCCGCCGCCTTAACTCCCTCGCCGTATTGCGTCGGAGCGTTGACGCCATCGGGAAAGGCCGCCTTGTTGAGGTGTCCGCAGGAACATTTTTTGATTTCGGCCTGATGCTCAGTGACAATGAGCCGCCTGGGGGGCAGGTCGTGGACTTGTCGTTTTTCCACGCCCTCGGGTTCCTGATCCGTCAGAGAACGGCGGCAGCACTCGCACACTTCCACATGGTGGATTTCTGTGTGATCGGGCTTTTCGGCCATCTTGAGTGTATGGCCCGTATGTCCGGGTTGTCCGCCGGACTTTCGCTGCCCTTTCTTGCGCAGGCTTTTCGGCGAGGGTTTCTTGAAGCCATCGCTCGAGGGCGGCTTGCTGCTGTTGCGCGAGGTCTTGGCAAGCCGTTGTTCCAACTCGTTGACGCGCTCACGCAGCTGCTTGTTTTCCGTCTCAAGCCGCTGTTGGCGATCTTCGATGCCGGGAAGCTTTCCTGCCAAATCAACAAGCATCCGCGCGGCTGTCTCGGGAGCACTTCGGCAAACCGCCAATGCATCTTCGTAGCCGATCATGCGCACAACTCCCGCCGGAAGTCTGCGATGAGCGGATAGAGATACACGTCCTTGACGGACGCTTGAATGCGGCGCTCCCGGTCGTTACGAGTGCGGCCCTGGGTCGCACCCAGTCGCAACCAGTTCGCCGCCCGGTAGCAGATTCCCCGAAAACGGCTGCGATCCACGAACGTCTCCAGCGCATGCACCGGATGTCCGTCCGAGAAAAAAGAGATCACAAAGAGCCCGATTGGAGCGAAAGAAGGCGCAGCGTCTTCCTTCGCTCGTTTCGGGCTCAATTCCTCTTTCTCTTCATATTCCCAGGGTTGCGCCCTTCGGGCTTACCCTGGGCTATGATGTTGCAGGCCTTCAGCCTGCTCAGATTCTCATCATCTCACCGAACAAGAGAACCGGGCCTGTTGCAGTGTTGACGCCTGTGCGCTCACGGTCACCATTTGGTTAGGGTCATCCCGAGCTTGTCGAGACATCTGAGCTGGTCTGTCAAGTGTTGTAGCCATGTTTTCTTTACGCCGCTTTCTTGAGATTAGTGTCCCCATCGGGGATGGTGGAAACCCCTCGCCTTGAGGCGAAGAGAAGATTCGTGTAATGTGGTCGCATGAGGACATACCGCGTAGGTGCGCACACGAAGCACGACATGAAAGTGCATTTGGTGTGGGTGCCGAAATACCGAAAGAGAGTGCTGACCGGTGAGGTAGCGATTCGTGTGCGCGACTTGATCAGGCAGATCGCGATGGAACATGAGATCACGGTTTTGTCGGGGAAGGTGTGCAGCGACCACATTCACGTTCTGGTGGCTTACCGACCGCACCAAGACGTCAGTACGATCGTACAGTGGTTGAAGGGCATCAGCTCGCGGGTACTCCTTCAGGAGTTCCCGTATCTGCGGAAGAAGTTCTGGGGCCGACATTTCTGGGCGCGAGGGTACTTGGCGGTCAGCACGGGAAACCTGACGGACGAGATGGTCCAGCAGTACATTGAGGAACAGGAAGGTGAACCCGTGCATGATGACAGTCGATTTCAAATCGACAGCTCCTAAAGCCACCGGCTTACAGCCGGTGGTTGTTTACTTGCGATCCAGGAGCCATGTCGCTGGAGCGCAGCCAGGTATTTAGCCTCATCGTA
>CAZKRK010000326.1:0-8764 GCA_964555035.1 uncultured Victivallales bacterium | reverse complement strand
GCCCGAGACGCAACGCGGATCGGCGCGGAGTGGCGTGGGCCGCTTGGAGCGCACTGCGCGCCGACACTCGCAAGCGGCCCATGGCCTCTTGATACTGTCCCACCGAATGCCCCCCCCCCCAAATCCCGCTTGCATCGCTGAACGCGACAGGCTAGTCTCGGGCTGTATTTGGTTATTGCCCGGTTTCGGGTTGGCGACGTATTAGAGAGGAAACGTAAAAGATGCGGATCAAAGCTCTTCTGGCCACAATCGTTCTGGTCTCAATGGTTTCGGCGATTCACTGTTTTGCGCAGGAGACAGGCGAAGTCGCCGATGCCGCGGTGGAAGATACGACCGACGTAGTCGACACGACGGACTCGGGGGACGTGACGGACGCTACGGACTCGGAGGATGACTCCGGCATTGCAATGCCTCTGGAAGGAACGACCGGCATCTCCTCCGCCGGCGCCACGCTTCTTGCCGGGGCAATGATGATGCCGCTGATAATCGGCTGTGCGGTCTCACTCCTCGTAATCGTCTCCTGGATTCGCATTTTCTCCAAGGCCGGACTGCCCGGGATCGGCGCCATCGTGCCAATCTGGAATGTGATTCTCTTCTGCAAGGCCGCCGGCAAACCCGGCTGGTGGTTCCTGCTCCTGTGCATTCCCGGAGTGAACATCATCATCGGCATTATCGTTACGATGTCCCTGGCCGCGCAGTTCGGCAAGGGCGCCGGGTTCGGGCTTGGTCTAGTCTTTCTGCCCGTCATATTCTACCCGATTCTCGCCTTCGGCGGTGCGCGCCCGGGGGGAATGGAATTGCCGGAAACGGATGCAGCAGGTGACGGCGCCCCCGCTACCCGCCCGACTACGGGTGCCACGGTTGCCGCCGGGCAACCGGTACAGGTCCAGGGCGGCAGCTATACCATCGCGGCGTGGCTTGCCATTATCGCCACCCTGTGCTTCCTGGCGCTGCTCCTGTTCCAATACCTGGAATACAGCTACTACGGCTCCCACGATCCGCGCCACGGACTCGGCTCCGTCTGGCCGGCCAAGATAGCGGCACCGCCGCCGCAGCCGTAGCGGCAAAGGGGCTGTGGGCATCTAGTTTCAGTTCTTGCGCGATCCTGATGCGTCCACCCCTCACCCGGCCCTCCTGGCGTCGGGCCGACCTCTCCCCCAAGGGGAGAGGTGGGAGCATACGATTCACCCTGGAAACGGCAGTTGCCGGTAGTCGGTGATCGGTAAGCGATGCGGCGCGACACCCGATGGGTGCGGTGAGTGCACACCGGAAGTCCTTGTGCCACACTGATTACTGATCACGGATTACCGCCAACTGCTCATTTCAGGTTCACCTCTCCCCCTGGGGGAGAGGTCGGCCCGACGCCAGGAGGGCCGGGTGAGGGGGGACGCTTCAGAACCGCGTATCCCCCACGCGACGAAAAGTCACCCCAGCCGCTTCACGAGCTTTGGGGTACCGTTTGGGGGACAAGCACACCCTACCCCCACTCACTCCGCCACGAACACCACCGCACCGTAGCCGACGACCCAGCGGCCGCGGCTCTCGGGAAAGTCATCACCGCAGTTACGGTAGTGCAGGACGGTTCCCTTTTTGGCCCCCTGCTTCTCGGCAAAACGTATGGCGGCCAGCACCGGACAGATGCCACAGAAGGTTTGCCGGGAACCTGTGTAGCCCCGCGTCAGCGCCTCGTGGTCCAGCTTCTCGACCAGGGCCAGGCTCTCCTTGTCCGTGCGCGTTACCAGGTCATAGTCGGGATCGTGCAGCATGTCGGAGCTGGCAACCAGAAGCACACGCTTCTTTTTGCTAAGCGCGTCCAATCCCGACAGCAATGCCTCGATCGTGCGCATGTCACGATCGCCGACGAGCGCCACCACCATGGGCACACCGGACAGGACCGCCTGTACGAAAGGCACTTCGTTCTCGGCCGAGTGTTCCCCGCGATGCGGAGCGCTGTTGAACCGTATGCGGTCGCTGCTCTCCACCAGCAGCGTGGCCGACGCGACGTCCAATTCCGTCTCGCCCAACGGCGTCCAGATCGCATCCGCCTCCAGGACGGCTACGCCGGGATAGGATTCCCTGTGCGTGAACCCCAGCACGACCACGCACTCGGGTTTGCGATCGCCGACCGCCGCATCCCGGATAGCCCGAAACGCGTACCCGGCGACCTTGCCCGAATACTGGAACCCCGCATGCGGCGCAATCGCGCCGACAATCCTCCCCTTGAACTCGGGCACCTCGGCGGCATCGACATACCCCGCCACCTCGGCCTTCAACTTCTCGCTGGACGCCGAAAACCAGCGGCCGGCCCCAAAAGCTCTGTGTACCTTGCGTTCCGTCTGCGCGTCTTTCATCGCACTACCTCCGTCATCTCGGCCGCAGGCCGCGAAGGCGACCAGGCAAAAAACGGCCATTCCCGTTCTGACACGATGGGAGAAGAAACCGAGAGCATTCATGCAAACACCTCCACGATCCGAACGCAACCCGTGTTGCGGCTCCGCTTCACTAACGCCCATACTATCAGCCGTCTCCCTCTGCCGCAAGAACCACCGCCGCTTCAGCCCGGAAAAAACGCGCCTGATTGGCCTTGATCTTGCGGGCATTCCCGCACACTATTGCTAAACAGCGTGACAGTCCGGAGGCTAGTGCTTCGATCATTCAGACACAGGATAATTATGTCGGATAACGAAAACTCCCCCACCATCGATCACCAGACTCAGGAATGGTATGTGCGAACGGACGACGAAACCGTCTATGGACCTCTACCCCTGAGTACGCTCTACGAATGGGCGTGTCAGAATCGCATAACGGCCGGCAACCTCGTATCCACGGACCAGAAAGAGTGGGTACCGGCGGCAAGAATCGGCGAGCTCAAAATGCACTGGACCGCGACCGTCGAGAACGGCGTCACGTGCGGCCCGTTCAATCTCTCGGCCGTCCCCTACCTGGTCGAGCTCGGCGTCCTTGACTCGGCGTCCATAGTGAAGAGCCAGGCCTCCGGCCGTACACTCCAGGTACGCTCTCTCCTGCGGCTGGGACACGAACCGGAACCCTCTTCCCGCGGGAAGGCCCCTGCACCCGCCGAGGACCCCTCCCCCGAGGAACCCCCTGCCGAAGAGGCTCCCGCTGAAGAAGCAGCCCCTGCCGAAGCCCCCCCGGTAGAAGAGCCCCCTGTAGAGGAGGCCCCCGTAGAGGAGGCTCCTGCCGAGAAACTGCCCGCAGAAGAAAAGCCCCCTGCACAAGAGGTCCGCGTCGCCGAAGAGCCCCCGGACAGCGAACAGCTGCCCGAACAACCGCTGCTTGAGTTTGGCGGCGAGCGTGAAGAACCGCAACTCCTTGTCGCGGGAATCCGCGAGATTCTCAACGTAGAGGACGATCTTGACCTGATCGACGCCGTGATTCAGTTGCAGCAACGCGTGGAAGACGCTCAACACACGATCGAAGAACGGCAGCTTGACCTGGAAAGCGCGGAACGGACAGCCTCCAGCCTTCGCGAAGAACTCGCGGATGACCGTGAGAACTACGCCTCGCGCATCGAGGACCTGACACGCCAGCTCAACGACGCAAAGCGCGAAGTCGGCCAGGCCCGCGCAGGCGCGGCGAGTATGAAGAAGGAGATCGCCGAGGTCCAGTGTCGGCACAGTCTCTCTCAGAAGCGGCAGAGCCAACGCGTCTCCGTTCTCGAGAAACACGTCACCTCCCTGGACGCTAAGTCACGCGCACTGAAGAAAGAACGCGATGACGCGCTCCACCGGCTTGCCGAACAGGCCGACCAGCTCACGGACCTCGAGATTCTCGAAGCTTCTCTGACTGCCCGCAACCAGGAATACGAACGCCTGCAGACGGAGCTCGACTCCGCCAGGGCCGAACACACAGAGCTACTTGCGGTCGCCAACGAAGAACAGGAACGTGCGCGCAAGGAGCTCGACTCCGCCAGGGCCGAGCACAAGACTTCGCATGCGGCCGCCAACGAGGAACTGGAACGAACGCGCGAGGAGGTCAACTCGGCCAAGGCCAAGCACAAGGAAACCCTGGAACAGACCAAGTCCATCCTGGCCGAGCTCAAACTCGAAGGAGAAGACGCGCGCAAGGAACTGGCGAATGTGCGTGAACAGGGCGAAGCCCGCGACCGCGAGCAACAGACCCGAATCGAGGCTCTCGAAGTTGCCAAGGCCGACGCCGACGGGCGGGTCGAAGAGCTGCAGGACTCCGTACACACGCTGATCGGGACTCGCAACGAACTTGCGGAGAGGGCCGCTGAACTCGAACGAAAGCGCGTCCTTGCCGAGCGGAGGATCGAGGAACTCACCGCCAGCCAGGCCGATTTCGACACCATGTCCGCGGCCCTGGCGGCGCGCACCGAGGCCTTGGAGGCCCTGCGCAAGGAACACGAGGAGCTCGGACGCGCCCAGACGGAAGCGGCGAACGTCCTGCGCAGCGAGGCCGACTCTCTGCGTGAGCAGCTCGCAGCGGCCGCGGACGAGGCAAAGAAAGCGCGCAGCGAAGCGGCACATAGTGCCGAGGAACTTGCCGCCATGCGTGACGCCGCCGCCCACGACCGCCAACGCCTCGATGAGCTGCGCGAAGCGCTTCGCGCGCTGACGGAAGAGAGGGACTCACAGCGCCGGCGCGCTGACGCGCTGGCCGGAGAACGCGATGCCGCGCGTGCGCAGGCAACCGACAAGGAGAACCTGGCCGAGCAACTGGCAACGCGGGAACGTGAGCTTGCCTCCGCTCGAGAGGATCTGGGAACCGTTCGCACGGAGTGCGCCGCGGCCTCCAAGACACATGCCGACGGCACGGCATCCATGCGTGCCGAGGCGGACCGGCTGCGTGCCGAAATCGACCGACTACGTGCCGAAGCGGCAGGCGCACGCGACGCCGCGGGCCAGACCAAACGCGAAGAGGATCTCCAGGTCGAGATCGAACGGCTGCGCGCGGCTGCCCGACGCGCGGCGGGACCATCGTCCGTGACCGAGCAGGAGCTACGTGCCGAAATCGACCGACTCCGTACCGAAGTGACGGGCGCTCGCGAAGCCGCCGGGGCCCGCGCCGAACGCGAGACGGAACTGCAGGCCGAAATCGAGCGCCTCCGTGCCGAAGCGGAGGACGCCCGCGAAGCCGCCGGGGCCCGCGCCGAACGCGAGACGGAACTGCGGGCCGAAACCGAACGGCTACGCGCCGAACTGGACCAGGCCCGGCAGCAACCCGTAGAACGGGAAGTCCAGCCTCCCCCCGAAGCGCAGGAGGAAGTCACCAAGCTGAAGCAGACGGTGTCTTCGCAGGAGAACGCACTCAGGCAGATCCAGGAGACGCTCAAGACCATATCCCAGCAACGCGACAGCCTGGCCGAACGTTCCACGAATCTCGCCAAGGAAAAGGCTGAACTCGACAAACGCCTCAGGCAGGAATCGCGCAGCGCAGACGCTCTCGCGGGACTCTCGGAGCAACTCGAGCAGCGCGAAAAAGAGCTGCGGCAACTGCGGCACCGCCATGAAACCGAGATGGCCGAGAAGACGGCAACCGAACGCAACCTGCGCGCGGAAATCGAGTCCCTTGGCAAGACCGACACGAGCGACGTCACAACGCTGAAGGCACAGATCACCGGAAGAGACGAGGCGCTTGCCGCCATGCGCGAACAGCATGCCGCAACGCTGGCAGAGCGAAACATGGCCGAAGCGGAACTGCAGGAACAGATCCGACAACTCAAACAGGAACAGAGTCCGGCCGCGGATGTCGAACGGCTGCAAACCGAGCTGTCCCAGGCAAGATCCGAGCTGTCCGATCTACGCGCGGAGCACGACAACGCAATAGCCGAGCGTGATGAAGCCAGAAAGGCAGTAGCCGAGTACCAGCAGGCACCGCAACCGCCAAGCGACAACGAAGTAGCACGACTGACGGCCGAGCTGCAGGAGCGCGACGAAGCGCTCGCCGGGCTGCAGGCGCAGCTGGCGTCTGCCACGGCCGTCGATTCGACCGTCGAAGACGATCTACGTCGCGAAATACGCAATCTCAGACAGGAAGTCGAGAGAGCCGTCGGCGAAGCCTACGAGCTGCGCGAAGAACGCGACGGGCTCCGTGACCGCATGACGGGAGCGTCCAGCTCATTGCCACGGGAAGCAGCCGACGCCGAGCTCACCCGCACAGTCGCGGCGCTCACTCTTGAGCGCGATCGGCTCGCCGGCTCCCTCAAGGCGACCAGGGACGAGCTGGCATCCCTGGACATCAACATTCTTCCGGAGGAGTCCGGCCCGTCGACCCTGCCGACAAGCTAGACCCCATCCGAAAAGGGGCGGCGGCCGATTTTGGCCTGAAACGCCAGGAAAATAGGGAGGCCGGAAGATTGGGGAGGGAGATTAAGCAGAAAGATTAGGTAAGTAGATTAAGAGTCGATGGGCATTGCCCTAATCTATCTACCTAATCTTTCTACCTAATCTATCTACTTAATCTGCTCCTCCACGCACCGAAAAATCGGCGCGACCCTTTTCGGACACCCTCAAGCTGGAAAAGGTCGGTGGACGCGCGAAACGGCACGACGCCGAACCCCTTTTCCGGGTGGGAGCGAGCTGACGGCTCTCACCTCGCGGTCTTGAGATCCTTGCGGAAGCCCTGCGCGATGGAATTCCAGGCAGCGGCCAGTTCTTTGACTTTGTCGGGGCGTTCCGCGGAAAGGTCGTTCAACTCACTACGGTCGTTGCGAAGGTTGTAGAGTTCCCACCGCCTGTTGTTGCCGCTACGCATGCTGAGCTTCCAATCGCCGACGCGAATCGCCCGGTTGCCCGAGTGACACCACCATAGCGTGCGTTCATCGTTGCCGCCTTTCCCCGCAAGAGCGGGCACGAGGCTCACTCCCGGTTTGAGCGGCACGCGCAGACCGCGACGGGTCTCCGGCAGCTCACCCCCGGCCAGCTCGAGAGCGGTCGGCACGAAGTCGATGAAATGGGAAGGAGAGTGCCGCACGGCGCCCTTCTCGGATATGCCCTTTGGCCAATGGACTACGCACGGCGATGAGATGCCGCCTTCATGGTTCCAATGCTTGTGCAGCCTGAAGGGCGTGTTGGCAGCCGTCGACCAACCGGGACCAAGACAGAGGTAGCTCTTTGCCGAACCGGGCGACGCGGACTTGTCGTGCCCGTCGCCGCGTATAATCTGTTCCGCGCTGGCGCCATTGTCCGATACAAACACGATCACCGTGTTATCGAACGCCCCCATCTCCTTGAGCTGCGCGACGATGCGGCCCAGCTCGGAATCCATGCGGTGAATCATGGCGGCGTGAATCGCCATCTTGGTTGCCTGAAACCGCTTCTGACTTTCGGTCAACGTGTCCCAGGCAACCGCATGCGCGGCCTCGCCATCCCCGATCTGCTGCTGAAGCTGCTGCGGTTTGAGATTCCAGGACGGCACGATCTTCTCGTGCCTGGGGGATAGCCCGCAGGTGAGCAGCCCCATCTCCTTCATATGCGCGAGGCGCCGCGACCGCACGACATCCCAACCCTCGATGTAGGTGTCGCGGTAGCTGTCGATGTCCTTGTGCAGCGCATGCAGCGGAAAGTGGGGCGAATAGAAGGCGACATACTGAAAGAACGGTGTGTCACCGTGGTTCTGCTTGTGCAATTTGAGGCACTGAATCGCGTGATCGGCGATCGCAACCGTGGAGTAGTACGGTTCTCCCCGCTTCACGGGCGCCTTGATTCCGTCCTCTTCCCACCTTCCGGACGAGAAGAAACGGTCCCAGTCACAGCCGCCCCCGTGGCTGCCCCATGAGCGGTCGAAGCCGTTGCCGGTCGGTTTGCCGTCTACGTGCCATTTGCCGGAGTGATACGAGCGGTATCCGAGCGGACGCAGAAGCTCGGGCAGAAGCGGCGCCCAGGCCGGTCGTTTGCCATGCCCTCCCTTGAGACCGGGCAAACCGTCGCGCCGAATATGCTGCGCATAGTAACCGGTCAGGATGCAGGCGCGTGACGGCCAGCACCGGCCCGTGGAATAGTGCTGGGTGAAACGGACACCGCCGGCAGCCAGCGCGTCGAGGTTGCGGGTATCGATGTCGCCGCCAAAACACCCGGCGTCCGAATAGCCCATATCGTCAGCCATAACCAGCAGGATGTTGGGTTTGCTCGACTTGCTTTCAGCGGCGCCGGACGGCACGGCAAAGGCCAACGCCCCCAGGCCAACGGTACTCATAAACGATCTACGATCCATGATCTCCTCCTTTGCTCTGCGGAGAATGCGAACAGGGCGCCCACAAAATACCCACAACTAGCCCGTAACTTCAACCCCGCGCTGTCATCCCGAGCGCAGCGGAGCGGAGCCGAGGGATCTCGAGAACCGCCAAGCACGTCCGGCGTGGTTGCCAGTTCCCGAGATCCCTCGACTCCGCTCCGCTGCGCTCGGGATGACAGCGCGGTCTTGCAGTTTCCCAGCCGAATTGTCCAGGACGCCACGCGCCTTGGAACGGGACTGACCAGGAACCTCAATCCGTCCTCTGCTCGCCCTCCTACTGAGGGAGAGAGGGAGACATCTTCGGGGGGGGCTTCCAGTTCCCATTCATCAGCCCTTAAATTACAACTTAACGATTGCAGCGTTTGAGCTCCTGCAATCGCACTTCGGCCTGCCTGAGGATACCGCGAAGGCGCCGGTTGCTCGGCAGTTCGGCGGCGAGTTTGGTGAGCTGGTGGCTGATTGCTGCGCCGCTGCCGATGTTCAGCACATCGACGGCCTCCCGCTGTGTAGACCCGGCATAGCGACACAGACAACGGGCCGCCACGGC
>CAZKRK010000325.1:0-8803 GCA_964555035.1 uncultured Victivallales bacterium | reverse complement strand
CACCTCTCCCCTTGGGGGAGAGGTCGGTCCGACGCAGGAGGACCGGGTGAGGGGCGGGTCAGTGGCGCCCCAGGGACTACAGGCAGGAGTTGGAGTTTCAGACTGGTCGGCTACTATGGATCACTTCTGGGAAATCATGCGGCATGTCGGGTTTTGGCTCGGAATTGTCGGCGTTGTGTTGCTTTGTGTAGCCGGCGTCGCCCTGTCGTGCCTGTCGCTGTGCGGCACATGGGTTGTGACGGGGGCCGCGGCCCTCGCCGCGGTTCTCCGTCCCGGTGAGTTTCCGGGGTGGTGGACGGTCGTTGTCTTTGCCGTGATCTCCGCGGTTGTCGAGGTCGTCGAAGCCGTAGCGGGCGCGTGGGGGGTCGAGAAACGCGGCGGGTCCAAGCTGGCTGGTTTTCTGGCGCTTGCCGGCGGTTTGGTGGGGATGTTCCTGGGCGGGCTGATTCCCATCCCGATTGCCGGCCCCCTGGTCGGCATGCTGGTTTGCAGCTTCTTCCCCGTCTACTACGTGGAACGGCGCCGCCTGGCGAACTCCGAACAGGCCGTAAGCATTGCTTTCGGTTCCGTCGTGGCACGAGTCGCCGTTATCCTGTTGAAAGTGCTCGTTTCGCTTGGCTTCTCGGCCTTTTTACTGCTTGGCATGTTGATTGGTGTACTGTAGGCACGCGAGAGGGAGACGATAATCATGTTTTTTGACAAACGCCCCTACACCCTGGATCGGGTGGTAAGACTCGCTATTTCGGCCGGTCTGGTCTGGGCCGGGATCTGGTTGCTGAGGTTCTTGAGCGACGTTCTGATCCCTTTTGCCGCGGCGTTGCTGCTGGCATACCTGATCAATCCACTGGTCGTTCGCATCCAGCGCAAGGTGCCGCACCGCGGCGCATCGGTGTCGATTGCGCTTCTGTTCGTGTTTGCGGCGATCACGCTTGCCGGTTGCATCCTGGTTCCGATGATAGGCAATGAGCTCGCGCGCATGGGCAAGCTCGTGGCCGCACTCGTGGGAGACTCCGAGCTGGCCGGTCGCGCGCGGGAACATCTGCCCCCGGACCTCTGGCAGGCGATTCGCGAAACCCTCTCCAGCGACGCTGCGCAGGAGTGGATCAAGAACGACAGCGTAGTCAAGGCAGCGCAGACTCTGGGCCAGAAACTCCTGCCGGGTATCTGGGGCGTCATCGCGGGTACCGCCAGCCTCGTGACCGGTCTGATCGGTCTGACCGTGGTGCTGCTCTACCTGATCTTCCTGCTGTTCGATTTTCAGAAGGTTCGTACGGGTTGGAAAGAGATCATCCCGCCCGCCTATCGTGACCCGGTCGTAGGCTTCGTGACCGAGTTTGACACGGCGATGCACCGCTACTTCCGCGGGCAGGCGGCCGTCGCGTCAACCGTGGGGGTTCTCTTCGCCATTGGTTTCGCGTTGATCGGCTTGCCGATGGGAATTGTGCTGGGGTTGTTTGTCGGTCTGCTGAACATGGTGCCGTATCTGCAGATAATGGGGTTCTTCCCGGCGCTGCTCCTGGCAACCATCAAGGCCCTTGAAACGGGTGGCAGTATTCCCGTGTCGCTGGGGTTGGTCTGTCTGGTGTTCGCCGTTGTCCAGACCATCCAGGACACGGTTCTGGTGCCGCGCATCATGGGCAAGGTCACGGGGTTGAGCCCTTGGCTGATTATCCTCTCGCTTTCGGTCTGGGGCAAGC
Organism: uncultured Victivallales bacterium; assembly: GCA_964555035.1. Lineage (GTDB taxonomy): Bacteria > Verrucomicrobiota > Kiritimatiellia > UBA8416 > CAYOBW01 > CAZKRK01. The sequence goes on along the minus strand of CAZKRK010000325.1, from coordinate 7,106 downwards.
TCTTCGGCATCTTCGGTCTGCTGATCGCCCTGCCGATGACCTGTCTTCTGCTTGCCTACTACCGGCGGTTCGTTCTGCAGCGCGTTGAGGCGGTCAAGGCAACGACACGCGCGGAGTCCCCGACGGAGTAGACGGCCCCCTCTCTACAGACCCGCGTCTTTCAGAAAGCGGTAGAGGGTGGCGCGGGAGACGTTCAAGAGCCTGGCGGCTTCGACTTTGTTGCCCCCGACTTCTTCCAGAGTGCGACGCACGTCCGACACCTGCAGTTTGCGGTGTCGGCGTCTGCGGCCGGCCGTCTGCGGAATGCCGTCGCGTTGCGGCGGGAGATGTTCCGCGCCGATTGCGCCGGTTCGGCACTTGACCAGGGCGAACTGCACCCAATTCTGCAATTCGCGAACGTTACCCGGCCAGTCGTAGGACATCATGAATCGGTTGACTTCGCCGAAACGCCGCTCGAGGCTCGCACCTGGGTGCAGATTAGGGCGGAAGATTAAGGCGAAAGATTAGGGTGGGTCTCCCTCTTTCCCTAATCTTTTGCCCCAATCTCCCCGTAGAGGTAGTTCAACTGCTCTTTCTAGGTTCAATTTTTCAAGATGTCGGGGGTACTTGAGACAATCAGCCGCCCACGTTGAACATTGAACATTCCTGAAGTTTCCGGCTAGCGTCCGGTGCCTGTGCGCTTGTTCCCCCCGAACTCGACGATTCCCTCTTCCCGCAGGCTGACGTGGTGGCGGCCGCCGGGGTGGGGGGTCTTGCCGATAATGATGTGGTCGAGAACCGTGATTTCCATGATCCTGCCGGCGTCGATGAGCTGGCGCGTGATCCTGATGTCTTCGGCGGAGGGCGTGGGGTCGCCCGAGGGATGGTTGTGCGCGAGAACGATGCCGGCGGTTGCTTTGCGTACTGCGCGACGGAATACTTCGCGCGGGTGTACCAGGCTGGAATCGAGCAGGCCGTGGGAGACCACTGAGGGTCGGCCTTCCAGGCGGTTGCGGGCGTCGAGATGGATGATCCAAAATACCTCGTGGTCCAGAGTGCGCGCTTCCGGACCGAGGATCTGCACGACATCCTCCGGTGTTCGAACATGGGTGCGGCCATCGACCTTCTCGGCCTGGATCCGTCGACCAAGTTCGAGTGCGGCCTTGAGGATCTGGGCCTTGACCGGTCCAATGCCCTTGATGTTGACGAGATCCTCAACGTCGGCCTCGGCCAGTGCGGTGAGTGAACCGTAGTTGTGTGCGAGGCTCGTGGCCAGGTCGACAACGTTTATGCCCTGGGCGCCGGTGCGCAGAACAATGGCCAGCAGAGCTTCGTCCGGGGTGTTCTCCACGCCCAGCCGTTCCATGGCTTCGCGGGGGCGCAGGCGCGCCGGCATATCCATCACGCGCCAGACGCTCCGTTTCTGAACGTACCCCATTTCGTCCAGTTGGGACTCTCCGACACAGTTACGTCGCGATTTCCGTTCCCCCATAGTGCCTCCAGTGTTCGAGTACCCTCTTAGCAATGTGCTCGACGCTTGCGGTCTGTTCCACGTCGATCCAGGCCACGTCAAGCTGATGTCTGAACCAGGTGCGCTGCCGTTTGGCCAGCCTGCGGGTACGGATTACCGTCCGTTGAATGGCCTCGTCTTGCGTGCAGCGTTCCGAGAGCACGTCGAAGGCCTCGGCATAGCCGATGGCCTGGGCGGCGGTCTGCGACAGCCGCCCGTAGCGTTCAAGCAGTGCCGCGGCTTCATCCAGCAAACCGTCGGCGTACATCCCGCGGACGCGTTCTTCTATGCGTCGATTGAGCTGCTCCGGCGGCATCATGATGCCGGGGATGGGGGAGGGGGGGCACTTCGCGTTCCAGTCGCGCGGCGGTCCGGAGATCCCGGACGAGGCCAGCTCCAGCGCCCGCACGAGGCGGCGCGGGTTGCTCGGGTCGCTCATGGATTCCAGCCAGGCGGGGGACAGGCGCTTCAGGGCGGCGCGAAGGCCGGCGACACCCTCGTCGGCAAGCACGGTTTCCCATTTGGCCCGGCTTTCAGGGTCGGAAGGCGTAGTGGCGTCGAGTCCGTGGAGCAGCCCTTTGACGTAGAGACCGGTTCCGCCGACCACGATCGTGCTCTTGTTGCCGCCTGCTTGACGCCCGAGCGTCTCGGTCGCGTGGCGAAGGAAATCTCCCAGGCTGAAAGGTCTGTCGGGCTGCACGAGGTCGACACCGTAGTAGTCGACCCTTTCGCGTTCCTTAGGTGACGGCTTGGCGGTGCCGATGTCCATTCCCTCGTAGACCAGCATTGAGTCCGCCGACAGGATGTCGTAGCCGTGTTGCTCGGCAATCCATTGAGCCACGGCGCTCTTGCCGGTCGCGGTCGGTCCGACGAGAAAAAACGGCGCGGCGGTATGCATCACTCACTCTCGTCCGTCGCCTCTTTGTTCTCAAACCGTTTCGGGAAGGTCTGCGTCAATATGTAGAGACCCACTCCGATGCAGATGGCCGAGTCGGCAACGTTGAAGGAAGGGAACTGGTAGGATTTCCAGTAGAAGTGGAGGAAGTCCACGACGTAACCCAGGCGGATGCGGTCGATCAGGTTGCCCAGGATGCCGCCGAGCATCAGGCCGACAGCGATGCGATTCAAAGGGATTCCCGCGACAAGTCGTTCCCGGTAGACGACGATCAGAATCGACATGACGAACGACAGCGCGACCAACAGCGTGCCGTGACCGGAGAACATGCCCCAGGCAGCGCCGGTGTTATGGACGTGAGAGATCGAGAAGAAGCCGTTGATGACCGGAATCTGATCGCCAAGCTCAAGGTGCATCCCGATCAAGTACTTGGTTACCTGATCCAGCAGGACAATCGCAAAGCTGAGGCACAGTATCGGCACTACAACCGTCGGCGTCCCCGCCCCTTTTCCAGTTCAGACTGACAGCGGATACATGTGGAAGCGAAGGGCAAGGCTTTCAATCGCGCTATCTCGATCAAACAGCCGCATTCCTCGCACTTGCCGTAGGTCCCTTCGTCCAGGCGGTGCAGGGCTTCGTCGATTGCCAGAACAGCCTCGTTTTCGGAGTTGACCAGGTTCAGGCTGAACTGCACGTCGTAGACCGCCGTGCCGTCCTCATTCGCCACGATCGGGTCGTTGCGATGGAGGGAGTCATCACGAAGGGCGTGGATCTGTCCCGTGAGGCGATCGCCCATGGCGCGCAGCATCTCACGCAACTCCCTTGTCTCTCTCTTCGTGAGTTTGTGAGGCTTATCCTTGGTCTTGCGTCTCGGCGTCATCGAAACCGGCTTGTTCACGATCGGCTTGGCAGCGACCGGTTTCGCGGCTTTCTTCCTGGTTGTTTTCTTCTTGGCAACAGCCTTCTTCGGTGCAGCCTTCCCGGCGCTCTTCTTTGCCGGCGCCCTCTTCGTGACCGCGGCCTTTTTGGAGGTCTTGGCGGTTGCGGCCTTCTTCTTGGAAGGAGCCTTCTTCCCGGCGGCTGTTCTCTTCGCGGTAGCCGCTTTCTTGACAGAGGCCTTCTTCTTGGAAGGAGCCTTCTTCCCGGCGGCTGTTCTCTTCGCGGTAGCCGCCTTTTTGACAGCGGCCCTTTTCTTGGAAGGAGCCTTCTTCTTGGCCGCCGCCTTTTTGACAGAGGCCTTCTTCTTGGAAGGGGCCTTCTTCCTGGCGGCTGCTTTCTTCGTGGTGGCCGCCTTCTTGACAGCGGCCCTCTTCTTGACTGTCTTCTTTCTGCCCGCGGTTTGCTTGGAGCTACCGCCCTTCTTGGAACTGGAAGACGCGCGACTTTTCGTCCCTTTGCGCGTCGTTGTTTTCTTCCTAGGGGTCGCACGTTTGCTTGACTGCGAGACCTTTTTGCTGCTCTTCACAATGCCCTACCTCACTTTGGCGGACCTGCCCTATCCGCACACTTCTCCGAAGCATAGGGGCGGAAAGCTAGCACACGGCTCAATCCGTGTCAACTGTCGGCGTCACTTCCCGTATCCAGAATCCACGTGTGGATTTTGTCGGGTAGACTTGTGACTTCCACGAGGCGGCAAGTCTCCTCCCCCGCACTTCCCGGAATGCTGACGGAATCACCCGGTTTGTGACCGGAAAGCGCCTCCGCCACTTTGCTGCGGCACCCGATCACGCCTGCGTCTTCATCTCTATCCCATTCTCCTAGAATGGCATAACTCTCTTTGACACTGTCGTTCTTCTCAATAGTGACAAACGTCCCCATGCCGACGGTGTCGGTCGGGAATCCCGAGAAATCGGTTGCCATGACTTCTGCCAAGTCGTGCTCCAACTCTGCTTTGCGCCGCATGAGCACGCTCTGATGCTCCTTGGCGTACTTGTACTCGGCGTTTTCCCGCAGGTCGCCATAGCTGCGCGCAACCGCGATTTCGCGACTGTTTTCGGGTATCTCCTTCTCGACAAGTTGCTTCAGTTGCTGCCGCTTTTTGCGATGGCTGCGCAGCGAAGTGAAGCGTGCCTGGATTGTCGGCGCTTGCTCTTCCTCGGGTGCTCCGCTGAGCACCTGCTCGAGCTCGGGGTACGCGCGTACCATTCGGGCCATTACGGAACGTCTGCCGCTGGCTTCCCAACCACGGCATCCGTCGACCTTCTTCAGGGCCGCCGCTCTCTGCGTGGGGTCGCAGAGTGCAAGCAGTCTGTCCACGCACTCCGGTTTGTCTTCAACCAGCGACCGGAGCTGGTTCTGCGACTTCAGTTCATCGCCCGACATCTTTGCGCTCAGGACGTCGACAACCGATCCAAAGAGCTCCGCCGCACCGACAAGCCGGGCGCCGAAGACTTCGTCGGGGTTGCGGCAGGCCCAGTACAGCACGTGGACGCTGGCTGTTCCGTCTGCAAACCCCGTGCGCAACAGGGCGAAGCAGTCCTCTTCGCGGTCGTGCGCCCTGAGGTCTGCGATCACAACATTCAACACGTTGAACGGCAATCGGTTGAGCAGATCCAGACCTATCGCGCTCAGCTTCTCTCCGTCGTGGGCGCGCACATGCTCAACGAACGGCTCGATGTCGCGCGCGGGTACATTGCGTACGGCCTGCATGAACGCTTGCGGTTCGAGAAGAGCGGCGGTAAGGCGCGTCACGTCAGGTCCGCCGTCTTCGAGTCCGTGCCTGGCCGCGGCCATGACCGATCGCGCGACCAGGTCGTGCTGCCTACCTTCGCCACCCCACGCCACGAATGCCAGACGACCGGCCACAATGGCGGACCGCGGTTCCGGCAACGCGGCGATGTCACGCTCCTTCTCGAGCTCCCCGACCAGTTCGAGGATGCGTTTCATGTCTCTTTCGCCCTTGAGCGCTTCAAACCAGGCCGCGCCGAATTTCTCTCCCGACTTGAGGAGGCGGATCGGTTCGTTGCGCTTGGCCGGGATATCCACGAAAGGATCGCGCTTGAGGCCTTTGCGTGCACCGTCCCAAAAGTATTTCCACTCAGCTTCAGGCATGATCTCAGGGACCAGGCGCTCCTTGAGAATCGGGGCACTCATGGGACCGTAGCTGCGAATGGCGATCCTGACGATCTCGGCGGGATCGTCGGCGATCAGCCGCGCCAGGGCTTCCGGGTCTTTGTGTTTGCGCGTCAGGATGTGGTCGTCGCCGATCAAGTCCAGTGTCTCGGCGGCGTAAGACAGCGACATCTGGTGCCCCTGTTTGGAGCTGAAGTCGATTGTGACTTTCTTGTAGAAGTCGTCGACCCGCTTGACGATGCCGAAGCCCCAGGTATTGTCGTGGCACAGAACGCCCGGGGCCAGTCGCGTGAGCGTATCGAGCCGCCTGAGGCACTCGGCTGCCGGAAGTTTGCGGTCGTCGAAACCTGCACTGCTTACGAGTATCTTGCCCGTCCGGTCCGCAAAGACATCTTCCGCTGCCTTTTTGCATACGCCTTTGAACTCGGTGTTGCTTCGTTGCCACACACAGCGTAACTTCAATAGGCTCAATGCGTTATCTTTGTCGTTTGCCGTGGCCAAAGCATCCTGCAGCAGCTCGACCCAGCCGTCGATGCGCTCCTCGTTTCCCGCGCGCGGAGCAGCTCCGGCGACAGCGACCAGATGAGCGCCGGGGATGGGGTCCTGTTCCATGGCCTCGTAGAACCACTCCTCGATGTCGTCAATACTCTTTGACTTCAAGTGCTCCGGCATATGCATTGTGCTTTCCTCCAAAAGCGCGTATCATTACCACAAAAGTACGCAATAGACAAATCCGACCGAGGACATTTTTTCATGGCGCCCAAAACCTACATTGTGAAACCGGGCGAGGTGGGGCAGTCCCTGGTAGAGTTCGTTGCGCGCCGGTTGTCGTTGTCACGTCGTCGGGCCAAGCAGCTTCTTGACGAACGCAACGTGCTCGTGAACGGTCGGCGGGTCTGGATGGCTCGCCACACGCTTCACAAGCGGGATGAGGTCTGCGTAATGGCTGTGCCCGTGGCGTCCGCGGCCGCCAGGAAGCGGATAACCACCATTCTGGAAGAGCGGGACGACTACGTCATCGCAAGCAAACCGTCGGGTATCGTCTCGAACGGACCGGCGAGCCTGGAGACTCGTCTGCGCCGGCAGCTTTCGTGTCCTTCGCTCCAGGCCGTTCATCGTCTCGACAAAGACACGACCGGCTGCCTGCTGTTTGCGAGGAACAGCAGCGCCTTTGACGATGCCGTAGCGGCTTTTCGCGAACACCGTGTGCGCAAAGTCTACCACGCCATTGTGGCGGGAGCGGTCGATTTCGCCTCTCGCGCCATTCGGGTTCCCCTGGAAGGACGGGATGCTTTGACACGCATCCGCAAGCTGGACGGCAACCGCAATGCGACCCATCTCCAGATCTCGCTCGACACCGGACGCAAACACCAGATCCGAAAACACTTGCGAAAGTTGGGCTGCCCGATCATGGGCGACAAGACGTATGCGCCGGGGAAAGAAGTCGCAGGAGAAGCGCTCACCGTCACCCGCCAGATGCTGCACGCATACAGCCTCGAAGTCACCATTCCCCGAACCGACCTCAAATTGCGCGCCAGCTCCCCCCTGCCGCGCGATTTCAAGCGGGTCCTGAAAGCCTATCGGCTGACGTAGGGTGCAGCAATTCTCATTATGGCCACGCCCCCTGCGACCTTGTGTCGCAGGAGCGGG
>CAZKRK010000324.1:0-8814 GCA_964555035.1 uncultured Victivallales bacterium | reverse complement strand
CACCTCTCCCCGCGGGGGAGAGGTCGCCGCAGCGCAGCGGAGGCGGGTGAGGGGCCGGCCCTTGGCTCGTGGACACGACACGGGTGTGTCATTAGGAGGGCTGCCAAGCACGTCCGGCGTGGTTTCCAGTTCCTGAGATCCCTCGACTGCGCTCCGCTGCGCTCGGGATGACAGGGCGGGGTGCGGTTTCCCTGCCGAATTGCCCAAGAGGCCGCGCGCCTCGGGTCTTTTCCGGCCTGAGAGAGTTCTGCGGAGAGAATAGCCATTGACACCTGCCGCGCGGGCTGAGACAGTTAGCGTTTTGTTAGGAACGTGTTAGCGCTCGTATACATATTCGTCGGGCAATTCGACGCTAACTGGAGGTAACCCTATGAAATGCAAGATTTTACTAGTCGTTTTTGCCGGCTTGGTCTGTGTTTCGGCGCACGCCGAAAGCGAGACGGTCGGTTCGCGAAAGGTCTTGATCAAGGGGAAACCGACTGCCCGCAATGCGGTCCTGAAGAGGGGGACACCCTATGCAGAGATCCTGGGCTTCGTAGTCGATCGGAGAAGAGGCGGCGTTGGCGCTTCCGTCGAAGTTCGTGAAGACCCGTTGGACGCCGATTCGGTTGTGGCATCCCTGGTATTCTCCTTTTCCCAGCTTCGGTACGACAAGCACAAGCGCCAGATCATGCTCGGCGACATCGTTGTTGAGAAACGCGGGATCTTCAGGTGGTGGAGAAACCCGGACTACCAACTCACGCTGAAAGCCACTGAACTGGCGTGCAAGGAGACTTTTGGGGGCGCTCCCTCCATCATGTACGACGTCTACCTTGCAACCGGCGACACCCGCGCGCAGTCCGTGCTCGCAGGAAAGAGCAAAGCCGGCTCTCCGCCAGAGAAGTAGCGCGGTCGTGGAACTGCACGTGAGGAGTGAGTCGATGCGAAGATGCGCAGTGGAGATGTCTGTGGTTCTGGTTGTCGTAGGGCTCTTCCTCGGTGTGGCGTCCGCCGCGGAGCAGAAGCTCGTCCTGGATGGTTCTTCTACCGTGGGTCCCATTGCCAAGGCCCTCGCGGAGTACTACATGGCCAAACACCCGGGTGTCAAGGTAGCGGTGAGTGAATCGGACAGTGGCAACGGGGTCAAGGGACTGATCGACGGCGCCTGCGACATTGCGAACATGTCGCGCTTCGTGAAAGAAAACGAGTTTGCTGCCGCATTCAGGGCTCCGGTCGGCAAGGCTGTGTTCTTTCCCGTGCTCGACGACTGGCGCAAGTACTCCGTGGACCCCGAAGTCCGGAGACTGGCGAAGCAACTCTCACGAAGCAGGCGCTGACGAGGAAGACCACGGCTGAAGAGAGATCACTTCCTCAACAGCTTGACCATCGCCTCGCCGAACGCCGTGCCGATTTGCGCGAAAGTCCAGGGACTCCCGTAGTAGTGGTAGCCGTGATCCTGATAGCCGGGAAAGCGATCCTTGAGGGCGTCCAGGCAGGCGCGCACTTCGCTGACCATGGCGCGGTAGTCCCTGCCGAACGGTTCCTTGTATTCGGCGACGTCCACTATCGGACGCGGTTTGAAAGTCCGCGGAGGTCGCTTTTCCGTTTTTCATGCGTATCTGATGCAACTTCTCCGCCGTCAAGTCAAGAGCGCATCGTCGACGATTCGATCGGCCTCCTGAAGGAGGCATGTTCCGCTCGCCCGGCCGGGCATACGCCGTCTACGCCGTTTGCGGCTTCTCGCGACTAGCAGCGTGTCGGACTTCGGGGCTGTATCAAGAGGTCAGAAAGCCCCGTTGCGCTCCGACCGGTCCACGGCACTCCGTTCGCTCCGCTCACTGCGAGCCTCACTACGAACCCAACGCACCGCCCCGCTTGTAGTGAGCCACGCAGCCCGAGACGCAACGCGGATCGGCGCGGAGTGGCGTGGACCTGTTGGAGCGCGCTACGCGCCGACACTCGCGAGCGGCCCGTGGCCCTTTTTGATACAGTCCCCAATCCCGCCACGCCGCTATCCCAACCTTACCACGCTTACTCTTGATGATGGATCGTCGATCCGGCACAGTGATGGTGTTTCTCACCACGAATCACATGCAAGGCTCGCGGAGTCCGTAGAAGGTATTGATTTCACTCTTCGTGTGCCCGCAATGTCAACTCCTACAAAGGGATGATGGAAATGGGATCCAGAACAATGATGCTTCTGTTGTCAGTGGGGGTCTCCATGGCCTCAGAGGGCGGTTTGGCCGCCTCGCAGCCAAGGAACTCCGTCGTGGAAGCGGCGACCGAACTTCCGCTCGCGTATGACGTAGACGTGGTTGTCGCCGGTGGATCGTTGGCCGGCGTGGAGGCTGCCTGCGCAGCCGCCGATCAAGGGGCCGGAGTGTTGCTGGTGGAGTCTCGTCCCTATCTCGGGTACGACCTGTGCGGCACACAGAGACTCTGGTTGGACGCGAACGAAACGCCCGGAACTCCGCTCAGCAGGCAGCTGTTCAAAGGCAAGCGCGTGGTGACACCGCTTGAAGCGAAACGCGCTCTCGACCAGGCGCTGCTGGACCGCCGCGTGCAGTTCCTCACCGGTACCTTTCCCGCCGAGCTGCTGGTGACGGAAGGGGGCGCACCCGGCGGACTCACTATCGTGAGCCGTAGCGGTCGGCAGGCGGTTCGGGCCAAGGTCATCATCGATGCCACGCCCGATGCGGTGCTCACCCGTCAGAGCTCGGCGGAGTTTGAGCCGTTCAAGCCGGGCGCAAAAGAGTGCCGGTTCGTCGTGGTGGGCGGCGAGCTGCAGAATGGAGCCGATGGCAGGCAGGTGCCCGATGTGCTCTACGAGTCGTCCCACAAGGCACGCATGGAGTCCAAGGGCAAGAAGAAGTGGGGCGTGGTGAAGAAGCGATACCCTGTATTCGAATACACGCTTCCCGTGCAGCACGACTCGGACACCTTTCGGGCCCGCGGCAGGGCCCTCAACCACGTTCGATCCCTGGTCTACGATTCCCGCATGGTCGACCAGGCCGAGCATCTGCTCTACGTCCCGGACAATGCGATCGTCCCTGCGGTCGCGGGCGACCGGCACTCTCCGGACGAATGCCCGTTGGGCATGTTTCGCCCGCGGGGCGTCGAGAACCTGTATGTCCTGAGTGCATACGCCGGGGGGGTGCGGAGCCCGTGCAACCTGGCCCGGATCGGGCGACGCGTCGGTGACGAGGCGGCGTCCAACCTGGAGACGGCGGTCCTCCGCCGTTCCGGGCAACAGTTGGACACAAATGGGAACACAGATGAACCAACTTCGTCCCCTGTGTCACCGGGTGCTCTCACACTTGCACGTAACGGCGGGGGACCGCCGTCTCCAGGAACCTCCGGCACTTCGGACCTGACCGTTGTCGAGGCGACGCCCGGTTTTCGCTTTCGCGACCGTCCCAGACTCAAGCTGGCCGATCAGGGTCTCCCTTTGCTCGGCAGATGGGACGTTGTAGTGGTCGGGGGCGGTACGTCGGGTGCTCCCGCCGCGTTGGGGGCCGCGCGTTCCGGCGCCAGGACCCTGGTCGTCGAGTATCTCGCCGAGCTGGGTGGCGTCGGCACTGCCGGCATGATTGCCAATTACTGGTACGGGTTGCGCAACGGATTCACCGCCGAGATCGACAGGGGGCTCGGCGTAGAGAACACCTGGTGGCCGATCAAGAAGGCCGAGTGGCTCCGGGTCGAGCTATTGAAGAACGAGGTCGAGATCTGGTTCGGCAGCTTCGGATGCGGCACCGTGATGAAGGGCAACAAGGTTGCGGGCGTTGTTGTGGCCACGCCTTTCGGCCGCGGTGTCGTGTTGGCGGACGTGGTGATCGACGGAACGGGGAATGCCGACGTCGCCGCCGCGGCGGGAGCAGACACCCACTACAGCATTTCCGCGCTGGGCGATCTTTCCGTGCAGGTTGCCGGCTATCCCGACCGCAGTCTCGGGCAGCGCCACAACAACACCGCCTATGCCATGGTGAGTGATTGCGATGCGCTGGACCGCTGGCATTTCCTGCTCTCAGCCAGGAAGACAGGTGGGAGGACGAACGGCAACCCCTACGACATGGGGCAGTTGATCGACACGCGCGACCGCAGGCGCATCGTTGGCGACTATATCCTCACCATCGAAGACATCCTCACCGGGCGCACCTTCCCGGACACCATCGCTCATCACAAGAGCAACTTCGACGCGGGCGCCCTGCCCGATACCGAGATGTTCCTGCTAAAGGACATGAAGGGACCGGTTTACACCTGCGACATGCCCTATCGCTGCCTGACTCCGCGCGGCGTGGAAGGCTTGCTGGTCGTAGGCCTGGGCGCGAGCACGCAGCGCGACGCGATGACCTTGACTCGCATGCAGCCCGACCTGCAGAACCAGGGCTACGCCGCCGGGATGGCGGCGGCCATGGCGTCCCGGACGACCGGGGGGCTCGTGCGCAAGATCGACCTCAAGGAGCTGCAGAAGACCTTGGTGGAGAACGGCTGCCTGGAGCAACGTGTCCTCACTGACCGCGACTCTTTCCCGATGGGCGACGACGTGCTGCGCAAGGCGGTGAAGACGCTGCATGCTCTCACCATCGACGTCCACCAGAAGAGAACGCATGACGACACGCTGCCCGCCCTGGCGGTGGTGATGTCCCACCCGGAACAGACGGTTCCGCTCTTGAGAGAGGCCTATCGCGGGGCTGACAAGCCCGAGGTGAGGGTCAACTTCGCCCGTATCCTGGCCGTTCTCGGCGATGCGACGGGGAAAGAAGACCTGCTGAAAGCGGTGGACGACGCTGAGGGGTGGGGGAAGGGGTGGGACTTCAGCAGCCAGCGCGAGCACGCCAACTCCTTCGGCGCGGTGGATCGCCTGGTGATCGCGTTGGGCTTCCTGCGAACCCCCGAGGTGCGGCCGTCCCTGATACGTAAGCTCGAGTCGCTGACCGCGAGAAGTCCGCTTTCCCACTACAAGGCGGTGTGCCTGGCGCTGCGGCTCAACAAGGACGGATCGTTGGCGGAGCCATTGGCTCGTCTGCTTAACAAGAAAGGGGTCGAGGGGCACGTGCAACCCCTGGACTATTACGCGGCAAGCGGCGCCGGGGGAGACCTGCCGGCGCGGCCCCGGGTCAATGCCCAGGGCGGCGATGCGCTCAACAGCAAGTTCAAGGAGGTCCTCGTGGCGGCGCTCCTCTTCGAATGCGGCGACCACGACGGCCTGGGGCGTGAAGTCCTTGAGGCCTACACCACCGACGTCAACGGCCACTTCGCCGCCTACGCGCACCTTGTGCTTACGAAGGGTACGGCGATACGAAGAGGGGGACAGACGCGCGAAGCTCCGTAGGACGGTGCTCCTGCGCCGTCCCCGCGGCAGGACAGGAGAGAACATGAAGAAGAACACAAGTCACCTCATTAGACGGCGTCCGTTTCTTGCGCTGCTGGGCGCGGGTCTGGCAACCGGGTTTCGGAGCTTCGCGGCTGCCGTTGCGTGCAGATTCAAGGTCTCCCTGGGTGCAGCGCACAAGGGTACGCTGGAGATCGATACGAAACTGCTCGACAGCTACGGAAAGCTGCCGGAGAACCTGAGAGCCTTCTATCTCGATGCCCGCGCGGCTTTCATGAAGAGTCCAACCGCGGATTTCTCTGATTCGGCGATTGTGAAAGCTGCCCGAACGCACGGCATGCGTTTGATGGGCGGGCCGATGCTTGGCGACTTGCGAGCGGATGGCGTCACGCTCTGGCTGCGGCCGGCCACGGAGGATTCGCTCGTTGTCGAGGTTGCAGAGTCCGTTGGCAGTGCAACACGATCGTATGCTGCGAAATCGGTCAAGCCGGGGGTGGAGCAGCGGATCAGGCTGGATGGATTGTCGCCCCGCACGGCTTACCGATATGCCGTGTCGGCGAAAGACCGCAAGGTTGCGGAGGGCAGCTTCACCACGGCCCCGGTTCCAAACGACAAAGGCGCGTTCCGCGTCACCTTCGGATCGTGTGCGCACAAGATCGGCGTGCACAATCCGAATCTGTTCCGCGAAATCCTCAGGCGCAAGCCGCAGGCCATGCTGCTGCTCGGCGACTTCGCGGTCGATGACCGGGAGAACCGTGTCAACCAGCATCGGGCGGACTACCAGTTGCGCGATGTTTCCAAGCCCTGGCGTGAGCTCGTTTCGCAGGTGCCGGTCTGTGCCGCCTGGGACGATCACGACTACTTCAACAACGACCTTAGCGGCATTCCCCGGAGATTCACCGCGACCGACCGTGACGCCGTGCGCGCAGTCTGGCATCAGAACTGGCACAACCCTCCGGCCGATGATGGCAGGAAAGGCATCTACTTTAGCACGCGTGTGGGACCGGTGGAGGTGATCATGCTGGACACCCGTTCCTGCCGGGACAACAGCCGGCGCAACCAGCACGGCGCCTACCTGGGTGAACCCCAGATGAAGTGGCTGATAGAAGCGCTGAAGCAATCGACGGCAGAGTTCAAGGTGATCGGCAGTGGCACCATGTGGAGCGACTACGTCAGCAGGGCCAAGGACTCCTGGGGTTCGTGGGACAAGAAGGCGAGGGAAGGGCTTTTCGATCTGATCGAACAGGAGAAGGTTGGCGGCGTTCTCCTGATCAGCGGCGACCGCCACGGTGCCCGCGGCTTCCGGATCCCGCGGCCGTCGGGATTTGAGTTGCTCGAGTTCGAAGCCGCCACTCTCGGGGGAGTCCCCGGCCCCGGCGGGATGGTCAAGAACTGTCCGGAACAGCTCTTCGGCTATAGCGGAGGCGGCTTCGTGGCATTCGGCGAATTCACGTTCGACACAAGTGGAAAAGACGCGCGGGTGACCTTCCGGTTGATTGACGAGTCCGGCAAGATTCGGGAAGAGCACACGTATGCGCGGAAGGGTGTCCGCTTGGTGAAAGGCTGAAGCACGGGGCTGAAGACGGGATCCCCTCGAAGCCAGAGGGGAGTAGCGCAGCAAAGGCGCATGGGCTCACCGCACCTAAGCTTTCAAGACGGCTAGTTGTCAGATATCGTGTCCTTACCACATAAGCACTTACCGTGGTGCGACCTCGGAACCGGGAATCCCATGGTGATCCGAAAACTGTTGACGGAGAGGGGGAGAATGTTCAATGCCCAAGTTGCCTTGAGCCTTGAGCATTGAACATCCTTCCGATTCGTGATTCTTGGTTTCTTAAACGGCCCTATGCCATTGCCCACTGTTCGCGCAGAAGCTTGACCATGTTGAGCATCAACTCCGTCTTCTTCTCCTGCGGCAGGCCTTTTTTCGGATCGGCGGGATTCTTCGGCCATCCGCCTTCGAAACTGATGGCGCCACGGTAGCCGATGAGCTTCAGCCCCTTGAATCCATCGACGTACACGTCCGCTTCGGGATGGACGCCGGGGATGATTCGCTGTTTCAGCCCGGCAATGTGGACATGCTTCAGCAGGTTGCCCGCGCAGATAAACGCGCCCATAAAACTGGTTTCTTCCAGCCCCATGTGCCAGAAGTCACCCATCACCGCCGCGCCGGGCCCGATGTCGGCCGCGATACGCGCGCCGTCCGCCACCTGGCGCAGGAACGGCGTCTCGTTGCGGCGCAGCGGCTCCAGTACGATGGACGTCCCGTGCTTGGCCGCATGCTCTGCCAACCGCTTGCCCGTGTTGGTGACGAAGTCGTTGCGCAGCTCCTCGAAGCCCATCCCGACCTTCCGGCGTGCCGGGCAGAGAATCAGGCCGACCGATTTCATCGCGCCCAGCGCCTCGATAACCGGCAGGAACTTCTGCACCTCGGCTTCGCGCCTCTTGGGGTCGGCATGCGAGAAGTCGCTCGGTCCGCATGCCGTGGCAATGAACAGTTTGCGTCCGGTCATGGCCCTGAGCATCTCTTCGGCATTCTCGATCGGCCAGTTGCCCGACGGAATCTCGACGGCACTGAAGCCGTTGGCCTCGAGGAAATCCAGCTTCTCCTTGATCTCCCGGCCGGGGATCTTGCCCCACTGCAGGCAGAGATTGAGTTCAGCCGGCTTTGCCGGCGGGGTGAGCTTGGGCATGCCGTCACCTGCCGTCGCCGTATACGCCGCGCCGCACACCGATGTGACTCCTGCTATCGCCGAAACTGTCATGAAGTCCCTTCTACGCATGATCGATCGCCTCCGATGGGGACCGGCTCCGGCGAATGCGCGGAACGATATCCGGACCCATTACGGAGTTAGCTAGAGGGTGTCCGAAAAGGGTTCGCGCGGATTTCGCGGCGTATTCAGGAGCAGATTAGGGCGAAAGATTAGGGCAAAAGATTACGGTCTCGCCGTCGCACCCTAATCTTTCGCCTTAATCTTTGGCCCTAATCTCCTGGCGTCCCCTTTTTGCGCGCATTTCCGGCCAGAATCGGTTGCCGACCCTTTTCGGATGGGAGGGTTCAGGGTTCAGAGTTCAGGCCTTTAGTCGACCTCTCTCTATTTAATTTGCATGCATTTGTCGCGTAAGCCCCTCCTGGAAGCACTCTGTCGCCGTTTCGGGGTAGAGTCATTGCGCTATTTCCTGTTTTGCTTTTCGGATCGGCGGTTTTCTACGCCGCCGGTTCAAGTTCCTCTCGCCGTCGCTCTTTCATCAGGATGCCGCGGCAGCAGTTGGGCCGGTAGAGGGACTGGGCCGGTAGAGGGACAGACCTTCTGTGCAATCGGGGCGGCGTTTCTCTCGGGTGGTGGGTGCTCGGTGGGAAGTTGCGGGTGTTGGGGGTGGTAGGTGGCGTGTCGTTGGGGCGCTCAGCGCCATTCAGCCGCGTTGTTTGGGCACGGTTTCGCCGAACGGGCGGGTTTTGGGCCGTATGGGGCGGAGTTCGGCGTTGTCGGAATTGGAGCTTG
>CAZKRK010000323.1:0-8831 GCA_964555035.1 uncultured Victivallales bacterium | reverse complement strand
GGGTGGGCCTCCCTCTTTCCTTAATCTTTTGCCCCAATCTTTCGCCCTAATCTCCTCGTAGAGGTAGCCCAACTGCTCTTTCTAGGGTGAATCGCGCGCTCCCACCTCTCCCCTCGGGGGAGAGGTCGCCGCAGCGCAGCGAAGGCGGGTGAGGGGCTAGTCCTTCGCCGCCCCCTTGACCTCACTGATAGCCGCCTGTGCCGCCTCGCGCAGATCCGATTATTTCTCGTCACTGCCGGCAGCGATACCCTCCAGAACCGGCACGGCTGACACAGCCTTCGACCCCATCTTCCCCAGCAACTCAATCGCCGTCTTGCGCGGGTTGCCGCGCAGGCGGTCATACGCGCAACCGCCCGCCGGCAGCAAAAACACCGCCACCAGTATTAGGCAATGCCGCCATGTTCCGTTCATTCGACTACTCCATTCAGAAATCGTCTGCTTTGAGGCCGCGGGATTCGCCCTGGCGCAGGGTGATGACAATTGTCTTGTCACCATAGCGTACAACTGCCTTGCCGGATGCGTTGTCCAGCCCGCGCAGGGCAGCGCTCACCAGTTTCCCCTCTTTCCAGCACATATCCAGTTCGTAGCCGCCGCGCACCCGCATCCCTCTCGCGCTGCCATCAGCCCACGCCTCGGGCAACGCCGGAAGCAGATGCACCACGTACGCTCCACACTCGCGCCTGTTCGTGTCCATTGGCGGTTCGTCCTCTCCTGACTCCTGCCCCCTGGTTCCTGACTCCTGCAGATGCGATTGTGCCAGCATCTCGTTGACGGCCGAGGCATAGCCGAAGTTGCAATCGATCTGGAACGGCGGATGGGTGGTCCAGAGATTCCCGTGGGTCTTGGTGAGGATCACATCCGAAAGCAAGCGGTAGGCGTGTTCCGGCTCCAGCAACCGGGCGAAGATGCACGACTTCCAGACCTTGCTCCAGCCGGTACGGCCATTGCCGCGGGCGATCACGCTGACCTTGGCGGCTTCGGCAAACTTCGGCGTCGTAGTCGGATGAATCTGCCGTCCCGGATGCACCGCGATCAGATGGCTGTTGTGGCGGTGCGTGTTGTCGGGATCGTCAATATCCTCCATCCACTCCTGGAGCTGGCCCCACTTGCCGACCCTGGGTCCGAGCAGCTTGGCGCGCTTTTCAATCAGCACCTTGCGGAAACCGGCGTCAACGCCGAGGGCCTCACTGGCCTCGATGGTGTTGCCGAGCAAATCCCAACAGAGTTGCTGGTCGTAGGAGACGCCATCCGACTTCTCCGGCCCATGCTCGGGCGAGCGTCCATCGGGGATGACCAGGGCACCGTCGGGCAACGCCTTCAGATGATCCAGCCAGAACTCGCTGATCTCTTTCATGACCGGGTAGGCGTAACGCTCCAGGTACTCCCTGTCCTGCGTGAAGGCGTAGTGATCCCACAGGTTCTGGCTGATCCAGGCGGAGTCGCCCTTCTGGAAGTGGTAAGTCGAGCCGCCAAACACCCCGTTCTCGGAGCGCATCAGCCAACCGCGCTTGACGCCCAGCACCTTGCGGGTCTCCTCCTTGCGGACTTCACGGATGGAATCGACCCACTCGGCCAGCGGCGTGAAACACTCGGAGATATTGGCCGGGTCCACGAACCAGTAGTTCATCTGCAGGTTGATGTCGGTGTGGTAGTCGCAACGCCAGGCCGGGCGCAGCTTGTAGATCCAGAGCCCCTGAAGATTGGCCGGCAAAGCTCCGCCGCCCGGGCGGGAGCAGCCGATCATGAGGTAACGGGCGTACTGGTAGATCAGCACCTCCAGATCCCGGTCATCCATACTGCCTTTCTCTTTGTACTGCTCCTGGTAGGCCTCTACCCGCATTGCAGTCGGCAGATCGGTCAATTCCTTCGGCGCACTCCCGAGGGACAGCTCGAAGCGCCCGTACAGCCCCTGGTAGTCTCTGACATGCTCCTCGAGCAGGTCCTCGTAGCCGCGCTTCGCAGCAGCATCCAGCTGGGCGCCGATGCGTTTGTGAGGATGCTCGCCGCGCCAACCCTTGTCGCGCCGATTGAGATAGGAGGTGTCGGCAGCAAGCAGGATGGTCAGCGCATCGCAGTTTTCGAAGAGGATGCTGTCGCCGGCGACCTCTGTCCCGCCACCCTCGTGCAGCACCCGCGCCTGCGCCTCGAAATCAAGATCGATATTCTTGTCCGACGCATACTCCCGCAGCCCGAGAATGCGGCGTTCCTGGCCGGGCTTTCGATGCAGTTGCCACCAGAAGAGATCGGCGGTATTGCCCGCCATGGTGAGTGTGTTGCCGCCGGCCTTCGTCGTGACGCTGTCTCCGGCCTTTGGATTGCCGAGCTGTTCCTTGGCCGTCGAGGAACGGTGCGGGTGATCGAGCCATATCTTGCCGGATAGCGCCCCCTTCTTGTCGGCCGTGAAACGAAAGGCCATCACCTGCGCGGGATAGCTGGAGAAGTACTCCCGCTTGTAGTCGATCCCCCCGGCAGTGTAGGTGACAGTCTGTACCGCCCGGCTGATATCGAGCTCGCGTCGATAGTCGCCAAACTCCGCGTGCCCCATTTCCACGTACGCATCACCGAAAGGCTGGTAGCCACCCGTGCAGTCCTCGTTGCCTACCCAGAGCGAGTCCTCATTGAACTGAATCCGCTCCCGCCGCGGATCGCCGAAAACGGTGCAGCCCAGGCGCCCGTTGCCGAGGGGAAACACGTTTTGAGACCAATGCACCGCGGCATAGCGCATGTTCTTGCTCTGGGATTCGTTGAAAACGACGGGCTTGTCCGACCACAAGGCTCTCTGCATAACATCCTTCCCGGCATACACGCTGCCCGCGGGCAACGCGAGTACCGACAACATGACAACGCCCAGCGCCGGCACGATTCCACTTCGTCTTGCACGAGTTGGGGCGAGAGGCTGTTTCATATGGCACCCTTCTTTCGCATCGACATGTCCGCTATTCTGTTCCCGTCATCCATGGTTTTCCCTCCATGGTCCATTCCCCCAACAGTCTCCCAACGCTGTCCGCCACAGCTTCGGCGCACAGGGCTCTGCCCGCTTCGCTCAGGTGGAGCCGGTCGTCACATAGCAGGCGGTCCGGCTCCGCTCGGACGACACCGTACAGGTCATTGACAGGCACCCCGTTTACATCCATCACCTGCACGGCGGCGGCGTTGTACCGCTCGATGTCACCCTGTTGCCACGCCCACCCGTCCCCACTGAAAGGCATCTCGGGATGCGGCGGCGTGCTGGTGGCAAAGATGAGCTTCGGCGTGATGTTGCGTCTCACGTGCCGAATGATGCACCGCAGGTTACCGACATAGTCTTCGAGGGGAATCTGGACGGGAGAGCGTGCCGGATTGTGACCCGCATCATGAATGCCGTTGTTCCAGTGGATGATGTCCGGCTTGCCAAACTCGGCGACCCAGTCCGGGATGGACGTCAGCGTGAAGAGCGAGAACCGGCCGTTGACCCTCGGCCCGACCACCTCCGCCCTGCCGGCCAGCAAATCCGCCACCAGGGGCTGGTAGCTCATGCGGATCGAATCACCCAGTAGCATCACCTTGGGGAGTTTCATGTGTCCGTCCTATGCAACGCGGGCATTGCCCGCAACTCCACTCAAACACCACATCCTCCCGCGCCCCCTTCACCAACGCCAGGGACTTCGTCTGCTCACCGTAGCGAAGCACGCAGGGATTCCCCAGCCGCGAAAGCAGCGACGCCTTCACCAACTCGCCGTTATCCCACTCCATATCCACCTCAAAGCCACCGCGCGCACAGAGCCCCCGAACCGCCCCCCGCCCCCACGCCTCGGGCAACGCCGGCAGGAGCTGAATCTCACCGGCGTGAGACTGCAGCAACATCTCCGCCACCCCCGCCGTGTAGCCGAAATTCCCGTCGATCTGGAACGGCGGGTGGGTGCAAAAGAGATTCGCCTCGGTCAGCTTACCGATGAACGCGCACACATCTTCGCGGGCCTTCTCGCCGTCGCCCAGCCGGGCACGGAAGTTGATCAGCCAGGTACGACTCCAGCCCGTATGCCCGCCGCCATGCGACAGTCGATAGTCCAGCGACTTCTCCGCCGCCGCCATGAGCGCAGGCGTACCCTCGCGGGTGAACTGCCGCCCCGGGTGCAGGCCAAAGAGATGCGACACATGGCGATGGCCGGGCTCCCGCTCCACGAATTCCCCGGGCCACTCCATCAGCCGGCCGTCCGAACCGATGGCGGGTTGCGCCAGCTTCGTGAGCGCCGCTTCCACCTCGGCCTGCAGCTCGTCGGGCTGCCCGAGCAACGCAACGGCCTCGAGGTAGTTGGTAAAGGTGTCCCAGACGATCTCCTGGTCCATGGCGCACCCCATGGTGAGAATGGCGCCCCCCTCGTCGGTGACGAAACCGTTCTCCGGCGAAGTGCTCGGACCGGAGACAAGCCTGCCGGTTTGCGGATCCTCGACCAGCCAGTCCAGGAAAAACAGCGCGCACTCCCTGAGCATCGGCAGGGCGCGCGTCTCGAGAAACTCCATATCGCCGGTGAACCGTACGTGCTCCACGAAGTGCTGACTGCACCAGGCCAGCCCCATGACCCACATGCCGTAGCCGGGCCGACCGAAGAACGTGGTGAGGAGCCAGGCATCCGTGACGTGTCCCATGAACGCACCGCGACAGTTGAGCCGGGCAGCCGAATCCCGTCCGCTCGGCAGCAGACGTTCCATGAGGTCGAACAGCGGCTGATGGCATTCACCCAGGTTGGCGACTTCGGCAGGCCAGTAGTTCATCTGCAGGTTGATGTTGGTGTGGTAGTCGCAGTTCCACGGAGCCGCCAACATGTCGTTCCATACGCCCTGCAGGTTGGCCGGCATGGCGCCGGGCAGGGACGATGCGATCAGGAGATAGCGGCCGTACTGGAACTGCAGCGCCTCGAGGGCGGTATCCGTCGCGCCGTCCCGGACTGCCCGCACGCGAACATCGATCGGTTCCGCGACGCAAGTACTGTCCCCCAGTTGCAGGTCCACCCGCGAAAAGAGGGCCTGGTGGTCGGTGACGTGCTCGCGAAGAACCGCGTCATATGCCCTGTCGGCCACGGCATCCGCGCGTGCTCGCGCGGCCTCGACCAGGTCGTATTGCAGCGAATCGCAGGGCGCGTCGTAATTGTAGTCGGTGGCGGCCGCGAGGTAGAGAACGACCTCGTCGGCGCCCTCGATGTGCAACGTGTCGGAGTCCTGCAGGCACCTTCCGCCGCCGGCGACGGCCTTCACCACGCCGGCGAACTTGACCCCGAGGTGCTTGCCCTTGTGACTGGCCTGCCCCTGCAGCAGAAGCGTGTCGTCGGCCAGGCAGCGACTGACAGCGCCGGACTCACGACGGAGTTGTATGGAGCAGTTGACCTTCCCCGGGGCGCTCGCGCGGTAGCGGGCAATGTAGACGTTCTCCGCGGCGCTGCAGAATGCCTCGGCCTCGTAGACCACCCCATCGCGTTGCCAGGTCGATGTCGCCACGGCCGTGCCCAGGTCGAGCTCGCGCCGGTAGCCGGACACCTCCCCTGCCCTGCGCCCATAGTGGAAGCGGATTGTCAGGTCCCCCAACGGCTGCTGCGAACGGGGAGCGATACGTGGGGCCAGGGCCTTGTCGAGAATCAGTGTATCCGCCTCGACGTACTTGCCCCGGGCGATCAGGCGGCGCGCTTCTTCAACGGCGGCGAGGGCCGTCTCGGGCATCTCCGGCACCGGCGGACCCGCCCAGATGGACTCCTCGGTGAGTTGGATGCGCTCACAAAGCGGATCGCCGAACACCATCGCCCCGAGATGACCGTTGCCGAGAGGCAGGGCCGCATGCCAGTCATCCGCGGGGGTTGAGTACCAAAGCGTAGTTGATGGGTCGCTCATTGTCTACCTATCCGCTGTAGTACATGCTGTATTTCTCGAGCGCAACGCACACGGCTTCGACATTCTCGAGAGGCACATCGTCACCGATTTCGGCCTTCAGCCACAACCCGCCTTCCGGCGCCCCGAGCATCTCAACGGCCGCCTTCACGTGCGCGTCGATGTCGGCTGGACTCCAGAACGGCAACTGTTGACGATCGAGGTCAAGATCGAGACAAACCCTCCCTTTGCACGCTCGGGCCAGGTTCTCCATCCCGTTCGCGCCCACCTGCGCGTTGACGACGTCGACCCCGCATTCGGCCAGGTCAGGAACGATCTCGATAATGTGGCCGTCGGTGTGCATGTACACGTAGTGCCCGGCGGCCTTTACCGGCGCGTAGATCCGGCTGAAGCAGGGCTTGAGATAACGCCGCCACTTCTCGGGACTCATCGGCAGGCTGTGCTGCATGCCCAGGTCGTCGCCGAACCACAGAATCCGCTCCGGCACGTCAATTCCCGCCAGCTTCAGTTTCACCTGGCGCAGGTTGTACGCGAGCACCCTGTCGATCAGCATCCGGAGCTCGGGCGGTTCCTCGGCGAAGTCGATCATCAGCTCTTCGAAGCCGCGCAGATCGCCCAGTCTAAGGTACATGAAACCGTGCGGTATGCCGGCATCTTCCGTCGGCACCTCCAGGGCGTGAACATCCTCACGTGTCGGAACGGGATGGCCCGTAACAATCGCCTCCTGTCCCGTCTTCAAGTTGCTCCACACGCAGCCCCACACGTCAACGTGCTCCCCCTCGACGTACGTCCCGTTGACGGCGTCGTAATCCCTCTCGCCATCCGCTTCCCCAAAAATCAACGGGTGCCCGCGAACGATTTCATCAAGGGCCTCCCGGTGCTTCATCCAGGCACACGGCAGAATGTATGCGCCGATCGGAATCCGACTGGGAGATTCCCTCTTGATTGCCTTGATGCGATTCTCGCGCGTCATGCCATTCCTCCAACACTGAGCGTCACCGCCTCCCCCTCAACCGACCAGGTGCGGTTTGGCTGAACCATAGTATGCACCCCGGGGCCACGTTCAAGAAGCAATCACAGAATTGTGCCCCATCATCGCGGAGCCGTATCGGAAACCGGCTCGGCACAGCCTCAACTTCGAACGTAGGTCCGATTTGTAATCGGACCCAACGCCGCCCAAACGTGGCGTCCCCCGTCATTTGAAACAACGTGCGTGGATTGGGTCCGATTGCAAATCGGACCTACGTTTGCGGCCCACGAGGCCTACCTTGCAGCCCGCATCCAGGAACGAATTCGGAAAAACCGGCGAACTCTCGACGACCCCCAGCATGGCGTTGTCTTTGCCGGCGCTTGCTTCAAGTTGGTCGTAGAGCCACGTGCTCTCGATCCCGGTCGTGTGCGGCGTACGTGGAGATGGTTTTTGATTTGGCAAAGCCCGGAGTGGCGGTATCCTCCACTTCGTCAAATCGAGCAATCAACATCATAAAGGTCACCATAGGAAAGGCATCATCCATGACAAAGGCAGACGGACGTTTTTTTCAGAAGCACTTCCCGCCGGAGGAGTTTACCGCGCGACGGGCGAGGTTGCTGGACGAGGTGGGCCCGGAGTCTCACGTCCTTCTGCGCGGACGGACGGAACGGCACGGCACGCGGTTTCTCCAGTCCAAGGTGTTCTTCTATCTCTCGGGAATCGAGATCCCCAACGCCATCCTGCTGATCTCGGGGCCGGAACAGAAGACGACACTCTACCTTCCGCATCGCGATCCCGAGAGGCACCCGGAAGAGACGGACCTGGGCGTGGAGGATGCCGACGAAATCAAGGCTGCCACGGGAGTGGACGACGTCTGCGACCGGGCGTTGCTTGTCGAGCACCTCGCCGGGATAAAGACGCTCTACGTGCAAGACGCGGAGGACGAGCTGCCGTGCCGGACCCGGTTTGAAGCCATGTCGATGGCCCGTCAACGCGCAGATGACCCGTGGGATGGCCGCCCAGCGGGCAACCAGCACTTCATCAGCCTGGTGAAGACGCGGACCGGGAACGTGGAGGTCAGGAGTCTGACCCCGATCGTCAGCGAAATGCGCCGCGTCAAGGGCGAGCGTGAAGTTGAAATGTTGCGCCGTGCAGGTTACCTCTCGGCGCTGGCCACGACCGAGACCATGCGCATGACGAAGGTCGGGCTCGTCGAGAGGCAGCTCTCCGCCGTGGCGAGCTACATCTACTATACGCATGGCGCGACGGGCGAAGCGTACCCCCAGATCGTCGCCGCGGGAAACAACATGCAGTTCGGCCACTACTCACGCGGAGATGCCATGCTTGCCGACGGCGACATTGTCCTCGTGGACACCGCGCCGGACTACGGCTACTACACCAGCGACATCGGCCGCATCTGGCCGGTCAACGGCAAGTACGCGCCGTGGCAGCGGGAGCTGTACGGCTACATCACGACCTACCACAAGACGCTCCTCGCCCTGCTCAAACCGGGCGCCATGGCGGCGGACATTGTGGCTGAAGCCGCCCGCATCATGGCGGGCGTCGTGGAGAAAACCGACTTCTCGAAAGAAATCTACGAACAGGCGGCCGAGCGTGTGCTCCAGGCCAAGCACCCCCTCTCGCACCCGGTGGGACTGTCCGTCCACGACGGCGCCCCCTACAAACACAAGCCGCTCGAACCGGGCGTGGTGCTCTCGGTGGACCCCATGCTGACGGTTCCGGAAGAAGAACTCTACATCCGCTGCGAAGACACGGTCCTCATAACCGAAGACGGGATCGAAAACCTGACCGGCGCCGCCCCGCTCGAAGCCGACGACATCGAGGCCACCATGAAGGAAGACGGCAGGTTCCCGTTGTACGACAAGGCCCGGGAGTGGGATCCGGGCCGGAAGATGTGACCGGCAGCACTGTAGGCGCTCGGACCGACCCAAAACCGCGGACTCGACTGGTATCGTCTTGCCCTCGGCGCGGTTTCACTTCGTCC
>CAZKRK010000322.1:0-8874 GCA_964555035.1 uncultured Victivallales bacterium | reverse complement strand
CTAATCTTTCGCCCTAATCTCTCTGTAGTGAGTATCCAAATGCTCTTTCTAGGTTCACCTCTCCCCTCGGGGGAGAGGTCGCCGCAGCGCAGCGGAGGCGGGTGAGGGGCAAGCCCGCGGTGTCCTGGTCACATCTCACATCCCCATCCCACATCAAGGCGTCTACAGGCTCACGATCGTGACCCCGGCGCCGCCCTGATCTTCGTCGCGTCTGCCGAGGCGGTAGCGGGTGAGGCCGATGCGGTCGAGGTGTTCGTGGACGGCGCGCTTGAGGGCGCCCGTGCCCAGGCCGTGCACGATGCGTACGCGCGTGTGCCCGGCGAGCATGGCCTCGTCGAGAAAGGGGTCGAGTCTGGCCAGCGCGTCTTCGACCCGCAGCCGACGCAGGTGGATCTCATCGGGTGCGTCGCGGCGCGCGACCGTGTCGCGGACCGCGGGGCGGTTTGACTTCCGCGAGGCGCCCCGCTTCGGCCGGCCGAGGTCGCGGCGTTTGACTTCGAACCGGAGTCCGCCGACATCGACCGTGACGCGGTCGCCGGCAATCTGGGCCACGGTGGCGTTGTCCTTGATCGATTCGACCCACACGCGGTCGCCGACCGCCAGGGGCTTGCGTCCGACCGGCTCGTCGGGCCGATCACGCGTTTCTTCCAGCCCTTTCGCCAGTCGTTTCTGGCGTCGATCGAGTTGTTCGCGCAGCTCCCCGGCCTGCTGCTTGCCACCCTTCTTTGCCTCCGACAGAATCTGGTCCATCTGGCGCCGCGTACGCGCTACCAGGGCGGCAGCCTCGCCCTGCGCCTCGTGCAGCAACCGTCGCCGTTCCTTGCGCAGGGCCTTGAGTTCCTTGCTGATGCGGTCGCGCTCGCGCTGCACGTCGTCGCGCGCGGCCGTGCTCAGTTCGCGCGCCTCTTCCGCTTCGCGTACCTCCTGTTCGAGGCGGACCTGTTTTTCGTCCAGGTCGGAGAGCATCTGCTCGATGCGGACTTCGTCCGCGTTCATGAGCCCGCGGGCGACGGCGATCAGGTCGTTCGGGATGCCTTTGCGCTCGGCGATTGTCAGGGCATAGCTGGCGCCGGCACGGCCCATCACGAGCCGGTACAGGGGCTGCAGCGTCTGTACGTCGAACAGCACCGAGGCGTTCTCCATCGCGGCATGCTCGTGTACGAACTGCTTGACCGATCCGAGGTGAGTGGTCGCGAAGGTCAGTCCGCCCGGCTCACTGAGCGCGTCCAGTATGGCACAGCTCAGGGCGCCGCCTTCGACCGGGTCCGTACCGGCACCGAGCTCGTCCAGCAGAACCAGCGCCTCGCCGTTGCGCGCAATGTCGAGCGTTTCGACGACGTGGCCGAGATGGGCGCTGAAGGTGCTCAAGCTCTGTTCGATGGACTGCTCGTCGCCGATGTCAGCCAGTACGTGGGAGAAGAAGCGCACCGAGCTGCCCTCCTCCGCCGGGATCGGCAATCCGCTCTGGGCCAGCAGCGTCAGGAGACCGATGGTCTTGAGGGCGACGGTCTTGCCCCCGGTGTTGGACCCGGTGATGACGACCACCGTTCTTCCCGCCGGGGGAGCGACGTCGAGGGGCACGAGCAGATCGACGCGATCTTCGAGCGTCAACTGGTGTTGGAGCAACGGGTGGCGGGCGCCGGAGAGGCGCAGGGCGTCCCCCGGTTCGACGGGGCGGCAATCGTATTCGTGCGCCCAGGCGCTGACGGCATAGGCTACATCGTAGCGACAGAGGGCCTCGTAGCTGTCGCGAATCGCGTCGCCGTGTTCGCGCAGCCGTGTCGTCAGCTCGGCCAGGATGCGACGGACTTCGTTTTCTTCGTCCAGCCGCAGCAGTTCCAGCTCGTTACCGAACTCGACCAGCTCGGTCGGCTCGACGAAGAGCGTGCTGCCGCTGTTGGACCGGTCGTGAACGATGCCCTTGACGCGGCCGCGCAGCTCGCGGCGCACGGGTACGACATAGCGCCCGTGCCGCGTGGTCACGAAGTCCTCCTGGAACGCATCGGCGCAGTCGGTGTCGTGCAGCAGTGCCTCCAGACGCGACTGGATACCGCGTTCCTGGCGCCGCATTTGCACGCGGAGCTGACGCAGGCGGTCGCTGGCGCTGTCTTTGACTTCTCCGTTTTCGCGGTCGAAAGTGGCCTCGATCCGGCGGCGAAGGTCTTCGCACGGATCCAGTTCCCACCCGAGGGCGCGGACCGTTTCGGCCTCGGCGCAGGCTTCGCTCTGCATGAACCGCCACAGGGAGTCGACGGCCACGAGCAGGTCGCGAATCAGCGCGAAGCCCTCGGGGTCGAGCACCGCCCGTTCCGGGGCGGCCTGCACGAGCGCTGCGTCGGGGTTCTCGAAGAGCGCTGCCGGCAGGTCGAGCTCGGCGCGGCGCAACCGCAGGCAGTCGGCGTAGAGGCGGCGGTCGGGGCTTATCGCATCCGGTGCCGCGGCCGGCCGCATGGCTCCGATCCGGTCGCGGCCGGGTTCGGAGCGGGCGTACGTCGCCAGCAGCGCCAGGAATTCATGGTAGCCGAGTACCTTGAGGGAGTGCTCATTCATATTCCTTGAGCGTGACTCCGCGGTAGCGGATGGGAGCGCCGTGGCCGGCGAACCCGAAGTGGCCGCGTTCGCGGGTGCGCCCCTTGAAGCGCGCTTCGGAATACATGAAGGTCTTCGGATCGACCTTGGTCAGGTCCGCGTCCGTGATGACGACGCCGTTAAGCTCGACCGCGATTCTGCTGCCCCTGACGGTGACCTTCTGGAAATTCCATTTGCCGGCGGGGCGCATGTAGCCGCGGCGCGCCGGCACCATGCCGTAGATTGAGCCGTGGTACTGGTGGGGCTTCAGCTTGGCGTACCGCGGGTGCGGGTTGTCCAGAACCTGCAACTCGCACATGCCGGCGTAGGCGGTGTCGCCTGAGCCGGGATAGCGAATGGCGAGCCCGTTGTTGCCGCCGGGCGGCATCAGGAAGTCGAACAGGACGCTGAAGTCGCCGTACTCCTTCTCGGTGTAGACCGTGCCGTGAGAGGAGAGGATGGCGCCGTCCTCCACTTTCACCTTGGCGACGGGACCGGCCCAGCCCTTCATGTCGACGCCGTTGAAGATGGGCGCGTAGCCGCCTTCGCTCTCGTGGATTTCGCGCAGGGCCCTGTTGGCTTCTTCGGGGTCGATTTCGCGAATGAAGACGTTGCGCCAGCGAATCTCGCCGCCGTGGGTCTGAAGCTGAATCGGTCCCGTCGGCGGCACGGGGTTCTTGCGGTCGAAGTAGTTGTGAAGCTTGGCCTTGTCGACCACGAGCTTGTCGTTGAGGTGGATCGTGACGTAGTCGCCGACCATCTTGATGCGGAAGCTGTTCCACTCGCCGAACGGCTTGTCGGCCAGCACGAGCGGGTCCTTGCCGGGCGCGCCCTTGGCGTTGTTCCACAGGCCGCCGGAGCCCTTGTCCGCGCCGATGCCGAACTTCCTTTTCTCGGTCGGGTCCCAGATCTGCACCTGGGGGCAACCGCGCAGGTAGATGCCCGAGTCCGCCCGCGGGACGGTCTTGTAGTCCACGAGCAGCTCGAAGTCGCCATAGAACTTGTCCGTTGTGAGATAGAGTCCCTTGCCGTCGTTGACGAGCTCGCCGTCTTCCACGCGCCAGTGCCGGCGAATGTCCTCACGCGACTTCTCTTTGCGGGCTTCAAACGCCTCCGCATCGAGGTTGCGGTACTTGTTGTAGTGCTGCGTCCCCAACCCCCACCAACCGTCGAGGTCCTTGCCGTTGAACAGGGCCATAAACCCCTCGGGCGGCGTGTTGGGCGCCGCCTGCGCAGCGCAGCTCACCAGGAGGCTTGTGCATGTTGCCAGAGTAGTTAACCGCCTCATCGTTCGTCCTCCTTTGTTCGTTTTCAGTGTCGAAGGACGATTATGCGGTGCTGGCGGCGCAAGTCAAGCGAAGGGGGAGTGGCTTGCAGGGAGTGCGACCGGCTGTTCCCGCAGAACCGTCTTGGCGAACGGTTCCCCTCCTTCGTAGACTCGCCGGAGGTCGGCGCCGCGCGCCGACCGGAGACGAGAAGCGGGGGCGTGCACCTGCGCCCTCCGGTGCGGCTCATGCGAGCCGCACACTGCGGACGCTCTACAAAGAGCGCGTTCTCCCTTCTTCGTAGGGAGTAGGGGTGGGTCAGGCCCTGACCCACCCCCGGCCGGGGGAGCCCCGGGGCCTGGGGCACCCCTACTGACGGCAACTACGCAGCCTTACCGCATATCCCGCAGGTGCCGGACGTCGCTCTGCGTGAGGGGGGTGAGGGCGGTGTCGGTGTTGACGACGATGCTCGAGGCGAGTTCGAAGAACTCCGCGTTCTGGATGGCGTGGTCGAAGTCGGGGGCGACGGTCACCTGGCCGTGGTTGCCCATGACGACCATGTCGTGGTTCTGCAGGGCCGTGGTGACCGCCTCGGCGAGCTCGGGGGAGCCGGGGGCGAAGTAGGGTATGCGTGCCACGGGGCCGATGTAGTACGGGATCTCGGGAATGACGCAGTAGTCGGCCGGGTCCAGCTCCCGGCAGGCCAGGGCCGTTGCGTACGGTGTCTGAAAGTGCAGAACGACGTTCATCTCGGGGCGTACTCTCAGCACGCCCGCGTGAAACCTGGTCTCCACGGACGGCTTGCCGCCCTCGATCAGGGAACCGTCCGACAGACGGCAGACTGACAGGCCGTCGGCAGTAACGCGCTGCATCCAGGTGCGCGACGAAGTGAGCAGCATGCGCTCGTCGTCGAGGCGGACGGAGAGATTGCCGCTGCTGCAGCGCACGAGACCGCGCCGGGCGACCTCGTGGCAGGCTTCGAGAAGGCGGGCGACCGTGACTTCAGCTACGTCGGTCATGCTCCGTCCCTCCGTGGCGAGTGCCCTTGGCTTGAGAACCACGCTTCCGGCAGGGCGTCGCGTTCGGCCTCGAGCAGGGCGTCGATCATGGCGCGGTTGTCGTCGAGGTTTACCGAAAGCGGATCGCAGGCAAAAGCGGTGTAGAGCAGGTCGCGGTCGCACTCGATCGCGGCGCGCGCGGTGAGCTCGTGCGTGTCGAGCACCTGTTGCCAGAGACCGCGCAGGCCGACCGGGGCGGGTCCGACCTCACGCGGGGTTACTCCGTCCATGGCCGGGTCGCACAGGATCTCGAGAAAGGCGTCCTCGGGCATGTTGGGCAGGGTCGTGCCGTTGGCGGTGTTGATGTAGAAAGGCTTGCCGAGACCGCCCCACATGGTCTCGATGATGTCGGTGGCGTGGTCGGGGCCGCTTTTCTCGACGAAGTCGGCCATGGGCGTGACGCCGAGGTTGTAGCGCGCGACTTCGTTCCACATGTCCCAGTGCACTTCGTAGCGGTCGGCGGTCTCCCACAGCTTGAGGATGGGGAGCTTGCCCCGCGACCGCCCCCACCCCTGCCAGAAGCGAACGTACTCCTTGGTGTGGCCCGTACAGGCGGGGACGGCGCCAAAGGCCTCGTAGAGTTCGTGCGTAATCGCCGCGTTGAACGCGGCCTTGGCGCCGTGGTCGCCGCCGTCAGTCTCGGTTGCGGCCCGCGTGCGCAGCTCCTCGGCGATTCTGCCGGTGACGTCCTGCCCGTCGTACTCAGCTTTTACGATCCACGTGAAGTGATTGGGCCCGGCGATGCGCAGGAGGAACTTCTCGTCCTGTTCGGGTGTGAGCGATTTGCCCTCGGCGACGATTCCGGCGCGTTGCGCGTAGTTGCGCTTGACGTGCGGCATGTGCAGTCCGTCGCACAGCGCGAAGGACTTCAGGTGCGGCGCATGTCGCCGCAGACCGATGCCGTTGGCCGCCGTCGGGTTGATGTAGTTGATTACCCAGGCGTCGGGACAGAGGTCCTCGATGTCGCGGCAGCAGTCCATGATCCTGGGGAACTCGCGCAGGCAGCGGAAGATGCCGCCGGGGCCGATCGTGTCACCCGAGCACATGCGTATGCCGCCGAGCTCTTCGGAAATACGGCAGTCGATGCCGCGGTGCTTGACCGACTTGCAGGCAAAGCTGAGCACGACGAAATCGGCATTTTCGAGCACCTTGCGCCGGTCGGTGTCGGCTTCGACGGCCAGTTTCACGCCGGTATGCGCGACGGTGTCGCGGGCCAGCCTCGCCATGGCGGCGAGGTGGGCGGAGTTCGTGTCGACCAATCCCAGCGTTCCGCGGTTGAGGTGTTGCGAGTGGCACATTTGCCAGATCGCCTGCCGCCCGAAGAACAGGCTGCCGGCGCCGATGACGACGACTTTCGGTCTCTGCATGGGTAGCTATCTCCTTGGGATTGACGCCGGTTGCGCTCTGTATGCCGGACACCGTACACCCGCGAGGTCTTTCCGGGCAATCACCAATGAAACCGCGGGGGAGACCACAGGCGCGTCAATCCCCCGAATGGTCCAAGACCCCAGCGCCTTGGGGCGGGGCTGACCGGAAACTTGACTCGTCGCGGCGTTACGTAGAACCGTTCTCCAGGACGGTTCCGAACCCCGCGGGATCCACCACCCCGCCTGGGCTCCGCTGAACCGTCCTGGAGAACGGTTCTACGTTTCCACCTCGAATTGTCTCGGCAACGAAGGGCGCCGGTGTCCTGGGGTTCCGCTACGCTCCATCCCAGGCTCTACTCTGTCGCCCCTCCGGGGCTACCGCTGCCGGCACGGTGTCATTCCCATTTTCCGGTCGCCGGAACGACGCGTCAAGGCGTACGTTCACGATAGAGAGGCGGTCCGAGGCTACTCCCGCGCCGCGCTTCCCGCCGCGCCTGCCCGGTACGGGTTGCCGGTGAGGTAGAGGTTGAGGCGGGCGCGGATGTGGACGGCCAGGTCGAACTGGCCCCGCCTCAGTGCCAGGGTTTCGGCTTCGAGGGCCATTCGAACGGCCTCGTCGAAGCGGCCGGCTTCGGCCAGTGCCGCCGCCAGTGTATCGGACAGGGACGGGATCGTGGTCCTGGCCGTCCGGCGCACGCGTTCGTCCGGAGAGCGGTTGAGCTGCAGCCGGGCGCTCTTGAGTGCACAGCCGGCCAGCCGCACGGCCTGCCCGGAGTCGCGGAGCTTGTCGGATGGATGTGTCGCCAGCAGCCATGCCAGGCTCTTCAGCGCCGGAATGTTCAGCGGATGCAGGGCGGGCAGACAGCTCGCGGCGCGACGGTAGTGTTCCGCGGCCGCGCCGGCGTTGCCTGTTCGCTCCGCCGCCTGGCCGGACTGGAAGTGCCGAAAGGCCTGCCGCCGGTTGTCTTCCGTCGCTTCGGCGGCGAACTCGATCCGCGGTTCCGCTTCTTCTGTCCGGCGAGGGGGTACGTCCCTGTCGAGTGAGCCGACGTAGGGTGCATCTTCCTTCTTCGCCTCGGCGACAACCCTGGCAAGGGCTTCGGGCTCGATTCGGATGGGGCCCGCGGCCAGCTCCGGTCTGTTGAAGTTGTCGAGACACGATCCGTAGAAGCCCGGGTCGCGTTGCGGGAGTACGACAGGCTTGCGCGCCCTGCCGTCGGCGCCGACATAGCTGAAGTAGATCCTGCCGAAAAGACCGTTGCCCCGCTTGCTGGCAAAGGCGATCCAGCGGCCGTTTGAAGACCAGCAGTGCCACGAGTCGCTCCGGTCGCTGTTCACTTCCAGTGCCCTGTGCTCGCCGGTCTCAAGGTCGACGACGTAGAGATCGCTGCTCTCCTGGAAAACCGGGAAGCAGCCGTACTCGCACACGCAGCACAGAAGGAATCGACCGTCGGGAGAGACTCTCGCCTCACTGATGCTCAGACCGGCCTCTTCCGAGGAGAGCACGGTTTCCAGCTCGCCCCATTCGGCGCTGTCCGCGTCATAGGCGATTCGCATCAGGTCGTAGCGAATCGAGCGGTAGTTCATCGGCACGCTTTCGTCCTTCTTTCTGTCGTGCCGCCACGGTTTGCGGGCGCTGCTGAAATAGAGGTACTTGCCGTCGGGAGACCAGCTCGGAAATGTCTCGAGCCGGCCGGGGTCGGAGATCGCGGGGACGCTTGTGACCTTGTTCGAGTCGGCGAGGTAGAGGCACAGGTCGGAAGCGACATCGAGCACGTCGCGCGAGTTGCCCGTGGAGTGATGGAACTGGATGACCTCGATCGAGGCAAACGCAGCAAGCCGGCCGTTCGGATGCCATGAAGTGTAGGAAGCAGGCGCACTGTTGAACTCGTTCTGCGTGTTGACCTTCCTGGCGGTTTCGCCGTCGATGACGACCATCGAGGCGCCATCGGTCTGGCTGCGGACCTGCAGGCATATCCTGTCCGGCTTGCCGCCCACGAACGAGTGGCAGTTGACGCAGCGCAGAGAGTCCGGCCCGCTGACGAGTACGGGTGTCTCGCGGTAGCTGCTCATCTCTCTCTGGTATGTGCCCATGCGGGTGTAAATGGTGTGGACGGGCCTGATGCGGCGATAGGACACGTATGGGTCAATCTCTTCGTCTGCGATGGTGTTGGTCACCGCGTTGAAGCAGCGCCAGCAACCGTCCTCGTTCCGGGCATACACGTCGAAGCAAAGCTGGTTGCCCCGGTTGAGTGCGAGCAGGGCAGCCCACTCCTTTTCCGGCATCACGACCTCCGGCGCGCGGGCCGAGACGGTGAAGCCGTTCCCCTGTTCCGAGTGTACCTGAACGCAGTATCTTGTTCCGGGTTCCTTGATGACGAAGTTCAACGGCGCGATATTGGGCGGCACGGTGCAGCCCGTGTAGTCGGGGCTGAGGCGCGGTGCGCGGCCGGCTTCGACGGCTTTCGGCGGGAGTTGCGTGCCGCGCCGCTGACAGCCGGCCACGGCCAGCATCGCGACGGTAGCCAGCGTGGTGACCAGACGGCGGACCTCCGCCGTTATCTCATTATGGC
This sequence comes from uncultured Victivallales bacterium, assembly GCA_964555035.1. Lineage (GTDB taxonomy): Bacteria > Verrucomicrobiota > Kiritimatiellia > UBA8416 > CAYOBW01 > CAZKRK01. The sequence continues at coordinate 43 of CAZKRK010000322.1, read as the reverse complement.
CACGCCCCCTGCGACCTTGTGTCGCAGGAGGCGTGGCCATAAT
>CAZKRK010000321.1:0-8878 GCA_964555035.1 uncultured Victivallales bacterium | reverse complement strand
GGGCAAGGGCGGGCGGAGAGTGAGCAAAACGCGCAGAGATGTGTATAAAGGACAGGGCTTGTCCCGGTGGGGGCCACTCACAAAACGCAGATGCGCCCACGTGCATACAACTCAGCGGTGGTTCATTGACATGACCAGTGTTCAGATTGCAGAATAGCGCAACCGAATCTGAAGGCAGGAGCGCAAGATGAATCATGTCGAACGTTTCAAGGCGGTAATGAGTTTTCAGCCCGTGGACCGTATCCCGCGCTGGGAGTGGGCCATGTGGTGGGACAAGACGATTGAGTACTGGCATGGTCAGGGACTACCTGGGGAACTGACGGACGTCTTCGAGATCCACGAGCACTTCGGTCTCGATCCGTACAAGCAGTTCTGGTTCAGCACTACCGACCCGACCATCGAGGCCGTGCAACATCACGTGGAGGGCGTGGTGTCGAACATGGACGACTACCTCAAGGTGCGGCCGTCCCTGTTTCCGGACCACGGCGAGGCGATTGACGGCATGGTCCCTTGGGCGAAGCGCCAGCAGGCCGGTGAGGCCGTCGTGTGGATCACGCTTGAAGGCTTCTTCTGGTTTCCGCGCACGTTGATGGGGTTCACCAAGCTCATGCTGGCCTACTACGACCACCCCGAGCTGATCCATCGCATCAACCAGGATCTGCTGGAATTCAATCTCGGCCTCCTGGACCGGATCGAAAAGGCCTGCGTGCCGACGTTCATGACCGTTGCGGAGGATATGTCCTACAACAACGGCCCGATGATTTCCCGCGAAACCTGCGAGGAGTTCCTGTCGCCCTACTACCGGCAGATGCTGGCGCGCGCCAAAGAGATGGACATCCTGACCATTGTCGACACCGACGGCGACGTGACGCTGCTGGTTCCGTGGCTCCAGTCCGTCGGAGTCGAAGGCGTGTTGCCGCTGGAACGGCAGGCCGGCGTGGACGGGATGAAGCTGCGTGAGCAGTACCCCGACCTGCGCATGGTCGGCCACTTCAACAAGATGATCATGGACAAGGGCGAAGAGGCCCTACGCGCCGAATTCGAGCGCTTACTGCCCGTGATGCGAAGCGGCGGCTTCATCCCAAGCGTGGATCACCAGACTCCGCCCCACGTCACGTTGGAGCAATACCGGTTGTACCTGCGGCTGCTCGACGAGTATGCGGCTGCCACTGCTTGAGGGCGTCCTCCCAAGACAGCGATTCGTATCAGCGCATGCCCGGGCGAGCTGTGGATCGATGCCGCAACCGGTAGGGGAATTCGATGTGGACCCGTTCAGGCCTACCCCTTCGGATATGGAGGACGTATTCCGGTTCGAAGAACTCGACCCGTTTGCGGAAGAGTGTTGAGCCGAAACCGGCAGCCTGTCGACTGTCCGGGAACGGGGGGAGGCAGGCAGGTCGTCGCACCAGTGGGCCGGATTTGCAATCCGGCCGAGAGAATGCGGAGCATGCCGGGAGAATGACCTGACCTTTGGTCCGTTCATTCTCGACAACAAGCTCAATTCTCTCTCGGCCGGATTGCAAATCCGGCCCACTTACCTACTCTCTCTCCTACTCGCTCTCCTACTCTTTCGTGGAGGAGTAGGAGAGAGAGTAAGAGAGAGATCGCCCCCGGAACGCCGCGACGGCTCAAGTTTCCGATCAGCCGCCGGGAGGACGCAGCGGCTTGAAGATCTCGAGTTCCCTGAAGCCGGTATCCGGGACGGCATCGATGGTCAGCTTATGTTTTTTGCCCGTTACCACGACCGCGACTCCGACCGAGTCGGGGTGGGCGAGCAACGCGCTCTGCGCCGTCACGGTGATCGTCGAGCCCGAGACACTGCATGTGCCCGACGCATCCGCCGCCTTGGCTGCTTCCGAGTTCAGCACCACCTTGGACTCAAAGACGGGTTGCCCGCCGCGGAAGCAACACTCAGCACAAGAAGTGTCCACCTCTTCAGTGTTCTCGCCACCATTGTCTTGTTCCCCCATCATTGACGCGATAGTGCCGATTCCCGCCGTCGCCGATACAGACCGGAAACTTGACTCGTCGCGGCCTTCCGTAGAACCGTTCTCCCTTGGCCCGCCGTAGCCTGGCGAAGGAGGCAGGACGGTTCCAAACCACGCGGGATCCTCCACCCCGCCTGGGCTCCGCTGAACCGTCCTGGAGAACGGTTCTACGTTTCCACCTCGAATTGTCTCGGACGGGGCCCTGCAGGCTGCATTCCGTTTACTGTCCGCCCATACACTGGATCGTGCCGTCGGCGAGGGATATGAACAGGTGGTTCTGAGCTATGGCGATACTGTCCCATACCGGCGCGGCGTCGAGCTTGTACTCGGCGAGCTGCTTGCCGTCCGCGGCTGATGCAGCAACGAGTCTTCCGCCGAGCTCGCCACGATAGGCTGCGGCATAGTTCTGCCAGGTGGCGTCGGTGAACTTCATCGGCTCTCCGGCAACGAATATGACGTCACCCGCCTTTGCCATTGCGCGGCCATTGATCGTCAGGGCAACGGTCATGCCGTTTCCGGTGAGCCTGTAGGAATTCGCCCTGGGATCGAAGTAGGAATGGTTGTGGACCGACGGGAAGCCAAGTACCCCGTAAGTGTTCTCACCGTCGCAGATCATGATGTCCTTGGTACCCTTCTGCCACCACCTGAAACTACTGGCCATGATGAAGCCGGTGCGGTGTTGTACCCTGCCGTCGAGGAATCCACCCAAAGGCAGCAGATGGGGATTGCCGCCGTCATCGACGTTGGCAAGATCCATGTCAAACGTCTTGTGCCGGATGTAGACGTACTCTCCATCCGAAAGCAGAATGCCGTTTTGGAAGCCGGGCGTCGTGGGAATGGGGCCATAGTCCGTTTTCGGCGCCGCTGCCTTTGCGGTCTTCTCCTCTGTTTTGCCTTTGCCCTTGCCTTTACCCCTGCGCTTGCCGCGGCCGCCCTTCGGTCCGATCCTGGTTCCGCTTGTGCCCGTGGACCGGACCGCGACCGGGAAGCCCGTCTCTTTCATGAATGGGCCGTACACGGAGCTGCTCTTCAGCAGCTTGCCGGTGACAGGATCCAGGCAGTACGTGAAGATGCCGCCGTCAAGAAAGGACGAACGGCCGGCCGCGGCATAGACCTTGTCATCCTGAACCAACACGGATCCGCAGATGGGCCAGGCTGATTCAAGCTGACCGTACACGCCGACCAGCCTGTCGGGCAGGTCCTTGAAACGCCACGACAGTTCTCCATCCTCGGCCCTGACGCAATAGAGCCATCCGTCACGCGATCCGAACAGCACCATGCCCTTGTAGTAGGTGGGCGGCGAGTCGATTCTGCCGTCGGCAGTGAACGTCCAAATGACCCTGCCGTCGGCGCTCGCAAGTGCGAAGAGAGAGTGTGTGTCGGCGTGGCAGACGAAGACTCTGCCCGCGGCGATGACGGAAGCGGTCGGTCCGGCGGGGAGCTTCGCCTGCCACTTGACTTTCAGATTGGCCGGGATCGCTGCCTTGGTGACGCCGCCGCGAAGTGCATTGCCGCGGTAGGTCGGCCAATCACCGCTTGCGGCAGCCTGCGCCGTATCGACTTTCCCGTAGGCGGGCCCCTTCTCCAGTCGCACCTCGCGCTTGATGGTTCCGGCGTCACGGTTTTCGAGCAACTCGGCGTCGCCGCTGTAAGCATTCATGCCCGGCAGCATGTCGCCCACGTTACAGGTGCAGGAGTAGGGGGTAGCGTAGAGCAGCCCGTTTGCAGGCAGAACTCCCATTCCGCATGTCCCGCGGGTCCAGTGATTCGGATGTTCGGCGCCGGTCGCCAGGTTCATGAAGTCCGCACCGCCGGTCTTGCTGTTGATGTAGTACTTCTTCGTGATGAGGTTGCGGTAGCAGCGGTCATGACCCATCGGCGTAGTGATGAGCTGTTTGAGGTTCTTGACCTCCTGGCCGGTTTCCGCATCGTATGCTTTCGGCGGCGCCGATCCGCCAACCCAGACTTTGCCATCCAGGTAGTACACGTCCGGGGAGGCCTGGTAGTTCAGGGCGGAGCTGCCGTTCCACAGCACCTTGCCGTCCTTGAGCGAGTAGGCGACCAGCCCTTTCGATTCCACCGCGAATGCCTTGTCGTCAGTGATGATCACCGTGTTTGGTACCGTTCCCGGTGTGCGGGAGTCATGTCCCGTGGGGTTGCCGATAGTCTTCTTGACGGCCCAGCGTTCACTCCCCGTCCTGGGATCTATGCAGAACATCCCTTCCTGCGTCTGGTAGATCGCGTTTTGGCCTTTTACGGCAAAGGACGCAGCCGTGTATTGCGCCAGGTTTTCCGTCTTCCATAGCTGCTTGCCCGACTTGGGGTCGAGAGCGATGATGACACTGGATGAGACGGTTTTGTCCTTGATCTCGGGAGCGTACCCCTTGCGGAACCCGCCGCCATGGAACGGTTCGCCTTCCGTGCCCCTGGGGCCGGAGGATTTCTTGGCGGTCAGGTGATAGGCCGCGGAATTGAAACGCTCACCCACGTTGACGAACAGGATGCCCCGGTCAAGCGCCACCTCCTGCACCGGTGAGATACCCTCGTAGGTCTTGATGGTCTCGCCCGTCGCGGCATCAAGGGCCGCCAGCGGCCCCTCGAGCACCGGCGTACAGTACAGGATGTCGTCGGTGGCGACCATGCGCCGCTGTTGTTGAACGGGAAGACTCTTGATATAGACCGTTATCGATTCCCAACGCTCGATCTTGCGGGTCCAGAGAGTGCGGCCGTTGAAAGCATCCCGTGCCACGTAGGTGAACTCTCCCGGGAGAAACGGGTTGTCCGGCGGACTCCGGTCCTCAATGGAGAACAGGCGCCCGTTGGCACTGACCACGCTTGCGATGGTGGCGATCCCCATGTGCGACCGGCTCCATCTGGGGGCGTCCTGCCACTGGATCCGCCTCGGCGGTCCCACGACCGAATCCATGGCGACGGCGTTGTTGTCTGCCTTGTTGAGGTACTGCGGCCACGTGTCGATGTCGGCGGGCCATGGTTTGACTGTCTGCTTTCCTCCGACGATCGCCACACCGCCGGGCACCAGCACTCTGTTCAACTCGTCACTCGTCACTCGACACTCGCCACTCGATACGACGAGATTGATCGTGTTGTCAGCGTAGGGCAGGCTCCTGCCGTCAAAGCGGGCCACGGACACCCTGCCGTACAACCCCTTGGAACGAATGTGCTCCCTTGCCTTTGCGACGTTGCCCATGTCCTTGTCCAGTCCATGGACAAGCAGCCGATTGCCTGTCACCATGGCGGCCGTGTCCGTGCCGTCACCGCAATTGAGGTGAACAGCGATACCGCCCCTGATGCCGCTGTCCTTGACGACATCCGCGTTCACAGTGAAGGCGACCAGAAAGGAGGCAGCAGCCCAGGTTGTCTTTCTCATTTGTGTCTCCATCTCCATTAGTGTGCCGTTTGCCGATAGCGAAATAGACATATCGCACTTGCCTGCATCCATCAAGCATTGCCGCTTACCCGCTGCTTGCCGTCGGCGTGGCCGGTCAACCTAGTGCACCGTCATGTTCCCGATGTTGAAGTCGCTGTTCGCAGGCTATCGATCGTGGGCAGAGACTACGAGCGACAACAAGATCATCGAAGTAACGGCGCGTAGCTTCGAGAAGGACAACCGTCTGTGGAATGAGATCACCGTCAGTGACCGTGGCCAGGGCATTCCGGCAGAGGTACAGGAAGAGATGTTCGATCCCTTCTACACGACCAAACCACGCGCGGAGAACAGTGGGCTGGGTCTCGCCATCATCCATGGTATCGTCACGAAACATGACGGCGAAATCCGGGTCGAGAGTACGCCCGGCGAGGGGGCTGCTTTCCACGTCTGCCTGCCGGCATTGAGACCGTAAGACTACTCCACGAACCGCCTACTTCTTTGCCCAGTCCTCGTAGATTTTCCCGATGCAGGCATCCTTGGGACTGCCGCGATGAAGAACAACGCGATAGTTGAAGGTGAGAGACTCACCTTTCTTGATGGTATGATCGCCGCTCTTCTGCCGGAGGAACTTCGAGATTCCAAAAGCGTTGGCAGTGAGTAGTCCGTAGTCGCGGGCATGCCAGGTGGTGGGGTGACGCAGGTTGCCCGGTTTGTCCATGATGGTGACGCCGTACAGCCCCTCGCCAATGGTGTTGTAGTAGCAGACCCACTCGGCCTTCTTGCCCCAGATGCCTTTGCCTTTCTGACCGTTGCTGTTGACCATGGTGGCACCCATGTCCTTGCCGCGAAGGCGCGGGTGAGTGCGAAACGCGAAGGTCCCTTCCTTTGTGTCGCCGAGCACGACGTCGTGATCCTTCGCGTTGATGGTGATCCGGTAGTCGACGATGAGCTTGTCATCGTCGCCGGAGAGCCGGATGACACGGTTGTCCGTACACTCGGCCTTGCCGTCTTTCGACACCCAGCTATGACAGGAGGTAATCGTGGCGCCCTTGTCATCGGCAACCACTTTCTGGCTGTCGGTCTTGATCTGGTGCTGCCCGCCGTGCCAGAAGTCCTTGCCGTTGACGCGCCCGTGGGTAAACCACAGGCCGGTGTGGTGGGGATGGTCCGTCTTCTCGCCCTCGCGCGCCTTTTCCAGAGGAAAGGCCCGTGTCATGTGAATCTCGTCCGGGCCGATCAGCGGATGGAGCGCCGGTTTGCCTTTGGCGTCGGCGTAGACCTTGGTCTTGAGCTTGCCTTTGTAGTGGATCTCGGGGATATCCCCGTCCTTTACCGTCCAGTCGCCGGCTATGGCCGTCAGGGCCACGGAACCCGCACACATTGCGATTGTTGTTCTCTTCACGAGTCGGTTCTCCGCTGGGGGTTAGTTTGGTTCCTGTTGATGTTCCTGGCGAGTTAGAGGTTGTCCGAAAAGGGTTCGGCTCGGTGCCGCTCAGTAGGACGGCGCAGGAGCACCGTCCTGCGGAGCTTCGCGTGTTCACCGGCCTTCTCAGACAACGCCGAGCTAGATCCACCTCATTTCGTCCCGGGGTTTCAGCCTGCGCATGAAGATGCTCTTGTCCGCGGCTTCGTCGTTGGTGATCTTCATGTTCTTCGCGTCCCACAGCAGTCTTCTGCCCGGATGCATGAGGGCTACATCGCCGAGGATCAGCGTCTCGGTGAACGGGCAGGCGTATTCGAAATTCGACATGGCTTTGCCGCCGTCGACGATCGCCTTGGTCCAGTTGCCTTCATGACCGCGGCCCTTGTTGCGTTCCGAAACCTTGGGCGGTCTCGGTGTCGCCTTCATGGTTGCCTCCGGGAATATCCTGGGGCTCTGGCTGTGACTGCCGGCAAACATGGATGCCTTCTCGCCAATCATGACGGACCCGCTGTTCATGAAGTGTGCCTTGCGTCCCTCCTCGAGTCGCTTCGGCCGCGGGTACTCGATGTCCGGCCCGACGTAGTACTTCATGGTTACCGGCGGCTGATCGCCCCTAGCCGGGAATTGCCAGGTGACTACGCCGGCCTTGGGCAGCGATCCGGGGAATCCGGGCTCCTTGACCTCGGCCTCGACGGAGGTCGGCGGGCCAAGTTCGAGGGCGTAGTTCGCGGGATCCAGAATGTGCGTTGCCATGTCCCCAACCACGCCGCTGAAGTGGCTGTAACGGATCCACTCCCTGTTCATGTAGCTTGTGCTGAAGGGAATGTACTCCGCCCTGTTCAGCCACACGTCCCAGTCGAGTGTCTTCGGAGCAACGCATCCCTCTACCGGCTTGACCTTGGTCCAGTAGTTCTTCCTCGAGTAGCCGATTACCTGCGTCACCTTGCCGATGGAATCCGCCTTGATCCAATCTCCGATCAGGGCCGTGGACTCGGTCGAATGCCCCTGGTTGCCCATCTGCGTGACGACGTTGTGTTTCTTTGACTCTTCGTAGAGAACGCGTGCCTCGTTGACCGTGTGGCAGAGCGGTTTCTGACCGAATACGTGCTTGTCTCTTTTTATGAAGTACATGCACACCGCGAAGCGTGCATGTTCCGGCGTGGCTGTCACCACCGCATCGATCTCCTTGCCGATCGCATCGAACATCTTGCGGTAATCACGCCAACGCTTCACTTTGGGCGCGGGATAGTACTTCCTGCTCCATGCTTCGTCGGGATCGGCGACGCCTACGATGTTGTGGTTGGCCAGGTGCTTCAGGTTGCCTGAGCCCATACGGCCGATGCCGACCCCCACGATGTTCAACTTGCTGTTGGGTGACGGTCCCGCCGCCTGAATGCTGAACGGTGCAACCCCGGCCACCGTCGTTGCCGTGGCCGCCTTCAGAAAAGTACGTCTTTTGATCGTCTGCATGGTCTGCCACCTCCGTTGTCTTCGCACTGTTGACTCTATCGAAGCCACGCTATTCCAGTAAACTCAATTCGTGATGGAATTGCTCGGCTGGACCCGCCTTCGCGCTTCGCTTGCTTCGGCGTGGCAAGCAAGCCCCGCGGTGGTCCTGACATGGGGCTCATTCCTGATCGGCACCATGCAACGTTCAAAGACAGAAGGAACCGGGTGCATGCGTACAGCGACGTGTGGAATGACGAAGCGCTCCACGGCGAACAGGCGCGAGAGTACTCAGCGGGTCACCGCTTGAACGTCCGCCGTGGGAAACTGTTGAGCGTCCTTCGGAAGCGGGAGATGGACCTCATTTGTCGTCTCGTTATGCGCCGGGAGACTGAGGGCAAGAAGAGCAGACAGGAGGACTATGACTATGGCCAAACGACGATCTTCATCGTCCGACGAAGCGGACGAGTTGAGCAGATGGCAGGAGACAACGGCTCGCGTCCAGACGATAGTCAAGAAACTCCGACATGATCATGTAGTATTCACTGGCCAGGCGACCGGTTTCCCCTGATTATGAAGGCATGTTAGTGACTCACCCTCCCAAAGCTGTCGAAAAAAACAAGAAAAACCGGC
>CAZKRK010000320.1:0-8970 GCA_964555035.1 uncultured Victivallales bacterium | reverse complement strand
ACATCTTCGAGCAGGCATTCTTCGTCATGGTGCATCTGCCGTATCTGCAGCCATTCGAGGACGTCAATAAACGGGTTTCACGACTGGCAGCGAACATTCCGCTGGTCTGCGCAAACGTCTGTCCGCTTTCGTTTGTTGACGTGCCGCAAATCGACTACACCCAGGGAATCCTTGGCGTCTACGAGTTGAAGCGCGTTGAGCTGTTGCGAGACGTTTTCGTCTGGGCCTATGAGCGCTCCTGTAAGCGGTATTCCGCAGCACGGCAATCACTGGGGGAGCCAGATCCCTTCCGTATGCGATACCGGGAATTCCTGCACGATATTGTCGCCGAGGTGGTCCGCGGCGGCCTCGGTCGAACAGCAGCTGTACAGCACATCCGGCACTACGCAATGCAAAACGTCCCGGAGCAGGATCGCGAACGTTTTGCGGAGATCGTAGAGACCGAACTCATGGCCCTTCACGAAGGCAACATCGCCCGATACCGCCTGCGCCCCTCGGAATTCAGCGCTTGGCAAGACGCATGGCGATCATAGCTATCTACAGTCAAGAGTCCGAGAGCGCTGTCGGAGCAATGACCCCAGTGGGACTTCACCCCTTCCGTCGAAGACGATGCACAAAGCCCTATCTGGCAGGCCCTTCCACGATTTGCCGTCCTCACGATTTGTGCGCCGAAAGGCGTGACCAGAAAACGAGCGTACCATAACGTGATATTCGTCGGCGGCAATTCTGCACAACAAGTGGCGACATTTGACACCCCACCGGATCGACCGTCACTTTCCGCAAATGCCGGCGCTCACGGGACTTACGCGTATGTCACTTCCGGACGACACAGGTGACATGGTCGACGATTGGCCACTCAGCGTGTTAGTTTGTACAGTCTATGTAGTGGGCGTGCCGGATTTCTGCGCGGACAACGGGCTCGAGCCCATTTGACAGGTCTTTCCGACGTGAATCATCCACGTAATTCGAGTCACCGGTAGCGCAACCAAAGAAGATGGGGCTACGAAACGACCTGTTTTTGTGGAAGCCCGGCTGGCTGGTGGACCATTTCTCAGAGACGCACGGTGTGTCCGAGGGAGGGCTCTGGCGAGCCCTGTGGGTCAAGAGCTACAAGAAAGCCTGGAATGGACATTCGCGGCATGGCGACCACTCCCCACATGTAACAAGTAGGGTGCTGCACTTGTGGCGAGTACATGAAGGGAGGCTGGCAGCCTCCTAGAAGTCGTGGAGTTCGCCGTGGGCCTTCGGGGTCTCCACCTGTTCAATGGCGGCAAGCGCCTTCTCCCGCCTCATCACCTCAAGGTGCGTCTTCTCCTACGTCGGGAGGAACGAAGCGTTGAACCAATCCATCGCGACCAACTTGGCGGCCGGTTTCGACAGTGAATCGTCCGGCTGGAATGTGGCGGAGCCATTGCTGGCGTTGGGGCGGGAAGCCCAGAAGGCGGGCGATGCCGAGGCGTCGCTGATTCTGGAGACCCTGGGTTCTATGGTTGCTGGATACATATGCAGGTTAAAATGGAGGTCTCGGCAAATAGTGGCCAGGATTTTCTGCTCGCAGGGGTATAATAGAATTGGACACTCCAAGCGAACGGTTCGCGGGAGCGGAGTGCAAGCAATTATGAGGAGGGAAGAATGAGTTCCGAACGAGACACAAGTACGATGGCGACCGTGGAGCATGCAACCATTGTCCGCCGCAGAGAAAGAAACGAGCTTTTTCGCCTTCTGGGCGACGTGAACAACCTGCTGGCGCAACTGTTGCCGACGCTGACCGAAAAGGAATTCGTGGCTCTGGCCGCAGCGTTTCGGCCCTGCACATTCGACACGGGCGGATTTACACCAGAATGGCTGGAGCACGGCATCAGAGAATTCCGGTCAAGAAGGCCGCTGGAAGCGAAGGAGATAGCCACGGAAGAGGAGTGGGAGGGCATCGTCGCCAGAGTCAGGAACTTTGACAGGCTGGATTCGCTGGCCGTGGCCTGTGCCACAGCAGGAAGCGTGTGTGGCCTCGACTGTCGGCGTGTCGAGGCACTAGCAGTCCAAGCTGCCGGAGAGGCGGTCACGATACGTTACAAGCTCTTTGGTGCGGGATGAGGCAACAGCTAGCAAATGACAAACACGACGGGAGAAATAGGAGAAGCATGATGTGAGTGCGCCAAGCTAAGCTGGTGTGTGCAAGCCGGACTATCGGGCACGGTCAAAGGTTAGCCCCGGCACTGGGGAAGCGGTGCCGACGGGGCAAAGGGATCCTGCAGTGGTCAATAACTCCAAAACCGGGATTTCGATTTTCCGACCGGCGTACAATAGGCTCCCGTTCTCGTGGCGAGGAGCCACCGATTTGATAGCTGTCCTATTCTGAGACGCAGCTCAGCCCCACGACTGCTCTACGCTTTTCGATGACACCTTCGCCCCCCCTCGAATCTCATTTTTCTACGACCGGATGTCAGAATCCGACCCTTTCAGGTGTATAATGGGGAAACGAAAGGGAAGCAGTCATGGCAACGAGTAAAAAAAAATCCATCGCCGACGTGAAGAACTACCTGCGCGGGCAAATGAAGGACGGGCACTGGTACTGGTGCCGGGACGCATACTCTTGGTATGCTTTCCGAAAACAGGAAGTTCGCCGCCTCCCCGACTACCTCCGAATCTTCGAGAGAATCGCAAGACATCTTGAGAGCAGTTCCCAAGACTTAAAGGAGATAGGATTGCGGAGAAACGGTGTGATACCAGTAGAGAGGATGCGCGCCGATAAGCTCTTTCTCTCACTGTACAAGACACCTTGCTGGCCACAATCCCGCATGGACGGCCTGATTGGCACTCTGGTTCTCTTGGAGGAAGCTCACCACAGAATTAACTGTCGTGGCCTGCCGCTTAGGAGAATGAACGACATCCCACACAAAGCTGTGGCTCGGTGGAACGCCGGTGAGTTAGGTGGCCGCTTTGTTTCCTCGTTTCTCCGCCGCCCAGATGTCTGCTTGAGCATCATCGAACAGGAACTAAGTCTGATACATTGGCAGTGGGTACGCGACATGGAAGAAGAAATCGGGAGCGGGACGATGTTCATCGTGGATGAGAGGCCCTTCACGGGGACTCTGGATACAAGTCAGGAGCGGGCGCACGGAAACAGGGCATGGGGCAACGTCTTTGGGCGAATTGCTCGGCGGCTGTTCCGCCTGACAACCTGCTGAGACGCATGAAGTCGCATGCTGTGGCCGCGCTCAGCCCCTCGATTCCAGCCAGCTATAGAGTGTCCCCCGACTGACCCCAAGCATCCGAGCCGCCGAAGCCTTGGACACCCCCTTGTCCAGCATCTCGCGTATCTCCTGCTCACGGCCATCCAGCTTTGAGCCGGACAGACTGCCCTTGGGCCTCCCGAGTTTCTTGCCTTCGGCCTTCCGACGGGCGAGTGCTTCGCGGGTCCGGGAGCTTATCATCTGTCGCTCGATTTCTGCCGCCAAACTGAACGCGAACGCGAGCACCTTGCTGTTGATGGAGCCGTCCAACTCGAACCGCTCCTTGCAGGTGAAAACCCAGACCTCCTTCTCCATCAAGGTGTGGAGAATGGTCATCACTTCGGTCAGGCTGCGACCCAACCGAGAAATCTCACTTGCAACGAGGCTATCGCCGGGTTGTAGCCGTTCGAGCAAGGCTCCGAGTTCACGGTCCTTGTACCCTTTCCGGCTGGAAACAGTTTCCTCTACCCATTCCGTGATGGTCACATTGCCCCCGTCGGCCCACTGGAGAATCTCATATCTCTGATTGTCCGTATCCTGCTTGGCCGTACTCACCCGGATGTAGCCGAAAAGCCGTCCCGACGGCGAAGTGTCGGCGAAAACCCTGTCCCCGGATTTCTTTGAACACTTACTGTCCACTTTTTTCGTCATTTTCGCTCTCCGTATCCGCCCCCTGCAAACGAACGTTTCCCTTGCACAGTTTCCGTCACTTCCACTTCGTCATCAACGCCACCGCCTGAGTCATTTCCTCGGAACCTCGGTCTGGCTCGTTCCCCAGAATCCTGTTCAGCCCGGACTCCTTCAACCGGACGCTGGATTCGTCAAGGGTCGCGGAATACGAAATCCGTAGGTAGCGTCGCAGGGGCGAATCATCCCTGAACAGGTTTCTGGCTGCGAGAGCATCCTCGGGGTCACCACCGCTGGCCAACCCCACCACGTCATCAACACTGTCCATCTGCCGGCCCGCCGAAGCGACAAGCCGGGCGATGACCATCAGGGCGACCACGATACGCATGAGCGGAGCCGGGTCTTCCATGATGGCAGCCGTTCCGAAATCAGCGTTCTCCATAGCCGCCATCTCCTCGGTGCATCTGGCGATGTCCCGGTTGAGCTTGCATACGGCCTTGAGAGTCTGCCTCCTGTCGGCCTCATCGAGATGGCGGTCTGGGCTCAGGTCTTCCAGCTTGTCCTGCCGAGTGAAGCAGGCCGTTGTGATTCGCTTGGCCAGTTCCATCCATCTGGTGCGCTGCCGGGCCGGGGAGTTCTTCGTTCTAGTCATGGCGGTCCCCTCAGGGCTATGCAGCCTTCGGCAATGCGGTTGTGGTGGCCATCACCTCGGCCTTGAGGTCGGCCTTGATGCGGCCTGAGCAGGTCGTTTCCGTCGTGCCTTTGAGGGCCACGACGGCGGCCTCGGCCTTGGACTTGATGGCCTTGACCATCTTGGGGTCGGCTGTCAGGGCTTCCCGCACGATGGATTCGACCGTTGTGCCGTTCATGTGGGAGAGTGCTACCGCCAGCAAGTCCCAAGGTTTGGCCTTCTGTGGGACACGGCGGATGTAGTCGTCACCGACTTCCATACCGCCGGTGACGTGAACCCAGAAGTCGGCAAAGTACATGCCGGGAGTGGTCTGTGTCCGGGCTTCCTTTACGGCCTTCTCACCGACCAACTTCTCAATCGCCAGAGTCTCAATCGCGTTCATCGTGTCCGTCCTCCATTCGTGCTCACGTGTCTATACTGCCGGAGGCAGGAGAACGTACGGATAAGATTGAGGAAAACTGGGAATTCCTGCTCACTGGTGGAGCTCGACGTGGAGACGTAGAATTATTCACCCTTGATGCAAAGAAGCGAGTTCACTATTGTTGAGTAGATGCAGGGAGGCTCGGAGACCAATGAATGACGCCCAGATCCGTGAGAGTCTGCACCGCAAGAGGTTACGCCGGAGCCACGCATGTCCTTCGACGCTCGTCATCGACGAACTGGGGCTATTTCATGGTGACTATCGTGCGGACATCGCTGTGGTCAATGGTCACCTCGCCGGATACGAAATCAAGAGCGACAGAGACTCTCTGCGCAGGCTTGACAAGCAGGTGACTGCCTACTGTTCCGTCTTCGACCGTGTCAGCGTCGTCACAGAACCGAAGCATGTCACAGGTGTGTCCGAGACGGTTCCTGTGTGGTGGGGCATCATCGTTGCGCACGAGGGAACGCAGGGAGGCATCTCATTCGAGACTGTCCGGCAGGGGAAGTTCAATCACGCCGTCAGTCCCGTTGCTGTTGCACAACTCCTATGGCGAGATGAGGCCGTACATGTGCTTGAGCTTTGCGGTGCAAGCCGCCGAGTCCTACGTTGTTCTCGGCACGCATTGTACGAGGAGCTTGCAGCTAGGCTCTCTTTAAGGGAGTTGCGGCGTTGCGTAAGAACTTGTCTCAAGGGTAGGACAGACTGGCGACATCACTCGCAACTTTCTCCAAGTGGTGGTTCGTCCCCACCTGCCGCCAAGTGGTGAGATTGCCTTTCCCGGTTGTCCGGGTAGCGCACTTCGATATGTACATGTCGCCTGCCGAGAAACCGGACCCCATGAAGAAGCCGGAAGCTACGACCGCCGCCGAGTGGGAGTGGAACTGGTCGTAGCCATTCTTCTGTCTGACGCTTGTTCCTTTTACCATCAGCCACGCGTCATCGACAGCGTAGCGAATGGTTGCGGCGGGTTTTAGGAGTCGCATGTCCATAGGGAGCAGGTTCGGGTGGTTGATTGAGTAGTCACCAAACGCGGGCATCCTCCCGCCTTCGGCACCCCTTGCCCCCACCACTGCTTTGTACAACGGCCACTCGCTCCGTGGGATACATGTCGCCCCACGTTGCACTTCCCCCATCGAGGACGGGAATGATGTGCCGAGTAGGGTGAACGTCCGCCACCTGTCCAAGTGCGGCAGTCTACCGATGATTGTCAAAACGGCTCTGCTAAACCCCGCAACAGGTTCGAAGTTTGGAGCCCCCAAGTCCAAGATGAAATCTACCTGATCCGCTTCAAGTCTCAGGCTTGTCAGAAGACTCTCGATGTCACTAGCGAAACTTGGACCTACGGCAGACTGAACAGCGATTCGGAAGCAGGCTCCACGTCTGTCTTGTTCAGCCGCCCTGCGGACCGCCCTCTGGTGTTCAGCAGTTCGCGTGCAATTCGTAACAGGAACCACGGAGCAACCCTCGCTTCTAAGCCCGTTGAGCACAAAATCCATTGGGTGGGCTCCATCTGCCATGCTCCCGTAATCAGCAATGTGCCGCGCATCGAGGAACGCATCGCGGTCAGCCCACTTCTGTTTGACCCGCTTCGCAAATGGCGCAAGGTGGTCATCAATGGTCTTCGCCGGACGGCGTCGAGAAAAGTCGTAACCAATCTCAGGCACTTCAATTAACGGTGTGATGTACTCAATGGCGTGCGCCGAAAGCTGGCCCACCGCGTCATATTCCCCCTTCTTCCATCGAAGGCAGGGGACGTAATGTCTATGACCAAATCTCATCGTTCTCCACCTCCCTTCGCATCATTGCCCGAAGTGAACATCTGGGAAGTGCCTCCGCGCTTCACCTTGCCCAACCATATCGCTCAAAAGGACGTAATTGTCCGCTTCGCGTCGTATCCTCCCGGCAACGATTGAGGAACCTATTCCCAACTCCTCGGCAAGTGCCTCGACAGACTCTGGGGTTCTCAGATACCGAGCTAGAGCCGTTTCCCACGCGTCGTCTGGAATGAGGAATTGTCCTGCCAACTCATCGGCCTCGCGCTCCATGTCATCGGCAGTGGCTTCCAAATCGTCAAATATGTCCTCAGTCTTGCCCTTGCGCAGGTGCTTCACGATATGGACAAGTTCGTGCAAAAGGACGAACCAGAAATTGTCCAGTCGGTCGTAGCGAAGCGTCATGCCTACGATGGGCATCCCATCATGCAGCAATGCCGCGCCATCCAAGTGCGTACCTGTCAAATGGGGCTCAACAACCAGTGTTATCCCTACATCGCTCAGCCACTCCCTTACACGGGTAGGTCCATCTTCGAATCTGCTGAGTTGTGCTGTGGCGCGAAGCCATTTCTCATTGAGCTTTCCCCGGTCGAAAACGACCTTCGGTGGCGATTGTCGCGCCAAACTCAATGCTCGACACTCCCATGCCATCAGTGCGTACGGGTCGAGGGTCGAGCCCGTTCTCACGCGTTTGCGATGGAATGCGAAGGCGGGGCGCTTGACGACCCCACGAACAAACTGCTCAACCAGCGAGTCCGCCTCGGCGAGTGCGGCAGACAAGGAACCAGTAAAACCCTCGAACCACCCACGGCAATACATCTCCTTCACTGGAAACATTGCCCAGTCGAGCTTCACAGTCTGCTTCTCCGGTGTTGTCTGGAACTCCGCCACCTCATTGAGATTGAGGTCCAATGCGTCGGCGACTTCTGCAAGCCTTCGGAGGTTTGTGGAGAGATACTCCTCTGATTCGTACCTCTGAATTTGCTGCTCCTTGAGTCCTAACAGGTCCGCAAGTTCCTTCTGCGTAAGCCCTCTGGCTATGCGAGCCTGAATGAGTATGCGAGGCAGTTCATCAATGCTAGTGGCCGCGAAGTTTGTCACTATTCCCGACTTGAGCGCCTCGTACTCCCGCACATATTCGGCAAGGCTCTCGACCTCGCTCTTGAGGGCATTGTATTCGGCCTCGGCAAGCTCTCGTGAGCCAAGGCGCGACGTGGCTTCGTCCATGGCGAACGCGTCCGCCGAAGCCCGGAGCTTCCCCAGTTGCCCTTTGGTTATGCGATACTGTCGTTCGTTCGCAATCATCTCTCCTCCTCTCTGGCCTCACTCACGCGAGGGCCAATCGGATGATGCCCTTTTCCTTCCCTGTGTGCCTGTCCACTCGAAAGAACTCCAAGAACGTTCTTGTCCCGTCCGCAGACGCACTTGAAGGAAAGAACTCTCCCCGGAACTTCTGCTTCTGTCTCCGCCGCCGGTCACTGAAATCGAGAAGGACGGGGTCCAGTGCCCCTGCGTTCACTCCATGAGGTTCCCAGCAAACGTCGAAATCCCTAGGGTTGTGTTTCTCTGTTACGAAACTGCCGTCCAGATACAGTGCTTTGCAGCCCGCGCGGCGAAGGGCGTTTACACCAGCCAAGAGTCCCGCGTAGAGCGTCTTCCGAGTTGGATTCTTGGCGAAAGCCGCCTTCACATCCGCAAGCGATGCATCATGAATCCCCGGCGGCAACACTTTCCAAGGCCCGCCGATGTCAATTAGCTCAGGTATCATGACACAACAATATAGTTGTGTTGGGAAATCGTCAAGCCCTTAATCGGCATTTTCTGTAAATTGCAGGACACAGCCAACGGGATGGCGGTAGATTGCCACGAGCACAACGAGAGGGCATTTGCACCCGTGTTTACCATGGTTGCAGGCGAGAAGAACGACCCTTTGTCACCTTCGTGTCACCTAATCACTGGCTGACAGAGCGTAAGTCCTTGGTTTGCAGCACGGTAGGTTTCGCGACTGAGAATCCCGCCCTCTCCGCCAGTTTGAATTTTTCGCCGAATGGGCGAGAAATTGGAATGGTTTCGGGAATCTGACGCAGACGACCGGGAGCCGACGACGATTCATTTTCGGCGCGCCGCCACCGACGGTGACGGCGCGTTTTCTTTCGCTGGTGAGAGAGAACTTGGATGTGCCGAGGATCGGCACATGGACCGGAAGTGACGGGATTTCAGAGGTTT
>CAZKRK010000319.1:0-8978 GCA_964555035.1 uncultured Victivallales bacterium | reverse complement strand
GTGAGCCACGCAGCCCGAGACGCAACGCGGATCGGCGCGGAGTGGCGTGGACCGCTTGGGGCACGCTACGCACCGACACTCGCAAGCGGACCATGACCGTTTGACACAGCCCCACTGCGGACGCTCTACGAAGGCGCGTTCACCCATGACGGAGCATCAACTGCCGCCTGGCATGGGCGCAGGTCTATGATATAGTAACAGGGCATGTGTAACTGCAATCTGCTCCAGTTCTCTCTGTCCGCCGTCCTGTGCACGTTGCTGACCGCCCACGCCGCGGACGCGGACGAGGCGCCGGTCCTCGGCGCCTGGCACTCTGTCGGCCCGTTCAAGGACAAACCGATCGGGCTGCACCTCACATCCTTTACCCATGTATTCCCGGTCGAGAAGGCGACTGTAGCCGCCGGCCGTGAACTGGTTGATTTCACTGAACCGTGGCCTGCCGCACACTTCACGGGTGAGCAGAATTCGACTCGCCGCTGGACGGAACACCCCGAGTGGGTCGACGGCTACCACCACTATCTCCCCTGCGGCCCACCGCCCATGAAGAATGAAACGTGCTACCTCTATCGCACCATAGCGGCACGCCGGCCACGGACCGTGGACGTTCGCATCTACGCGCTGGACAACATTCGCGTGTGGCTCAACGGGGCACTCGTCGCCGAGGCGGGGAATCCGGGCCGGCACGGGGCTTCGCGGTTTGCCGCCGCCCTGGTGACGCAGCTCGATCTGCTGGAGGGCGAGAACCGGCTGCTGGTCAAGACAACCAGCATGCACGGGCTGCACGGCTTCGCATTCGCGATGCCGCCATTCACCCCCTCGAACAACTTCACCCCCGGGCAGGGAATCCGGTCGACAGCGCCGGCAAGAGACGCCGCTTCCGTGGTCCGGGACTTCCGCTTCGATATCGCGCCCGTCCCGATGTACGACCCGCCGATACTGAAGATGGCCGAGGACCTGGAGAACAAGGTGCCGTCAACGCCGGCCGGCGCAGCGTACACCAGGAGGCTATCCGCTCTGAAGGCAAGGATCGGCCCGTGTCACGCGAACCTCCTTGCCGGCAGGCAGGTAAGCGATAGCGATGTGAGCGCGGCTGCGCAAGCCATCGAGGCCTTCTGGCAGGGCGAAACCGCGAACCTCCCGCCGGTCGCGTTCATCAGATGCCCGCCTTTCCCGATAAACGCCATCGCGCCCTACACTTCCCGCGGCGCGACTCCAGCCGGCATCTGTGTTTTTGACCCGTCACGACCCGCCGAGGCGCCGCACGTCGTCTTCCACGCCCCCTCCGTTGCCATCTTCGACATGAACGTGTCGCACGACGCCAAGACCCTCCTCTTCTCCGGTCGCGGCAAGGCGCCGGGAGGCTGGCAGATTCACGAAGTCGGGACAGACGGCAGGAACCTCAGACAAATCACTGTCGGCCCCAGCAGCAACATCAGTCCGGTTCTCCTCCCGAACGGAGAGATCATGTTCGTCTCCACGCGTGCCGATACGCGCGTAATGTGCCAGAAACAGCCGTCCGGCCTGCTCTACGTCTGCAACCGTGACGGCAGCAACGTGCGCAAGGTCTCCGCCAACACCCTGAGCGATCATACACCGCAGGTCATGAACGACGGACGGGTGGTTTTCACGCGCTGGGACTACGGCATCGACAAGAACGTCTTTTGCCGGCAGAACCTGTGGACGATAAATCCGGACGGCACCGGGTTTCAGCTTTTCGGCTCAAACACGAAAGAGGACCCCAACGGCTTCTGGCAGGCGCGCGCCATACCCGGTCGCCCGGAAGTCGTGTGCGTGTTCGGTCCCCATCACACCTACCACGCCGGCATGATCGGCCTGGTGTGGAACAACGCCGTCGGCCGGGCGCGAGACCGACGCGGCGAGGGTTTTCGTTGGGTGACCTCGGAGCTGCCTACGATCGGCGACACGACGTTGCCGTGGGGCTACCAGGACCCCTACCCGCTCAACGAACATCAGTTCATCGTCTCGTATGGCGGCGACGGCGAGAACAAGAACAGACTCTACCTTCTGGACGATCGCGGCAACCGCCGCCTCCTCTACGAAGCCGAAGGGAAGCTC
Source organism: uncultured Victivallales bacterium (assembly GCA_964555035.1). Lineage (GTDB taxonomy): Bacteria > Verrucomicrobiota > Kiritimatiellia > UBA8416 > CAYOBW01 > CAZKRK01. The sequence continues at coordinate 6,902 of CAZKRK010000319.1, read as the reverse complement.
GGATGTTGGAGTCCCCTGCCGCTGATGGCACGTGAGCGACCACCCGTCATCCCGCCCCAGTCGAGCAATCCCCGGTTTGCCCGGGAAGACCCCGCCGAGACGAACAGGAATCCCGCCGATGAGCTCACGGGTACTTTCATCGTGCAGGATGTCTACCGGGGACTGCGTCCTCACGTGAAACGCGGCGAGATCAAGGCGCTCCAGATTCTCGAGCAGATCCCGCGCTCGCGCGAAATGCACGGTCCGTCGCTGTGGGGGCAATGGGTAGCGATGAGCCGCGGGACGATGTACGCGCGACGCCTGATCGGCATGGTGCCCGTGGAGAAGGACGGCTCGGCCCACTTCACGGCCCCCGCCCTGAGGGACATCTCGTTCAACGCCCTCGACGCCGAAGGCAGGGCCATTCGCCGCATGGGATCGACGCTGCACATCATGCCGGGAGAGACTCAGAGCTGCATCGGATGTCACGAAGAGCGCGGCACGTCTGTTTCCGCGGAGACGGCACGAGTCATCGCGGCCAAACGACCCGCGTCAGTCCCCGTCTATCCTGAGTGGACGGAGAAGGGGGTCCTCGCCTTCACCAAGGTGGTTCAGACCGTACTGAACAAGTACTGCGTCGAGTGCCACAGCGGGCCGACGCCCGCCGCCGCGATCGACCTGTCCGGCGACAAGACGCACTATCACAACATGGCCTACGACACGCTGCTCGACCGCGGATTCGTCCACTACATTCCCATCGCGGGCACCGGCCACGAAGAAGGAACCGCAAAGACAAGGGGGGCTTACGTCAGCAGAATTCGCGAACGCATCGAGACCGATGCCTGCTGCCCGAAGCTGCCCCTCGAGGACCGCCGCAGGATCTACGCGTGGATCGACGCCAACGTGCCCTACTACGGCACCTACGTGCACACGGACACGCGCACCTACGGCGCTCGCGACCGCTGGTACGCGACCGACAAGAACGGGTGGTTCAGGAAGGACTACGTGCCCGTCTTCGACCGTCGTTGCCTCGGCTGCCACAAGCGACACGTCAAACCGCAGACCTACAACTACAACCCGGGCGGCGACGGCACGATCATAGTGTCGAGCGACGCCTGGGACGAAATCGCGCTGAGCCAGTTTCAGCACGGTCACGGCCGCATCTCCATGATCGGCCAGTACGGTCCCTCACACCGGATCAACCTCACCCATCCCGAATGGAGCCGCGTGTTGACAGCCCCGCTGGCAAAGGCGCAGGGAGGGTTCGGATTCTGCAAGAGCAAGGACGGCAGTCCCGTTTTCAAGGACAGGAGTGATCCCGACTACCAGCTCATACTGGCAGCCGTGCAAAAAGGACACGCGCGGCTCATGGCTAATCCCCGGGTAGATATGCCCGAGCAGCTCGCCGACATGCCCACGACGGACAGTCCCAAACCGGCCGCCGAGAACCCCCGGGTCTTCAGGTTTAGAAAGGACGGCTGGATTTCGAAGGACGCTACGTACGAGGCAAGCTCCGTCGATCCGCGCTGGAATGACGACGATTCGATGAAGAAGTTCCTGACCGGCGAGCCCTTTGCCCGCCATTGGGGCATCTGCACCAGGAAGGAGCCGAACCCATGGCTGATCGTCGACCTGCAGGAGCAACGGTCCATTGCCGAAGTCGACATCGTCAACCGTTTCCCCGACTGCCGCGACTTCGCGCGCACACTCACGATGTGGATTTCGGATGACAAGCAGACCTGGAAACAGGTCTGGAAAGCGCCCAGAGTCGAAGACCGCTGGGTCGTCACGCTGCCACAGGCGGAGCGGGCCAGATACATCAAGCTCGGGCTCCAGGAAGAGCAGTACCTCGACCTGAAGCACGTGTTTGTCTACGAAACTGTGTCGGACGAGTAGCCCTGTCCTCGGCCACCGAACTCGATTTCTGTGTCGATAGGGAGAAGGGAACTGCGGAAGATGAGCGTGACACCTCTTTTGCTGTTGCGATGGGCCGCCTGTCCCCAACGGGGACGCACGTCCCGGCCCAGGGCGAAACCCTAGGGACCGGTCAGACACCCAACCAACCACCCAGGCCCCCTGAATGGGAACGAGCCCCCTCTCGCCGCGTTCAGATGTGTCTCCCCTTCAGGGAGCGGGGCTTCGGGTGGTGCGCGCGTAGCCCCCGGCGATCCTCGCCGGGATGTGATGTTGCTCGCCTTCGGCAAGCCTGTTTTCCCGTCTCGGGCGACGAAGAAGGTGGGCCGGCGGTTCCCGAAAAGCAAGAAACTCGAGGCTGGTCCTGGAACTCCAACACACAGAAGCAACCTGAGCAAGGATTCCACACTTGCGAAAGTGTGGAATCCGATCCTGTGGACAACCTGATCGCCAATTCCACACTTGCGCAAGTGTGGAATCCAGTCCCGCGGGGAACGGGATCGCCAATTCCACACTTTCGCAAGTGTGGAATCCAGTCCCGCGGGGAACCTGATCACCAATTCCACACTTTCGCAAGTGTGGAATCCGGTCCCGCGGGGAACCGGATCGAAATGCGGAAACAATGACGCATTGACTATAGGCAGGGCTGCATCAAGAGTCCGCACAGGTGAGCTCACCTGAGCTCCACGCAAGATGTAACCCGGCACCCATAACGCGGGAATCCCGCCGTAGCTCGACGAAAGCGGATTTCCGCGCTACGGTCAGCCGTTCGCTACTCCGCCGGAAACGCGAAGTTGAGTTTCACGGCCTGGGTGCGCAGAGACTTGACCATGGCAATGTCGAGCGAGTTCTCGCCGCCGGCGAGTTTCTTCATCTCGGCCTGCACGAACTTCCGCCTCTCCACATTCAGCTCGTTGATCTGCTTCTGCAGCTCGGTGCGCTTGCTGCCGTTCCCCGCCACGAAGGCCTGACGCTCTTTCTGATTCATGGCCTGCATGTTTTCGGGGAGCTCCTTTTCGTCGATCTCCTCAAGTTTGACCTCGCCCTCCTCGACGGCATCCACAAGGTCCCACGCCGTGTTGCGGTACTGCACCTGGGACTGCGCCACGAAACGGTTGACGTTGGCGCTCTTCGATGCCGATGCGGCGTTGAAGTTCTGCTCCTGCTGCCGCCTGATTCCTGCGGCACCGTTTGCGCCGTAGGCGATGTAGGTCTTGTTGAGTTCCTCCCCCAGCCGGACAATCTCGACGTCCTGCGGCGCGTCGATGTGCGGCATGGTCTTGTTCTGGTCGATCGCCATCGCCATTCCGTCCGCCAACACGGCGCCGTCTTTCCAGTCACCGGGGATGCCGCTGCCGCAGTGGATCGTGTTCACCACGATCCCCTTTTCGATCGCGGTCTTGCAGGCCTTCTTATAGTCAACCGGACCCTGGGTGAATCCCTCGTTGCCGGCAATGAAGATGACCTTCAGGTCTTCGGGGTTGTCCGACCACGCCAGGTCATCCGCGGCGGCCTTGATGACCTCGCCGCAGTGCTCGCTGCCGTTGCCCTTGATCGTAACCGCGAACAGCCGCTCACTCAGCAGGTCAAGGTCGTCCGTCAGGGCGGTCACCTTTCGCACAGGGCCGCCGTGACGATAGAGCGCCACCTCAATAACCGGAGCCACGCCCTTCTTCTTGCTGACCGCCAGCTCGTTGACGAATGTCCACAACTGGCTCTTGGCCTGGTTGATCAATCCGCCCATGCTGCCCGAATCGTCCAGCAGAAGCGCGATTTGAATCTTGGGTTCCGGCGCCTTCTCCTTCGCCTGAACATGTCCGACACACACCAACACCGCCGCCATTCCAATCGCAATAACTCTCGTTCTCATTTCGCAATGCCTCCATTCTCTGCTCTGTTTCACCGTCCCCCGCGCAAAGCGGCGGGGAGCAACACCACACCTGCGACTCTTCCAACCTTCCTCGCACCTCCTTCCATCACTCCATCACTCCAACACTCCATCACGCCACTCCCCCACCCCACCCTCACTGCGCCTTGATCAGCACGCGCTCGCCGTCGATCTCCATCAGAACGTCACCGTGCAGCGCGACGGCGCCCTGGCGGTGTTTCACTGCCAGGTTCCGAACCAGCGCATCGTATGCCGGCGTACCGAAGCGGACCACGCGCTGCTCGCGTTGCTGCTCGGCCTGTGCCAAACGGCTGTCGATCCACCGGTTGCCGCGGCGATAGAACGCGCGATCGTTCACCTGCTGTACGGTCGTGATCTGAACACGGTTCATGTTGTGGTCGTAGTAACCGTTGCGCATGTTCAGCGAATATTGCCCGCGTTGCGCCTGGAGGTTGTACTCCTGGTTCACGGACGCCAGACCGGACCGCGTGCCGATCGCACGCGAACTCACGTTGCGCATCGCTTCAGCCAGGACTTCGTCGTGCTCGCCGAGGTCTGTCCCCTCACGCGCAAGGAACGCGGTGTATTCGGTCAGGATGCCGAACTCGGTTGACAGCCGAACGACTTCATCCACCAGCTCCTTCAGCTTTGGATCGTTGGCGGGAGTCGCGTTGTCCGCACCCGCCTGGCGCACGGCATCGAGCAGAATCGCGATCTTCCGGCTGGCCCAGAGGCGCGGCACGAAGGCGTTGCGCGTTGTGGCTTTGTCCAGCTTGAAGGTGAACGCAAACGTTCGCGGCTTGCCGAGGTAGTTCCCCCGCAACTTGAAATGCAGCGGTTTCTCGCCCTTGTACTGACCGAGCGCGACGAGCTGGTCCTCGGCAAAAAGGTCCCTCAACCGTGACGGCGTCACATCCCTCACGCGGGTATTGGCCGCCTTACCGTCCTTTGTCACCGGCTGTAGTACGGGACCGGCCAGCACCGGTCCGGCCAACCGTTTGAAGACCTGGGCCACCTTGACCTCCACGTCTTCTTTCGGAAGCACGAAAGAGGAGGTCGCCCGAGTTACGTCCGCGATCTTGTCGAGCAGCGGCGTGTTCACATCCACCCCTACCCCGAATGTGAAGACGCGTTTGCGGTGCGGGTTTGCCTTGACCGCAAGCGCGCGGATCGCCCGTTCGGAGGTCTGCCCGATCGTGGGCAGGCCGTCGGTCAGAAACAGGACAATCGGCAGGCAGCCGTCACGGGGCTTCATGCGCAACGCCTCAAGCAACGCATCGTGGATATTGGTTCCGCCGCGTGGCTTCAAATCGCGGAGATAACGCCGCGCCGCGGCAACGGTGTTCTTGCCCACGGCGAGCGACTCGGGCGCGAGCGCGCCGACGGCTTCGTTGTAGACAATGATGTTGAACGCCTCGGCGTCATCCATGCCTTCCACCGCCTGCAGCGCGGCTTCCCGCACCTGCTCGAGTTTCTCACCGCGCATACTGCCCGAACGGTCCAGCACCAGGATCACCTCCCGCTTGATAGCGGAACGCGCCTTCTTCGCGTCTCCGGGAAGCCCCGCCAGCAACAGGAAATACCCGCCGCCGATCTCCGGATCCGGGTACGCCAAGAGAGACGCCGTCATGCCGTCGCCCTCGAGCAGATAGGACAACCGGAACGGCCCCGGCTCCGTGGCCGACGACTCGGGGACTTTCACCGAGAGGACACCGTCGGCCAGGCGCCGTTGCGTAATGGCATGGCTGGGTGAGTACACGGTGGAAACCGAACGCTTTGACTTGATCCGCACGGACATGCTGCACGGCACGTTGTACTCCAGCGACTCGCTGCGCGGGAGCTCGTAGTCGATCCGCTTGCCGTCCGCGACCAGGAGGTGCTCGTATGTCAACCGCACCTTCTGCGTGCCGTTGGGCGCCAGGGGAAACACGGCCGACCGAACCAGGTTGCAGCCAACGAACTCGAGCAGCGCCGGATCGCGGATCTTGGCGACGATGGCGTTGTACGCCTTCTTCGCCTCGTCCTTTGGAAGCAGCTCGGCCGTCGGCTCCTCTGCCGACCCCTGAAATGTGAAACCCCGTATCACCGCGCCGGCCGGCACGGGGATCAGCATCTCCGCCTCCTGACGGCTCCCGGTCAGGTTCTTGAGGCTGATGTCCATCGTGGTCGTCGCCGCCTGTTCCAGGATGACGACGCCGACGTCGACGCGCGTGATTGCGACGTTGGCCCTGTGGACCGGCTGTCGTGCGGAGGTCACCGCGGTCACGTACGCCCGCGATTGCGGCACGATTATGTTCGCCGCAAGCGACCTCGCCGAACTGAAATAGTGGTGATAGTGGTGGTGATGGACTACCTGTCCCAGGGCGGTCACTACGCTGAACACTACGGCTGCCCCTGCCGCTCCCAAACCTGCACTCGACCTCATCTCGCGCCTCCTTTCCGGCTGTACGATCCGCTCTTCGGTTCATCAGTACAATCGCACGGACGGGCGGTTCTGTGTGTAACACGTGTGTAAAGGCGTCTGCGCGTGCGCTAGGCGTAGCGGCTTAACCGGACGGGGGCGCAAGAAGAACAGAGAACCCGCCTCAGGCCTGTGTGGGGCTTTAGGTAGTGTCAAGAATCGCATGAAAACGGCAAGCAGGATTGCCGAGCTGTGAATATCTGGCGGTGCACACGAAGGGGAAGATTAAGGCGAAAGATTAAGGCAAAAGATTAAGGTTCTTGCTCTTGAACCCTAATCTTTCGCCTTAATCTTTCGCCCTAATCTCCGGTCGTCGGGCACGTATACGGCGAGGAAAACGGGGGAGAAAGCAGATACGCTGCTAACCCCCTACAGGAAAGAGAATTGCACAAGACTACGTGCTGCTTCTATTGACAGTACCGTGGGAGATGATGGGTAGAAAGATGGGACGGTAGGAAGATGAGATGGTAGGAAGATGAGATGGCAGGAAGATGAGATGGCAGGAAGATGAGATGGCAGGAAGATGGCACATTCGATTCCTGCATTTTTCTACCACTCCATTTTTCTACCAATAACACACTTGGGCTGAGGGCGATGCCCCACGTTGGTCGCATCCGCGGTTTGCCTTGTGTCAGCAATTCTCATTATGGCCACGCCCCC
>CAZKRK010000318.1:0-9007 GCA_964555035.1 uncultured Victivallales bacterium | reverse complement strand
CGCCCCCTGCGACCTTGTGTCGCAGGGGGCGTGGCCATAATGAGAATTGCTGCGGGGCATCACTCCTTCGTTGACGCGAGGGGACGGGTGCTGTTGAATCACGCCTTTGCGTTTGTGTCGAAAAAGCACCCATCCGGAGAGTAGCGATGCGAGTTAGAGCCTTCAGGGCTGTGAGGCCCGACCACGCCCACGCCTTGAACGTGGCGTCGGTTCCCTACGACACCGTCGACACTGACGAAGCCAGGGAGCTCGCCGAAGGCAACCCGAGCAGTTTTCTGCACGTCATCCGTCCTGAAATCGATCTACCTCGGCAGACCGACGTCCACGCCGACGAGGTTTACGCCAAGGCCGCCGAGAACTTCGCCCGTCTGCGCGAGAGCGGCGTTCTCGTTCAGGACGATGAAGCCGCGGCGTATGTCTACCGCCTTCAGATGGGCGATCATGTTCAGTCGGGCATTGTCGTCTGCTGTCACGTTCAGGAGTACGAGGGGCATCGCGTTCTGCGCCACGAGAAGACGCGCAAAGACAAAGAAGACGATCGCACACGCCACGTTCTGACCCTGAATGCCAACGCAGGGCCGGTCTTTCTCACCTACCGCGGCACGACCGCCATCGACGCACGCGTAGCGGGAATCGAGAGCGGTGCGCCTCTCTATGACCTGACGGCGGAAGACGGCGTGAAGCACACGATCTGGCGTGTGCCCGGCGAGAGCCTGGCGGAGCTCTTTGGCGACGTGCCCTGTTGCTACGTGGCGGACGGCCATCACCGCGCCGCGGCCGCGGCGCGGGCGGGACGCGAGCGGCAGGCCGCCAACCCGGAACACCGGGGCGACGAGGAATACAACTGGTTCCTGGGCGTGCTCTTTCCCGCCGATCAACTCCAGATCCTGCCCTACAACCGGTGTGTAGCCGATTTAAACGGGCTCTCCGTCGACGAGTTCCTGGCAGCCGTGAGACGTGAGTTTGACGTCACGCCGGACGCGGATTCCAACCCCGCCGAACCGGGCCGGGCCTCGATGTATGTCGACGGTCGCTGGTACGGGTTGAGCTGGCGCGTGCCCGAGGATGCCGGGCCCGTGGCGTCCCTTGATGTCAGCGTGCTGCAGGACCAACTGCTTGCTCCGACTCTCGGTATCGACGATCCCCGCACGAGTCGGCGCATTGTGTTCATTGGCGGTATCCGCGGCACTGACGAGCTCGCGCAGCGGGTCGACAGCGGTCGCGACGCCGTGGGCTTCTCGATGTTCCCGGTGACGGTAGACCAGATGATGGCAATCGCCGACGCGGGCGAGATCATGCCGCCCAAGAGCACCTGGTTCGAGCCGAAGCTGAGATCCGGCCTGCTGGTGCACCTGCTGGACTAACCACAACCATGACACGGATAACCAGAGAAGACGGCAAAGGCCCGCGGAATGGCATCGGCTGGTTGCTGTTGATTGCCGCCACACTCCTGCTCGGCATGTATCTCCGCGGCGTGGGCGCCTTTCGAGGTCTCGGTTCGGAATCGGTCTATCACCCCGACGAACCCAAGCAGGTTTCCGCCCTGTTCAACTACCTTCACGGTCGTTATGTGTGGTACACGGGCAGCCTGTTCTATGACGGCTATCCCTACGGCCTCAACCACGTCGACGAGTGGATGCTGCGACCTGTGTTGCTCGTCCGCAACGCGTGCCTGCGAACACTCCACGGGACGGAGTGGTCGCCGTGCGTTCCCTCGCGCTCCGCGCTTTACTATTGGGCCAGGACGCTGCGGATTATCTACGGCGTCGCGGTCATGCTGATCGCCTGCGCGACGGCCCGGCGTCTCTTCCGTCGGCAATCCGCCGCGTGGCTTGTGCTTCTGCTGACCGCGGTTGCCCCGCTCTCGTTCTGCGTGACACACTTTGCAACGGGCGACATAGGCGTCGATCTCTTCGGCGGACTTGCCCTGCTCCTGTTGGTCCTGTTCGCCAGGCGGCCTGCTTTCATGCTGGCGTTCGCCGCCGGCGCGGCCACGGGCATTGCCTTCGGCTGCAAGTACAACGGTATCCTGTGCGGGCTTGCCATTGCGATATACGCCCTGCTCCACCTCGTATCGCGGTGGCGTATCGGGACCTTCCTGGCCACGTCCGCCGCCAGCCTGGGCGGCTGCGTCGTCGGCATCGTGGCCAGTACACCCGCCCTCTTGATCGACTTCAAGCGCACGCGTGACGACATCTTCGCGAACTTCCAGTTCATCAAGGACTACAGCGTGCCGGACGAAGAGCGCGCGCTCCCGTTCCTCCAGAAGGCGTGGCTGGGACTCACGCGCAACACAGCGGACATCGTTGGCTCCCTCGGTTGGGTCGTGATGTTCCTCGCGGCAGTCGGCCTGGTCGCGACGATTGTGTCCTACGCTCGTCGCCCCAAGCACGGCGATTTCGAATCCAACCAGAACACCGTCCTGCGGGCGAGGCTTGCCGTAATCCTGTTCCCCTTCATCGCCCTGTTCATGTCGCTCGCCGGCAAACTTGAAGTCCAACCGTTCCACTTCTCCTACCTGCAGGTGCCGTTCGTCCTTGCCGCGGCAGCGGGCGTAGTCGCGCTGGGCCGCGGCTCGTGGCGCGGCGCGCGTCTCCTGGCCGGCATCGCGGCCGCGGCCGCCGTCGTGGAGTTCGGCCTGGACGCCGCCTACGAGCGTTTCTACTGGCAGCGAGAGGACAATGTCACCTTCGTCAACGAGTTCCCGTCGAAGGTAATTGCCGAGCGCTGGTACAACGCGGGCAGCATTCTGCGCGACACGACCCTGGAAGGGAGGAACGTCTCCGCATTCCGTAATCGCAAGACATACGCGCGCAGTCCGCGGGCCGACGTCTGGAAACAGATTGCCTGCTCGCCTGTCCCGTGCGTCCCCTATCCGGGGGTGCACGACTGGATATTCATGAACGGGCCGCTCTTTCCGCGGAACGATCGCATGGTTCAGGTCGGGGGACACCGGCGCGTGGAGCGCCACCTGGTTTTCCGTTCGTCACCGCCCGCGGAGTTGAGCGTAGGCTTGCGCAGCATGGCCTGGCCGGTACGCGTCACGCTCGACGTCGGAGGCGAGCGCGCCGTCGTGAACCTGATGCCGAACAAGCAGGAGCTGGTCGCGTTGCGCCCAAAACGCCGGCGGACGTCGCGCCAACGCGCCGACGGCACGCGCGCGTACCTGGTTCCCGTCAGCATTCGGACGGAGGGCGGCGGAGTCGCCCCTGCCGACGAGACGACCGGCGTTACGGCCACCTTCTTCGCCAACGAGACGGAACGTGCCCGCTTTGCGCTTTTCGGCGGCACGGCAGAGCCCCCGCTGAACCTCCTGCCGGAGGGCGTCGCCGACAGCAATCTCGTGCAGGCCGTGGACGGAGCGCTCTACGTCGGAACGCAAGCCTCCGGCCTGGAGCTTATTGCGGAATCTCAGAGCCGGCGGCAACGGCGGCTACCGGAGAAGGGCACGTTGCTGCCCTGCGGGCGCTACGTGTTGGAGGTCGATGTGACCGTGCTTTCAGACGAGGCGAAGCTGTCGTTCTCCATCGGCGACCCACGCGCTGTCTCGGCCGGAGAAGCGCAGGTCATCGGCGTCCAAAGCCTGACACGCGGCGGGCGCCAGCTCGAGTATGCCTTTGGCAAACCGTTTGCGCCGCACCTGTGCCAGGCGTCTGTCGAGTGCAACCAGGGGGTGTGCCGTCTCAACTGCTGGCGGATCGTTCCCGACACCGCGGAGCTTGTCGGTGAACTACGCTGGCTGTCCGCCAGCGGTCAGTTGCCTTCGTGGTCCCGCCGTTTTGCTGCCGGCGAAGAACTCGCCGACCAGCCGGAACAGGCCGCGCCCGGCATGGACGTTGTCTTTGACGATGCTGTTCGCCTCACTCGCTTCGCCCTGCCCTCTGTGGCGACAAACGGCCGTCCCCTGCGCGTTGGGTGCGACGTGGACCTTCTCGATTTTGCCTACGCTGCCTTTGACGAGGCAGCCTTCTTCATACATCTCATGGACACGGAGGGCGGAATGGTGTCGGCCTTCGGTTTCACGTTGAGGGACGCCGCTATCGCGTCGGAAACGGGCCGCGGGGTCGCCGCGGCCCTGTCCGCCGAGGTATCTCCCGGGACCTACGCCGTGCAAATCGGCATGTGGAATGCGCGCACTCACCAACGCCTGCCGCCGGAAGGCGAATCCCTTTCCTCGCTCGAACGGCGCAAGGAACGTATCGAGCTGGGGACGATAACCGTTGCCGCCGGGTCTGGGAGCTGACCGGGAATTGCCACACCGGACTGGTGTTCCCCGCTCGGGATGTCCAAACCGCGCGCCCCGGAGCGTTGCCGACCCGGAAGCGTGTGACGAAACGCCGACCGGCGCGTTGCTTGATAGTTGAAGTCCGCGGTATTCGGCCGTAGAGTTCGGAAGTCGAGAACAACAGGAGGTTGAGATGAGACGTTTCAGTTATGCTCTGGTTCTTTTCGCAACGCTGTGCGCCACGACGTTTGCGGCGCCGGCAAAGGATGACACCGCGGCGATTGCCGGCGTCAGACAGACGGGCAAGGCCTTTGCCGCCGTCGCGAAAAAGACCATTCCGGCCGTCGTTTTCATTCAGATCGAGAAGACCCTTGTGAGCCGTAGCGGGTACCGGCGCTACAACGATCCGTTCGGGTTTTTCGGCGACGAGCTTCTGCGCCGTTTTTACGGACAGACCCAGCCGCGGCGTTACCGCCAGGTGGTCGGCCAGGGCTCGGGCTTCCTGGTCAGCCGTGACGGCTACATTCTAACCAACAATCACGTGGTCGGCGATGCCGACAGGATCATCGTGAAACTCAACGACGGCCGCGAATTCGAGGCGGAACTTGTCGGTACGGATCCCCGTTCGGAAGTTGCCGTGATAAAGATCGAGGGCGGCGATTTTCCCTACGTCGAGCTGGGCGACTCGGCCAAGCTCGAAATCGGGGAATGGTGCATCGCCGTTGGCAACCCATTCGGTCTGGGCGAGACTCTGACGGCCGGCGTTGTCAGCGCCAAGGGCCGCAGCAACATCGGCATTGCCGAGTACGAAGACTTCATTCAGACGGATGCGGCCATCAACCCCGGCAACTCAGGCGGCCCGCTGTTGGACATCGACGGCAAGGCGATCGGCGTCAATACCGCGATCTACAGCAAGAGCGGCGGTTACATGGGTATCGGTTTCGCGATCCCGATCAACATCGCGAAGTCGATCATGGACCAGTTTGTCAGCAACAACGGCAAGATTGTGCGCGGGTACCTCGGCATAACGTTCAATCGCCATGACGTCGATGAGGACATGGCAGCCTACCTGGGTCTGGACAGGCCGGGCGGCGTACTGGTGGCCGGCGTGGCCAAAGACTCCCCCGCCGAAGAGGCCGGCATTCGCGAGGGTGACATCATTCTCAAGGTAGACGGCAAGGAGATGCTCAACAACAACGTCCTGCGCAGCACTTTTGCGTTCATCCAACCGGGTACGAAGGTCAAGGTCGAACTCTTTCGTGACAAAGAGAAGAAGACCGTCAATGTCGTGGTAGGGACATTCCCGGAAGACCGTGAGGCGTCGGTCATAGCCGCCGAGCTTCTCGGCAAGCTCGGGCTGACAGTGCAGGACCTGACTCCCGAGCTGGCGCGCCGCCTGGGCTACGAGTTCGACGCCGGCGTGCTGGTCACGGCGATCGAGAGCGGCAGCCCGGCACAGCAGGCCGGGATTCATGAAGGCTGCCTGATCCTGAGCGTCAACCGCGAGCGCGTGACCAAAGTCGAAGACCTCTGGGAGAAGCTGAGCGAGGCCTCCAAGCGCGAGGTCCTGCTGCTCAAGGTCCAGAACAGTCAGTATGTCTGGTTCGTGCCGGTGCGGATAAACTGAGACTACACGACGAAGCGGTAACTGCAGAAGGCTTCGGCGGCCGTGACGCAGATTTCGTGGCCGTGGGTAAACATCTGGCGTTCGAGCATGTCGAGACTGAGGTAGTGGGGGGCGTCCCGGAGCTGCGAAGTGTGGCACTCCAACGCTTTGCGCTTGATATCCACGTAGTCGGAAATGTCGACGTAGAAGTTCGGGTGGAACTTGTCCCGCTCGATGTTCCAGAAATGGGTCGGATTGTCGTAGGCGAGGACGATCTTGGGGTAGTTGCCGTTGTCGCCGGTGTGCGGCCGACAGGCTGTGAACCCGGCGCGAAAGAGGGCCTCATGATCCTGGTTGTACGAGATCGACGGGAGCGCAACCATCGTGGGATGGGTATTGTCGATCCCCAGCCGACATTTGCAGATCGCGTGGATCAGGTCGCGCCGCCCCATTCGGTCCAATCGTAAGTGTGTTTCCTCGTCTTCGAAAAGCACTTCCGCGTCATCTACGCCGAGGGTCTCCATGCCCTTGAAAAACTCGTTCTTGCGGGTGGAGCCCTCGACCATCTCCACGGACATGTCGTACTGAACGAGATTGGCTACGGTGACGCATACGACGTAGACCTTGCCCCCGTGGTCCTTGACCTTGGCCATGGTGCCCGCGCAGCCGAAAATCTCGTCATCGGCATGCGGTGTGATGACCAGCAACGTCTGCTTGTTCCAGAAATCCTTGGCTATGACTCGGTGCATGTGTCGCGCTCCAGCGTTTGCGGGACGGTCTCGTCGCTATCCTGTTCCCTGTTGACCCAAAGGCCTTTGGTCGATGTCTTACGATCAAGATAGAGACCGAACGCCAGAAGTGCAACGGCCAAGACGGCGGTCGCCGCAATTGCGACAGGCGTGTTTGCCCGCGCGATGAGCAGCGCCGTACCGGAGCAAACCAGACCTATGGCGCAGAGCACGGCAATCATTGCTCCGTGCGACAGCCCCAGAGCCAGCAGGCGGTGGGAGAGATGGTCGCGGTCGCTGTACGCGATTGCCTCAAGCACGTTGTGCACGATGCCGTGCTTGATGCGCAGGAGCGTTGTCATGCCAAGGTCGTAGATCGGCAGCGCCAGCACCAGGCCGCCGCTCAGGAACGCTACGGTCGGGTTTTCCGACCATTCCCCGAAGATCACCAGCACGGCGAGGATGTACCCCAGGAAGAAACTGCCCGAGTCGCCCAGGTAGATCCGTGCCGGTTTGATGTTGTGGTGCAGGAAACCGAGCGAAGCTCCGGCGAGACTCATCGCCAGAAAAGAGAACGACAATTGCCATGAGCTCCATCCAAGCAGAAAGGTCGAAACCGACGCTATGACACAGATGCTGCCGGCGAGTCCGTCGCTGTTGTCGATGGCGTTGAACGCGCTGGAAACGCCGGCTACCCAGAGAAACGTCAGCAGGTAGTTCAGCCAGTCGAAGGGGGTGCGGTTGAGTCCGATGCCGTTGGCGAACAGCACCAGGCATCCGGCGGCCAATGCGGCCAGTTTCACGACGGCGCGCACTGAGAAAACGTCGTCCAGTAGTCCGACCAGGGCGATTCCCAGGCCGACGTAGATGATGATCTGTATGTCGGGTGAGCGGCCGTATGTTAGAAGCAACGCCACGGTCACACCAAGGACGATTGCGAGACCGCCGGTGCAGGGAATCGCCGTGGCTTGCGGTTTGCGTCGGCCGGGATGGTCCATGACACCCAGGCGGGGCGAGAGGATACGCAGCAGGGCAGTGGCATGCAGGCTGAGAAAGAAGGCCACGAGGAAGACAATGATAGGAGGGACCAGCTCGGGGTATCTGTCGATGTAGAACATGTCTACTTGAGGTAGAGTTTGCCGTCCGCCCACACGGAGAAGTCCAGCAGGTCACTGCCGTCGGCCGGATCGCACTCCAGGACCAGCTCGTCGATGCCGCTGACATCCACGGTGAATTCGTGAGGGTCGACGCCGTACGTCACTACGCCGCTTTCGAACAGCAAACGACCGTCGCCGTGGACCTTGAAGTTGACCGTGCCCGAACGGGGTTTGCCGAGCTCCTTTTCCAGCGTAGCGACCTGTTGCTCGGGGCCGGCAAAGGCGGAGATCAGCACTTTGGCCGTCAGACGGGCGTAACGACCGTCCAGGTCAAATGTCACTTGCGATGGAGCCGGCGTCCACAGACCGCAGGTGAAGACCGAGCCGCGGTTGTAGAACGGCATGCCCCACTTGGTCTTGTTGCGAAGCAGTGTGCCGTTCTTGATTTCCACGGACTTCGGGCTGAGCTCGGTCAGATCCAGAAAGACCTCCTGTTTCGTTTCCTCACGCAGCAGATCCGGTAACTCCCAACCTAGCTTCTCGCAAAGGTCGCGTGTGCGTACGCGTGCTTCCGAGCAGGCCGGCCACAGCTTCAGGGCCTTGGCGTAGAGCTCGAGGGCGTTCTCGAGACGGCTGGCTCTTTCGGCGCGGATGCCGTAGGCCGTCAGCACGGCCGCGGCTTCGGTCAGGGCCATCCCCATCTCGTCAAGTCCCAGCAGCAGCGATTCGGCCGACTCCCGTATCTTCTCCTCCTCACGCCCGCGCGTGTTGTGCCGCATCCTGTGGAGAAGATCCTTGAGCATGGCAACGGCTTCCCTTTGCGCGCTCTCGTCGAGAGCGAGCATCTCCGCCAGCTCGAAGCGGGCCGCGTGGTGGTCGGGATACAGTTCGAGTGCCTTGCGGAAGTTGGCAATCGCGTTGTCGTGGTCCCCGAGCTCGCCCAGGCGTATCCCGCTTTCGCGATACACCTCGGCTGACTTGAGCCTGGCGCGCCGGGCCGCCCTCTCTTCCGCCGACTTCATCTCCGGGTCCAGGTTTGGATCGCCCTCCTCGCCCGAAAGCAGGTCGATATCCTCCTCGCTGCCGTACATGGAGCCGTCGGAGGCGCAGCCCTGCGCGAACAACGCAAGCGCGGCCAACAGCATTACACACCTTATCGCAATCCAACCAGATACGCTCGACCCCATAGCGGCCTCCCCTTTTTGGAGGGTCCTTTCAACATCCGTTACAGAGACTAGACCGGTGTCGGGGTGTATGTAAAGACAGATAGAGCGCGAGCTTCTCTCGCGGGCGCATCCGCGATTTGTTGCGCTTGCAGAGCGGCCCCAGCAATTCTCATTATGGCCACGCC
>CAZKRK010000317.1:0-9058 GCA_964555035.1 uncultured Victivallales bacterium | reverse complement strand
CCGCCTCTCACCACCTAGGAAGAAACACGGTCGGCTCTATTCCGGAAAAAAGTGCGAAAAAATATCCTGAAGGTCTGTCCCCTCACGGTTGGTCCTCCAAATCGCAAGTTCGTCCATTGCAAATCAAGGACTTACGACAGTCCCCATCACGATCCTTCTGCGATTCCCCTCCGGCGAATCGGGCCTATGCCGCCCCTCCGGGGCTCATGCAGGGAGTGCAGGAGTCCTGGGGTTCCGCTACGCTTCACCCCAGGCTCTACTATGCCGCCCCTCCGGGGCTCAGTGCCCATTTCCTTTTCCCGGGACGGGAACCGGGACCGACGGGACGAGACCTTGACCCAGGGGTAACATCCAAACGCACGATTGTGAGGTTGGTTTTTACGCCCGTTCGTTCGAGGGCGGTCCCCACCATTGGTCCGGTCGGAGGTCTGTCCCCATCACGATCATCCGGTTCCAGGTCTGTCCCTTCATGGGCGGTCTGGAGGAATATTCTCAATGAGTTTTCCGCACCGTTCGGGCGCTACTCCATCACGACGCGGAAGCCGACGTCGTAGACCTTCTGCCATGGCGGGTATGGTCGCCGCACGGACGAACCGGCGTCAACCGGGCGGTCGGCCCACGATCCGCCGCGGGCGACTTTGCGTGCGCCGGGGCGCTTGTCGGGTTGGCCGGCGCGGTAGGGATAGGGCGCGTAGTCGGAACGCGTCCACTCGTTGACGTTGCCGACCATGTCCTTGAGTCCCCACGGGCTCGCCTCGACCTGGCCTACGTAGTCCACGACGTACCAGTTGTCGCGGAAGCGCTCGTCGTGCAGCGGGAAGTTGTCTTCCGGTTTGTAGGGCAGCCGTCTCTGCAGCGTGCTGCCGCCCTGCCACGATGTCGCCATCCAGCGCAGTCCCTGGTCGGCCAAGTTGGCGAAGCGGCTGAACTGCGTGTCCAGTGTGCCGTAGAAGAACTGCGTGTCTGTCCCGCCGCGCGTCCCGCCGCGCGCGGCGCGCTCCCACTGCGCTTCTGTCGGCAGCGTGACGACTCGGCCGAGCTCGTCGCTCAACCACCGGCAGAATTCCGTAGCCTCCCGCCACGATACGCGCGCCACGGGCTGGTCGGGATGGTTGGCGATGTGGCCGGGCGCGACGTGGTCCTTGCCGTGCATATCGAGATAACGCGTGTCGTGTGCCGGATCATACTGAGCATACTGGCCGTTTGACACCTCGGTGACGCCCATCCAGAACGGCTTGTCGATCCGTACACGCGTGCGCGGCCGCTCATCCGCGCAGCCGGACAGACTGCCCATGATGAACTCACCCGCCGGAATTCTGGCAAAGGTCATGGCCTGCCCGTCGCCGAAACGGACGGTCTTGAAATCCGGCTTCACGTCGGGTGGTGTGGGGGACTGCAGGCCATCTGCGCGAACCGCCGTTTCATTCGCGGGAGGCACGAACTTCACTGGCTTGCGGGCGTTGAACGCCGCCAGCGCCGCGTGGTACTCGCCCTCCGGGTCGGCGTCGTTGTTGACGAATTCGATCGCAAGCTCGCGCCGCCGCCGCACTTGCTCGAACGAGTTGTGCTCGGGCGGGCTCCACGTGCCCTTCTGCGGGGCATTCAAGTCGATCCAGCAGTAGATTCGTTCCTGCGCTTCGCGATCCAGGTCCGTCAACTTGCGTCCATGGTGCCCCTTCTCGAGCATCTGGATCAACGGGCTGGTCGACGCGTGATCCTCCAGCGGCTGCGGGACGGCCATGTCCGCCTCGGGGCCGGGACGCCGCACGTAAGGATGCAGCGTTCGGTAAGCGACATGCGCGTCCTTGAATGACGGCTTGCCGCGGGGGCCGACCGACGGCGCGCCGTTGTGGCAACCGACACAGTACTTCTCCAACACGGGATAGACCTCGTAGCTGAAGGCAAAGGGGCGTGGCGGGCCGTACCACGGGGAGAGGGATTCCACGGGCCGCTGGTCGACGATGGAGCGCTGCGGCGGCAGCGTGTCGGCGCGGGCCTCGTGACAGCCGACGCACGACACGCGTTCCCCCGGTACGCCCACCAGCCAACTCCGCATCAACTGCAGGGCGCGCCCTTCGGCGTCGAGCGGTTGCAGCGACACCGGCAGGTTCGCGGGAATCGCAAAGCAGGCCGAACCGTCTTCTTCGACCGTGGCCGTGCCCAGTACCCGTTTCACGTCCCAACTGCTGTGAACTCCGACGTAGCTGTGCCCGCCGCGCCTGTTGTAGGCGTAGTGGTACGAGAAGACGCGCAGCCGTTTGACCGTGCCGCGCGGCACACCGCGCAGCCCGGGGCCGCGGTAGATGTCGGCGATGTGTACGGATGCCGTTTTGCAGTCGGGTTGGACACGATCGGGAATAACGGGGGGAGACGGGCGCGCTTTCAAGGGAATCGGCTCGAGCAGGGCTGCACCCTCGACCTCGGCGATCAAGGTCTGGTTGTCAAATACGTCCACGAGGTAGATGCCCCACAAGGCGCGCGAGGACGGCTTCATTCAGGCCTCTTCGTTTCGCGTGTTGCCGGCGATCATGACATGGCGGCCGATCGCGCGTCCATCGTGGATTTACGCGTTACGGTCATGCGCGGCTCCGCTTTCGCGGAGCTACGGCGGCGACGTGTTGCTTCAGTGCACCTCTTGGTCCTTACATCATGTCCTTCAGCAGTTTGATCTCCTCGGGCCACAGGGTTTCGTCGATAGTTTCGAGGATGAGCGGGATGTCGTCGAAGCGGGGGTCGCTCATGATGAACTCGAAGGCAAGCAGTGGGATGGTACCTTCGCCGATGCTGTGGTGGCGGTCCTTGCGGCTTTCGAACGGCACCTTGCTGTCGTTGAGGTGCATGCCGCGCAGGTACTTCAGGCCGACTACATCATCCAGCTCCTTGAAGGTCGCTTCGCAGGCCTCCCTGGTGCGCAGATCGTATCCGGCGGAGAACGAATGGCAGGTGTCGATGCATATTCCCATGCGTGACTTGTCGTCGACCTGGTCGATGATGCTCGCGAGATGCTCGAAACGGTAGCCGACATTGGAGCCCTGCCCGGCGGTGTTTTCGACTACAACCGTAACTCCCTCAGTTTTGTCGAGCGCGCGGTTGATGGACTCGGCGATGTGCGCGAGGCACTCATCTTCCGAGATTTCGCGCAAGTGGCTGCCCGGGTGCATATTGAGCAGGGCGAGCCCGAGCCGGCGGCAGCGGGTCAGTTCGTCAACGAACGCCTCAAGCGACCGGCGTCGTTTTGCGGGATCGGGGTTGCCGAGATTGATGAGGTAGCTGTCGTGCGGCAGCACGTGCTTCGGATCGTAGCCGCACGCCTGCATGTTGTTGTGGAACTCGGCGATGGTCTCGTCGGTATAGGCCGGCGCTTTCCATTGGCGCTGGTTCTTCGTGAACATGGCAAAGGCCGTCGCACCGATCTCCTTTGCGTTGAGCGGGGCGTTGAAGACTCCGCCGCTGGTCGAAACATGGGCACCCACGAATTTCACGCTTACGTCTCCGTTGTGATTGATTGGGATGGACCACTGTACTTGCTTCGTCGGTTTGGGCAAGCCGAACGTGGGGTCTAATTGGATTCGCGTCTTCACTTCGTTGGGGGGTGCACGTGCGATTTGCTGTACTTGCCGAGTGTCCCCGCCGCCCTTCTTTTCTTGGCCTGAGTTGAGATGGCTGGAGCCGGCGGTCCTCCGCCGGTGGGGGTGGTGGTGATTCCCGTGGGGTGTTTGTAACGGCGGAGGACCGCCGTCTCCGGTGGTGTCTCGCAGGGGCGTGCGATGGCTTTCGTGTACGGTAATCAGGACAAACACGGCGGTGGCTACTCAGCACAACAAATCGAAACGGTTCAGCTACGGGAGTTTGGTCGCCAACGGCGCGAATAATGCCACATCCTACCTTTGGGAAAACGGCGTCGAAAATCACGCCGTCCCCTACGCGGAACGGATTTCCGCGCTACGGGTGTTGATCGTAAAGATCTGGTACTCCCCCATCCCTGTTGTGTTACTATACGGTGTGGATATGGCGATGAATCGACGACACTGCCCGTATGCATCCCTGCTGTGGCTTCTCTCCGCCTTTGGCGCAGCGATGCCTTTGTCGGCGGAAGTCGTCATCAACGAAATTCACCACGATCCCGTGCCCAAGACGAACGCCGTGGAGTTCATTGAACTGTACAACACCGGCGGCACATCCGTGCACATCGCCGGTTGGCGATTCACAAGGGGGATTGACTACACGTTCCCTGTCGGCACGACCATTGCCGCGACCAACTACATCGTGGTTGCCCAGGACCCTGTCGCCTTGAACGCCCGATTCGGAGTCAGTGCCCTGGGGCCGTGGTCGGGGAAACTGTCGGCCCAGGGCGAACGGGTGACCCTGAAGGACGCGGCGGGGCAAGTGGTGGACGAAGTGGACTACCGGCGCCGTTTTCCATGGCCGATATGCCCCAACGGGCGTTCCATGGAACTGCTCAATCCGGCCTTGGACAACGATCTCGGCGGCTCGTGGCGCAGCTCGGGATTGGCAGGAGGCAACGCCATGACCGTATACGTTCAGGAAGGCGCCTCTTCATGGAGGTACTTCAAGGGCAGGACGGAACCGTCCTCGCCATCCAATGCATGGCGGCAGCTCTCCTTTGTCGAGGGCACCAACTGGCTCACCGGCCAGGCCTCCTTCGGCTACGGCGACGACGATGATTTCACCACCCTGGATGACATGCAGAACAACTACGGCAGTGTCTACTTCCGTAAGACGTTCACGGTCGAAGCCGGCGCCGTGCCTGCGCACCTGTTGCTGCGAGTATACATTGACGATGGCGCCATCGTATGGATCAACGGGGAAGAGGTGGCCCGGATCTCCGTCGAATCCGGTTTCATTCCCCATGATGGCGTCGCCCTCGACCACGAAGCATGCTGGGGAGAAATCGCACTGACCAATGCCGCGACCTTTCTGGCGGAAGGAACCAACATCATGGCCGTTCACGCGCTGAACGTGTGGACGGGCAGCAGCGACTTCTCTTTCGACGCGAAACTGCTCGAAGCCGGCGCATCCGCTTCCGAAGAGCCGAGCCCCGGGGCCGCAAACACCGTCTACACGACCAATGCGCCGCCGGCAATCCGTCAGGTCAGGCACAGTCCGAAACAGCCTTGCGCGGGTCAGGCGGTGACAGTCAGGGCCAAGATCACGGACACAAACGGCGTGCAGTCCGTCATCCTGCAGTACCAGCTTGTCAAACCGGGGCAGTACCTGCGCGCGGATGATGAAGCGTACTCGACCAATTGGACATCTCTCACGATGAGTGCCACGGGCGATGTCTTCTACGCGACCCTGCCGTCGACTCTGCAGAAACACCGCCACCTGGTGCGCTATCGCATGGCGGCGCGGGACTCGCCGGGCGCCGAGGCCCTGGCGCCCTGTCCGGATGACGACAAGAGGAACTTCGCCTACTTCGTGTATGACGGCGTTCCGGCATGGACCGGGGCCGATCAGCCGGGAGTCACTGCGCCGGTGGTCTTCTCCACCAACATCATGAACTCGCTGCCGGTCTATCACCTCATCGCGCGCAGCGACGACGTGGAGAAGTGCCAGTACGACCCCGCGCACGATAATGTTCGTTTTCGGGGAACGCTCGTCTATGACGGCCGGGTCTACGACCACGTCCAGTTCAAAGTCCGGGGAGAGTACTCGACCTATCACGTTGGCAAGAACAAGTGGCGCTTCTATTTCAATCGCGGCACCGACTTCGCGGCGCGCAACAACTACGGCAAGAAGTACGACCACTCGTTGCGCAGGTTGAATCTGAATTCCTGTTCTTCGGCCTGGGTGCCGGTCAACCGCGGCATGGCGGGCCTGGACGAAGCGGTCAGCTTCCGATTGTACCAGCTCGCGGGCGTCCTGGCGCCCAACACGCACTACTGCCTGCTGAGGGTGATCGACGACGGTGCGGAAGCCACTGCCGAGCAGTACGTGGGCGATGTGTGGGGGCTCTACATGGCGCTCGAGCACACCGACGGACGCATGCTCGACGAGCACGGGTTTCCGGACGGCAACCTGTACAAGATTGCCGACGGCGTCGGCAAGAAGCGCAACCAGGGACCCACCCAGAGCGCGGACGATTCGGACTGGAAATCCTTCAGTTCGACCACGACCCCCGACACACCCGTGGCCTGGTGGCGCGACAACTATCATCTCGACAGCTACTACTCGTTCCGCGCGGTCAACCGGCTGATTTCCAACATCGACATGCGCCACGACAACAACTACGCCGTGTACCACCATACCAACGGCATTTGGTACGTCATCCCCCAGGACATGGACATGACATTCATACCGGAGACGCACCTGCCCGGACTCTGCGAGATGTGGGACTGTCTGGCGCAGCCCGCCATCGCACTCGAAGCGCGCAACCGGTGCCGCGAGATGCTCGATCTGCTGGCGGGCGACTCTTCGCCCACCGGCGGCCAGGCCGCGCAAGTCGTCTACGAAATGGCGCAGTGGGTCAACCCGACCAACGCGACGTACAACGTGTGCGACATGGACCGGTTCATGTGGAACTACAATCCCCGCACCAATCCCGAGCACTACGGCAACTTCTACAGAACGCCACTCCAGGACACCCGCTTCGGCGGCACGTGGACACGCACCCTGGCAACACCCGACATCGAGGGTTTCATGAAGTACATGGTGGATTTCATGACCGATACGGACCCCGACGGCTTCGCCGTGGGGGACGGCGATCAGCGCGGATACGGCTACAACCATCTCGAACAGGAAGCCCTGGACGCGGATATTCCCGATACACCCACGCTCACCTACACGGGGGACGCATCGTGTCCGGCCAACGGGCTGACTTTTCAGAGCTCGGCGTTCTCCGATACCAACGGCACGTTCAACGCCATTGCGTGGCGTATCGCTGAAATTCGCAATCCGTCGACCCCGGGCTACGCGGTCGGCAAACGGTGGAAGTACGAGGTGGAAGCTCTTTGGGACAGCGGCGCCGTCTCCAACCCTGCCTACGCCGTCACCATTCCGGCCAGCGTTGTGCAGACCGGCCGCACGTATCGCGTGCGCGTGCGGCATCAGGACAGTACCCTGCGCTGGAGCCACTGGTCCGATCCGGCCGCGTTCATCGGCGGGCCGGCTACCGGTGTAACCGCGCTGGCCGACCTGGTCATCTCCGAGATTCACTATCATCCCAGGGATGCCGAGGACTATGAGTTCATCGAGTTCTACAACGCGGGCAGTCAGACCATACCGCTTGGCAACGTGGAGATTCGCGATGCCGTCACGTTCACCTTTCCGGCCGGAGCGTTGCTGTCGCCGGGAAGCTACGTCGTTGTCGTGGCCGATACGGCCGCTTTCAGCAATCGCTACCGGAACCCGGTGTCGCCGTACTACTACGCCGGGATTTCGGTCGCCGGGCAATGGAAGAAGGGTTTGAGCAACGGCGGCGAGACCATAACCGTCAAGTCGCCGGGCGGAACGGTGCTGTACTCCTTCGACTATGACGATGCCGGGGCCTGGCCCGAACGCGCCGACGGCCGCGGCAGTTCGTTGAGCATTGTCAATCCGAGCTCCGTGCCCGGGGACGTGACTTCGAAGTCAGCGTGGTTGGGGCAGGGGACACACTGGCGCTCGTCATGTTTGAACCACGGCTCGCCGGGTAGAGCGGACGTTGCTGTCGACACCCTGCGCATCAATGAGATCATGGCTCACAGCGACACGGGGTCGGACTGGATCGAGATTGCGAACACGGGCACGGTTGCGGTCAGCTCTGCCGATCTATATCTGAGCGACGATTGGACCAATCTCCAGAAGTTTGCGCTCTCTTCCGCCGTGGCCGATCTGCCGGGCTCCAGCTACACGACGTTTGGCCAGACCGTGCTTGGGTTCGGGTTCAGCGAGCTTGGCGACGAGGCTATTCTGGCGCGCGTTGCCGCCGGCGGGCGGGTCACCTTTATCGACTCGGTTGATTTCGGCAGTTCCGGTCAGGACGTGCCGATTGGCCTCTACACTCGCAGCGATGGCGATACAGACTTCGTCGCGCAGTACCAGCCAACCAAGTCAGGGCGGAACACCTACCCGCGTGTTGGCCCGGTCGTCATCAGCGAGATCATGTATCACCCGACCAACGACATCGAATACGTCGAGCTTTGCAATATCAGCGACGTGCCGGTCGCTTTGTACGACACCAACTATCCCGCCAACACGTGGAAACTGACTTCGGCCGTGGATTACGCCTTTCCAACCGGACAGAGTATCACGGCTGCAGGCGCCATTGTGATTTCATCCACGACCGAAAGCGCTTTTCGGTCGGTCTGCGCGGTCGCGCCATCCACTCCAGTCTACGGGCCCTGGCAGGGGAAACTCGACAATGCCGGCGAAGCTATCCGTCTGAAGCGGCCGGGCCGCCCTGAAGCCACGGGATTCGTGCCGTACATATTGGTCGACAAGGTGGACTATTTCCCGTCTTCCCCATGGCCCATTGGCGCCGCGGGGACAGGCAATGCCATCGAACGCATCACCCTGTACGCCTACGGAAACGATCCCGCGAATTGGCGTGCAACCGGCCCCGCGCCCGGGACCGTGGCGAACCGACAGGAACACCTGGCGTTCCTCAGCATCTCCGCGGCAACCAATCCCCTGTTGCGCTGGAGCGTCATTCCCAACGAACGCTATCTCCTGGAGTACGCGGACGGACTCCGTCGGAGCAACTGGACCACGCTCCAGATCCTCTCGCCCAACACCAACGCCGCCCGGCTCCTCGACACAACCCCTCAAGCAACCAACCAAACCCGATTCTACCGCGTCAAATGGTTGTACAGGTGATTCACGGCGAGCGAGTACGATCGGACGTGCGAAGCTCCGTCCTTCGTACGCCCTCGACCGCCTCATCGTGACGCGTGACGGCATCCGCGTTGCAACGGCTCGACTCTCGGAACGTTACACAGTACGTACGGGTTGACGCGTCGTTTCCGGTCGACCGGAAGATGGGAATGATACCGTGCCGGCAGTGGTAGCCCCGGAGGGGCGACAGAGTAGAGCCTGGGGTGGAGCGCAGCGGAACCCC
>CAZKRK010000316.1:0-9129 GCA_964555035.1 uncultured Victivallales bacterium | reverse complement strand
GTTCCCGCATGTGCTCAACTCTTGCTCGTAACGGCGGAGGACCGCCGTCTCCAGGGGCTTTTCGGACACCCTCTAACTACAAACCCAACGCACGCGCCCTGCTCGTAGTGAGCCACGCAGCCCGAGACGCAACGCGGATCGGCGCGGAGTGGCGTAGACCGGTTGGAGCACGCTACGCGCCGACACTCGCAAGCGGCCCATGACCTCTTGATACAGCCCCGTCGCCGCAGCGCAGCGCAGGCGGGAGAGGGGCAGGGCGCTGCCTGGCAGCGGCGTCGCACCCTGAAACTCCACGCCGCAAGGGCGTGGGATCTCCCTTGATCAACCCTACCGCGCCAGCTCCGCCGGTTTGACGCCTTGCTTGAACTTGTTGAATCCGAACGGCAGGGGGGCATACGCGCCCACCAGGCCGACCTCGGCCGCATCGGGGATGCTGTCCTTCAGCCCAACGCACCAGTAGGCGGCGTTGACAAGGAGACGCCGGACGCCAACGCTTTCCAGGTCTGTGGCGGCGCCCATCGTGGTTGTGAATGCCCGTCCCGGCTTGCCGCCTCCAACCTGGTAGGTCCGCGTCCAGGCGATCGGCATCATCGGGGCGTTCTTCTTCCCGGCTACCGCACCGTCAGAGGGCTGCATGCCGGTCAGAACCCGCCCTAGAACAATCGGTTTGCTGTCGCCGGGCAGGGGCAAGCGGACGCGGTAGACATCGCTCGGGCCCCAGATGTCATCGCACCCCCGCACGATCGGATGGTCTTTCGCATCAGGAGCGATGACCCCGCGCGTGCTCTCCTTGCCGTGCTGTCCGTGGTGGGCGATCCACGTCTCGCCCAGAACCTGGCGCCCAAAACCGCCTTCGGGATCTTTGCTCTTGCAGTCGTAGTGTGCGTAGGTCTTGTGCTGTTCGAATCGAAAGGCGTGTGTAGCCGTACGCATGCCGATGACCGGCTTGCCTGCCTTCAGGTGGGCATCGATATGCTTCATCTGCTCGTCCGGCAGATCGCGAAAGCGTGTCGCGATGATCATCAAGTCGGCCTCGGCCAGCGCCTCCAGGCCGGGGATGTTGGAGACATGGCCGGGATCGATCGCGCCGGTCGCGGGGTCGATCGCGAAGAGGACGGTACATTTGAATCCGTGGTGTTCTGCCAGGATTCCGCCGAGCTGCGGCAGTGCCTGTTCCGACCGGTACTCCTCGTCCCCCGAGACGAGCACGATGTGCCTGCCCTCACCCGGGCCGCCGCCTGTCCCCTCGTATGTTACCCAGAGAGGCGCTCCGTCCGCGCCCCGCGCCATCACGACCACCGCCGATGCCAACAACGCCACAGCCAATACCCACACACTCACGTCGCTTCCCTCCTATGATTTGACAGCGGCAGTCTACCACAAACAGAACGCCGCGCCAGCGTATATGCGTTTTGGTGGCCCCAGCAAGTGCAACAAATCGCAGATGCGCCTCGCCGCGACAATACCAATCGCAACGCTTGACCCCCGTCGCGTTCCCGGTGCATGATAGGCGGTTGTTGATTTGAGAACCGGACAATCCGGGAGACAAATGATGATGAAAGCGCTGAAAGCCAAAGTGTGGATTCCGCTGGTCGCCATAGCCGCGACCGCATTGATGACGGGGTGCGAGGATGACAAGTCGTTGGGCGACGGTCACGATTTCGGCGACAATGATCCCGGGGTAGTGGTTGCCCTCGGCGACAGCATCACCAGGGGCGGATTTGACGGCACCCCCTATCCCGCGCAATTGTCGCCCATGATCGGCAAAGTCGTGCATAATGAGGGGGTCAGCGGTGAACACAGCGCCAG
The DNA here is from genome assembly GCA_964555035.1 of uncultured Victivallales bacterium. Classification (GTDB taxonomy): domain Bacteria; phylum Verrucomicrobiota; class Kiritimatiellia; order UBA8416; family CAYOBW01; genus CAZKRK01. Next base: position 7,320 of record CAZKRK010000316.1, on the reverse strand, counting down.
TGGGGCGGCACGCGCCGCTTCCGTACTCGCGCGCCACAAACCCGGTTTTCTCCTGGTCCTCTACGGCGCCAACGACATTGTCCATGCGCATGGAACGGGGACCATCATCCGCAGCCTGCGGTCCATCGTCAATACTGCCAGAGATAACAAGACCATTCCCGTGCTGGCAACGCTGACACCGGCATACGGACTGCACGACTTCATGCAGGGCAAAATCGAAGAAGTAAACCAGCGGATCCGCGAGCTGGCGGTCGAAGAGGGTGTCGTCCTGGTGCCGGCGTTTGCCGTTTTCGGCACCGACGAGTCGCTGTTCATCGACGACGGCCTGCATCCGAACGGTGCCGGCAACACACGGTTGGCTCAGGCTTTCGCGGGAGCGTTCTAAGTTCACCGCGGAAGGACGCGCAACGTCCTCCTATTTTGACAGGCAGGATCGAATGCAACTCGCGCCGTGATTCGCATCCAACGAATGGCACCCTGCAATGGCATCAACACAAGAAAACGCTCAACCCGCCGCACGCACGCCGCTGCTGCAATCGTCCGAAGGACGGCTCTTCGTAGTCGGGTGCGGAATGCTCATCCTCTGGGTCGGAGCCGTAGCCACGCTCTTCCAGCTCAAGGATCCCCTCTGGCTGCACATGGTGCGCATGAAGCTCGTCCACATAGCGGCGGGCCGCGCGGCTTCGATCGGCATGGGCACGGAAGCCGATCTGCCCCGCCTGCTCATCGCCCTGCTCGCGACCTACACCGACGTCATGGCCATGCTGATCATGTACCCCCTGCTGGTGTTCTCCTACCGCAACCTCTTCGAGCGACGGTTCTTTCAACGGCATATGAAGCCCGTCTTCGACAGCGCCAAACGCAGCCTGACCAAGATGCGCCGCTTCAAGATCGCCAGCGTCTTCCTCTTTGTGTGGTTTCCATTCTGGATGACCGGCATCATCACCGGATCCGTACTCGGATTCCTGCTCGGACTGCGTACGTGGGTCAACGTCACGACCGTCATCTTCGGCGCTTTCACGGCCGTCGTCTGCTGGGTCTATGCCTACGACCTCCTGTTCGGATGGCTGGGCGCGGTGAACCAGACCTACCCGGTAGTCGTTGTGTGCTGCATCATCGCCGTGCTCATCGTATTGCGTCTGCTCAAACGCCGGCAGGAACTCAAGGAACAGGCGGCGGAGGATCCCGATGGACGATAGCGAAAACCACTTCGAACTGACCGTCACCGACGTGGTCTACCGCGGCAAAGGCCTCGCCCGCCTGGACGGATGCGTCTACTTCGTGCCCGGCGCACTGCCGGGAGAAATCGTTCGTGCATCGGTCGTGGCCAAACGCAAACGGTACGTCGACGCACGTATCGAGGAGATCCTGGAGCCGTCTCCAAACCGAATCGATACCGTCTGTCCTCTTGCCGGCACGTGCCCGGGGTGCTGCTACCAGCACGCCGCCTACGCGGAAGAACTGCGCCTGAAACAGCGCCAGCTCGAAGACCTGCTTACCCGCATGGGAAGCGTCACAGGCGCCAAGTGGGGCGAGCCCGTGGGCGCGCCTTCCCCCCTGGGCTACCGCAACAAGATCGTCCTGCACCCCGTACAGAGCGCCACCGGCATGTTGCTGGGCTACTTCGGCGACGACAATCGCACGATTCTGGACGTGCCGGAGTGTGCGCTCGCCGCCCATGCAATCAACGAAACTCTCGTTGCGCTACGTAGTGAACCGGGCAGGCTCGAAGCGCTCAAGCGGCGTACCGGACTGACCCTGCGCTGCACCCCACACGATGGCGTCGCCTGGTGGCAGGGAGACGCCGATCCTTCCGCCGAACCGCTGCGCGAGCAGACGGCCATCGGCCAACTCGAAGTGCCCCGCGACAGCTTCTTCCAGGTCAATCCGGCCGTGGCCGATCTGATCATGCTCGCAATCAAGGAGAAGCTCGCACAGGCAGCGCCGCGCTATGCGATTGACCTCTACTGCGGCGTGGGCATCCACGCCCTGACCGCCGGACAGGCCGGTGTCGGGAACGTGCTGGGCATCGACCGCGACGGCAAAGCCATCGCCGCCGCGACGCGCAATGCCGAGGCCCTGCGGCTCAGCCAGGTCGAATTCCGCGAAGCGGCGGCCGCCGGCATCGTGCGCCGATCGCTCAAGGCCGTGCCCGCCGACAAAACGGCGGTCATCGCCGACCCGCCCCGGCGCGGTCTCGACCGCGTCGTGCGGGAAGTACTCTGCGACCTCAAGCCGGCGCACATCTTCTACGTGTCGTGTGCCGCCGACACCCTCGCGCGCGACCTCGTTCCCCTGCAGGAAGCCGGCTACCGGGTCCGCGACACGACGCTCTTCGACATGTTCCCCCGCACACCCTACTTCGAAACGCTCGTCTGGTTGACGAGGGATGGGGCAAACTGATGACCCTCAATGGAGCAGTTGAACTGCCGAATCTAGAATGAAGCAGTACCGCTACGTCTACGAAGAAGGGAAACTGCCCGAAGCATTCAAGGCCGTCCCCTTCGTCCAGTCGTTCGACAAACGCCATTGGCGCACCATACTCTCGTCCAGCCTCATCAGGGAGTACGAGTCCGGCGAAACCCTGATAGAAGAAGGCGAACGCGACTGCTGGATCTACATTCTCCTCGCGGGCAGTGTCGCCGTCCGCAAAGGGGAGACGATTGTGGCAACGATCGACACCGTCGGCGAGGTGTTCGGCGAAGTCGCCGTCATGAGCGCCGACGTTCGCTCGGCCACCATCGTCGCCCGTCAGCCGACCGTCTGTCTTGCCATCGACTGGTCATCCGTCGAAGGCCTGGCCGAGAAAACGCGCAACGCGTCCTACGTGGCCGTCTACCGCGTATTCGTGAATCTTCTGGCGTCCCGCCTGCGCGACACCACGCGGCGCCTGGCGGACCTGGGCGTCGTCGTACGCCGGGTGGGAGCACCGCGCGGTTGCGAGAAATGATGAACAGAAGAAACAGGCGAACAGAAGGAATGCTGAAGGGGGAGAGGGACTCCCTTCGACATTCCTTCTGTTCGCCTGTTTCTTCTGTTCATCATTTCTCGCAACCGCGCGGTGCAGGAGGCAGCAATGGCTAAACGCGAGCAAAGGGCGACCACGCCGCTGCACATCTCGTCCATGCTGGGCCAGACCGACGTTGCCAGGCTGCAGATCCGGTGGAGCCGCGCCAAGGTCAACGCGCGTGACGGCGAAGGACGCACCCCGCTGCACGCGGCCGCCGAGAAGGGGCACGAGCAAACGGCCGGCCTCCTCCTCGACAAGAAGGCCGACATCAACGCCCAGGACGACCGCGGACTGACGCCGTTGCACCTGGCCGCCGCCGAGGGGCACGCTGCAACCGTACGCTCGCTCCTGGCGACCGCAAACCTGCAGGTCGATCTCCAGGACGCCGACGGATGCACGGCGTTACACGCGGCCGCCGGGCGGGGACAGGTTGAAACCGTCGAGCTCCTGGCCCGGGCGGGGGCCGACGTTGCCGCCGGCAACGCGCACGGTCAAACGGCATGCAACCTGGCGATCGAACACGGGCAGGCCGAAACCGCGCTGTGTCTCGTGAGATGCGGTGCCGACGCCAACGCGCCGGACAGCGCGACCGGCGACACGCCCCTGCACCTCGCCGCCCGCTCCGGCGCCATCCCCGTCGCCGAGCAACTCGTGGCACTCGGCGCCGAGCTCGACGCGGCGGACGCAAGCGGACGCACCCCCGTCCATATCGCCGCCGACGCCGGCCACAAGGCCCTCGTCGACCGCCTGGTCGAGCTCGGCGCAACCCTCGAACTCCCCCCCAGCATGGCCGGCCACGCCACCCCTCGCCTCGACGGCATGCTCGACCATGGCCAGGTCGACGAGCTCGTCCGGCGACATCGGTAGGAAACAACCGTGACACCTTCTCGTCGCCGAAAACGGAAAGACGGGCTCGCCGGAGCAACAAGTGGTTGTGACGGAGACACGAGTTGGCGTGGCCCGCAAGAGGCGAGGATGTCTGAGACTCGATTTCACCGCGAAACCGACATCCACCCCCTTCGTAGAGCGTCCGCAGGAGCGTCTTGGAAAGACGCTCCGGAGGGCGCAGGCACGCGCGACCGCCTTTCGCCTCCGGGCGGCGTGAAACGCCGCCCTGCGACGAATCTACGAAGGCGGGCAACGCCCCCCACCCTGCACTTCGAAGTCAGAATCAGAACAACTCAGGCTCCTCGTGGCCGCACGCCCGGCAGACAAGGGGCTTCTCGAGCTCGATCGTATCGAACAGGCCCATGCTACACCTCACGATCGTTGCGCGATTTGTGCTCTGTGAATTGTCCGGATTCCAGCTGACCGCGCAACAGAGTGCGACTTCTACTTCGCAGTCCCGTCCGAACTGTCGTTTCCATGCGGGCCTGATTGGCGGACTTTTAAAAGTGTGCCCATGTCTGAGACTTCAATCTAACTCCCACCCCTTTTTTGTGCTCCCATTGCTCACCCGCTGTCCGCTAGATTTGAGGCCTTTCGCAACCCGCCCGCTGAAGCGAAGCCCTTCGTGCGCTGGTGGTGGAATGGGTTGCGGGTGCGTGAGGACGAGATCATCCGCGAGCTGAATGTGATGCACAAGGCCGGCATCGGCGGATTCGAGATCAATCCGATCGCCCAACCACCCGGATCCACCCACCTGGACGACCCGGAACTGGACTGGCTGAGCCCGGAGTGGAACCGTCTCGTGAAACGAACCGCCGAGGAGGCCCGCCGCCGCGGAATGATTGCGGACATCATCATGGGCTCCGGCTGGCCCTTCGGCGCCGAATTCCTGAAACAGGAGCAGATGACGCAGATGAACGCAGATTCGGGACTTTATCTGCGTCAATCTGCGTCATCTGCGGGCAACTGCTCTTCTTAGGATCAACGCACGGAAGCGGAGCGACCCCCAAGTAGGGGTGGGTCAGGCCCTGACCCACCCCCGGTCGGGGGCGCCCCAGGGCCTGGGGCACCCCTACTGACCGCGAACAGACGGGAAATCTCTTCCGGTTCCGCCTACGCCCGCCACGGCCGCTTGCGTTTCACGCCCCGCGCGAGGATGCTGCGGGCGATCTTGACGTCGTCGGCGATCTCGAAGTCGAACATGCCCGCGAGGAGGAAGTCCGCGCCCCCGTTGAGAGCGTACTTGAAGGCGCTCGTGGGACTGATGGCGCCGGCCGCCATTACCTTGAACGCGATCCACGGCTTCTCGACCTTCTCCATAAAGGCGATGGTCTCTTCGGGATTGCTGCACCAGTAACCCGGATGCTCGTTGTACGGCCTGGTGATCTCTTCGGGTTTCGGGCCGCTCGGGTACTTGTGATGATGGAGGGTCTTGATGTAAAAGTCGGCGTCGATCCCGTTCTTCTCGCACTCGACGACCGCGTTCAGATCGTGCGCGCCAACCCCGGACGGCACGCCGTGCTTCTTCGCAATCTCGACTGCCTTGCCGACCAGGTCAACCCGCTTCTGTTGTACGAGCTGATCGCTGCGCACACCCCAGACGTAGAGGGCATCCGTGCCGTCGTCGACAAGCTGCTTCACCTGCTTCTCGTACCCGGCCATGTCGTCGGTGAACTTGGCCGTCGGACAGATGATCCACTGCATCTTGCCGCCGCGCTTGCGATGCGCATGAAGGACGTTCAGCGCCGTCGGCACGACGTGTATGGACAGCGTGTTGATGCCGTGTTCCTCGGCCAGGGCCAGCGTTTCGAGAATCTTCTCGTCGGTGTTGTAGTTGGCCGTCAGTTTGTAGACATACTTCAGATCGCGGCTGTGCGTATAGTGCGTAAGCAGATTCCCGCCCAGCAAAACGCGACTGACTTCCAGGTCCTTGATCTTGCCCCTCGGCAACCGGTCGCCCTGCTCCTTCTTGCTGCCGTCCGGTTCCCCAGCCGCGTTCAACGCCAGCGACACTCCGGCGGATGTCAACATCGACCGCTTGATAAATGTCCGTCGACCGGTTTCTTCAGCCATGATGGATCTCCTTGTTGGTGGGTCCTATTTGTGGCGCAATGGGCCCGTCTTGTCAATGCCGGGGACTGTCAATGCCGGGGACAGACCCCGTTCCGCGGACCGGCCTTCGGACGTTGTGTTCTCATCGCGGTTTCGTCTCGTCCACGACGGCTCGCGTGGACGAAGTGGAACTGCACCGAGAGCAAGACAACACCCGTCCAGTCCGCGGTTTTGGACAGACCTCGCCACGGGGCCGGCACTTTTTTTCACTTTTTTCCGGAATAGGGCGCTGCCCGTTGCTTCCTGTATGGTGAAAGGAGAAGGAACCATGACAACGGAAACCCAGATCAGCAACGGAACCGAACAGAGGATGTACAACGAGCGCCTGACGTTCTACCACGCCAACGGGCAGGGAACGGGCGCGGCCGCGCAGCTCGAACCGCGGATCAACCGGCAGCCGGGGGACAACTACAACTGTTTCTTCCTCGATATGGCCAGGCAGAAGACCGTCGCCCGGCGAAACGGCAGAGAAACAACACACGCGACGTTTGACTGGGAGAACAAGATAACGGTCAAACTCGATTTCACCGACATCTGCGAGTTTCTGACCGTGTTGGAGGGCGAATGCGGCCAGGTCGGCGGTAAACGCGGGGCGCTCTATCACCAAAACGGTGACACCAACACCATGATCCGCCTCAGCCGGCATGAATCCGGCGGCGTGGCACTCTCAGTCTCGCGCAAGAGCGCCGGCGCGGAACAGGCCACCCGCATCGGCACCGTGCTGAACCGCACCGAAGCTCTCGGTCTGCGGCATATTCTGCAACGGGGGCTCTTCTCTATCACCTTCCCGACCGTCTGCGCGGCGGGATAAAGATCAGCGTCAGGACGATCAAGCCGAAAAAGATGCCGTACATCCACGTGAATGCGGTCGGGCTGAGGTCGAGATACAGGATCTTGTGGACCCAGTGCTGGACGAACGACCCGGCGTAGACGTCGCCGCCGGCCTTCAGGCGGAGGGCCATCTCGAGTTTTGTCAAGGGACAGATCTCACCGGCCAGCGCTTGGACAAGAACAAAGGCCATCGCCCCGAGATGCAGGAATCGGAATGTGCGGTTGACGACGAAGTGTCTCTTGAGCCAGTAGCCGACCCAGATGACCGGCACACTCACGACGACAAACAGCACGATGGCGAAATGCAGAAGCATCAGAGCATCCGCGCCCGCCAGGCACCACCGACTTGCTTCCATGATGGGCTCCTCGCAGCTGGTTGAGCTCGGCAGATGCGCCCGTTGCTTGCGCCGAGCTCGACTAGCCGGAAACTTCAACTCCTGCCTGTCATCCCGAGCGCAGCGGAGCGGAGTCGAGGGATC
>CAZKRK010000315.1:0-9133 GCA_964555035.1 uncultured Victivallales bacterium | reverse complement strand
CACACAGAGTCGAGACTCCGTCGCAACCACTTGTTGTCCTGTCGATTACGTTGAATCCTTGCCTTGAGCACGACAACCGCGGGTCGGAAAATGAAAGTGACACCTTCGTCTGATTGATGATTAGCGATTGCTGATTTGTGATTTCAGAAATCATCAATCATGAATCGCTAGAAGGAGCCGTAGTTCGGCGGCGGCTTCGGCTCGCTTGGCGGGGGCTTCTTTACGCCTTTCTTCAGGTCGACACCAAGCACTACGAAATCATCGTCTCCGTCTGGAGTCGGGATGGCGTGTCCGCCCCTGGTGTTCCTGGCGGCCTCCGGGCTGAGTTCCTGTTCCTCGTCGAGGTGTTCGATTTTGATTCTGGCCATGGTCGTTTTCCTCTCGATGTAAGATCGCTTCTCAGGCAGCAAGGGCACACACCCGCTGACACCGCTCTGAAATCGCCTCTACACAGGCTTATGCTAGAGGACTGAGGGCGATGAGTCAAGAAGAACGACAAGGGGCGCATCAGTTCTCTTTGACGCATCCTCAGCGTGTCAGCATCGCTGTCGGTGCAGGTCGTCTCTTCCAGCGAAAGCAGTCCCGGGGGATTCCACCTCCGCGTCCTCCGCGGTGGAACTGACCTGCCCGCCGAATCAGGTGTTCCACTCCCTGTTCTTGCCAGCGCGCATGGCATTGGCTTCATCGTCGTTGATGAATTCCTCCTTGGCGGGATTCCACTTGAGCTTTCGTCCCAGGTAGATGGAGATATTGCCCATGTGGAGGGAGACGTGCAGCTTGTGCATGATCTCCGCCGGGTACGTGGTGGGCTTGCGCGACTTGATGCAATCGAGGAAGTTGCGCTGTTCGGCCGCCGGACGCTGCCAGTGCTTCGAAGTCTCCGGGCTGTACTTGGTGTGCAGGATCTTCTCGTCGCTGGCCTTGAGTTGACCACGCCAGCTATCGTTGCCGACCCATCCCTTTGTCCCGGCAAGTCGAATCCCCGTGCCGCCGGACGTGACGCGCACTTCCTTGCCATTTGAATACTTGTACCTGGCGTCAAAGGTCACCGGCACGTTGGTCCGCTTGCCTTCCGGCACCTCTCCCGTGGCCTCCACCTCTATGGGACACACGTTGGGATCGTTCACCGCGAGCTGGGCTGTGTCCATCTGGTGCGACCCCCAGTCCACCAGCGTGCCGTTGCCGAAGTTCCGGGTCATGCGCCAGTCGATCTGGCGGGTACGGTTCCTGGTATACGGCACAGGCCGCGCAGGGCCGACAAAGAGTTCATAGTTCAGCCCTTTCGGCACCGGTATCTCTTCCTCCTCAGGCAGGACCTTCCCCGCGGGCAGTTGCAGGTCAACGCGCTCCAACTCGCCTATGGCACCGTTACGCAACCACTCCACCATTTTGTGATAATGCGGAACGGAGCGATCCTCCATGCCCATCTGGAAGATGGCTTTGCGCGCTTTGACCAGGTCGAGCAGCTCGCGTCCCTCGGCTATGGTCATGGTCGGCTTCTCGCAGAACACGTCCTTGCCGGCCTTCAACGCCATCAGGGACATGGGCACGTGCCAATGATCGGGGGTTGATATGACCACGGCGTCAATAGACGTGTCGTCGATAATCTCACGGAAGTCGGAAGTCCCCTTGCACCCTGTCGCCTTGTACGCCTTGTCGACCATGTTCCGGGCAGCCTGGGTCTTGTGGTCCCAAACGTCGCAGACCGCCAACACGCGCGCGTCACTGCAATTGAGGAACGATCGAAGATTGGCGTGAGTTCCCTGGCCGCCCATCCCGATGCAGCCAAGCGTAATACGGCTGGACGGAGCGTCCTTGCCAAGCACGGACGCGGGTACGATCATCGGGAATCCCGCGACTGCAGCCACCTTCATAAATCCGCGACGTGTGATCTTCATGGTTGTCTCCTTGGTTCAAAACTCGCACTCCCAGGAGTTTTCCGGCTCCTGACACTTCAAGTTCGTCGTTTTCAATGGGTTACGGCGAATCCACCGTTCTCGCGACACTTGATCCCACTCTTGCTCGCTCACTTAACCGCCACCCTTACTCGGATACACTTACTCGCACTCTTACTCGCCACCCTTACTCGGATACTACCCGGGTAAGGGTGGGGAGTAAGTGTGCGAGTAAGTGTATCCGAGTAAGGGTGGCGGTTAAGAGTGCGAGTAAGAGTGCGAGTAAGTGTAGGAGTAAGTGTATCCGAGTAAGTGTAGGATTGTGCGAGTAAGAGTCTCCTTCTCGTTCGTGGTCTTCCATCCTTCTCCCTCCCCTTGGCAAAGGCACCGTGCGGATAGTCAACCTCAGGCTAGTTGTCGTCCACCTGCCGCAACTCGTCAAGACCGAACCCGCCAATACTCAGCAGATCGCCAGTGAATCGGCGCCAGACCACTCAGTGTGTTGTTACACCAGTGCCTCCTGTCTGCTGTGTCTACTGCCTTGGACGGCCCGGAGGACTATCCTACGATACGACTGCCGCGAACCGCTGCCCAGCTTCGAGAAGCACCTCCTGTTTGAACTCGATCGACACCCGGCCGCTGCCCGTTTTCAATACGGCGGGCAGTGCTCGATCTCCCAATACGGCTTTCACAGTCTTCGCCTTGCCGCCGAATGCCAGCGACAGAACCCTCAAGCGGAGCTGGCCGCGGTAGTCGAAGCCTCGTCGTCTCGATGCAGCAGGGTCAGGGCCAGAGTTTGCCGTCGCCGCCGAGATAGAGCTGCCCGCAGCCGATACCGCCAACGGGCATGCCGACGTACTTGAGCCGGTCACCGGAAAGGGCTTCCGCCTCGCCGCGATCCCAGAGCGATGCCACCCATGCCGCATCCAGCTTCTTGTCGGCGGGTATCAGGTGTTTCGAGAGATCCTTCTTCGCGAAAGGACCGGCCATGACCTGTGTGCCGGCCGGTAGCGCGGTCGCAGTGGCGCTCGCGCTGAGGACGCGCAGAAAATCCCTGCGTCCCGTTGTTGGTCCACATCCGCACGACGATGAATCGCAATTGCTCATTTGTGGCTCCTTCTCCCGGTTCCGTCAAAGCTTGCAGCACGTCTTCTTGTCCAAATCATGTCTCTACAGGGAGTTGGCGCTTTGGCTGTCTTCTCTCCCGTTTTGCTGGCCAGCCACAGACCCGGCAACCGGAGATTAGGGCGAAAGATTAAGGCGAACGATTAGGGGCCGAAGAGCCGAAACCTTAATCTTTTGCCCTATTCTTTCGCCTTAATCTTCTTCCTGCCCCCTTCATCGCGTCACGTAGCGATCTCGGTTGACTGCCCGAGTTTTCATTCATCTTTTGACGGTTCCATTACTCCGCCAGGATTAGCGATCGGTGTAGGTGTCGTCCGTTTAATTGTGCCGGTCGGCGGCCGTGATGCATGGGGCTCCCCCTTGTAGCCGCTCCTGGCGATCATGTCGGGATAAACGTCGTCCCACCACCTGTCATAAGCCGCCGCCATGCTTGCCGCGAGTTTACGTTCCCTTCGGGAGAGATCCTTCCTGCAGGCCGGGTCTTTCTTGACGTCAAACAGGACCCATTCATCGGCAGGACTCACGCCCCAGTGAAACCGGGCGTTGTCCGTGTAGATGAGTTTCGCGGCGCCCTTCTCGACGCTGCGCAAGGCATGGCACTGGTTGCCCCTGACCTTCGGCGTGCAGGTCGGGTCGTCGCACGGCCGGCTGCGGAGCAAGAGGCGATTCCCTTGCCTGACCGCACACATGGCGTACTTGTGGGATTCCGCCATCCCGTTGGGCCAACGGGCCACGTGATGGAACAGCATCCGGTCGTCATGCCATGACACGGGACCCTTCGCTTCGAGCAGGGGAACGAGACTGAATCCCTCAAGCTCGGATTGAAGTGCCGGGGGAATTCTGGCTCCCGCCAGCTCGCACAGGGTGGGCAGTACATCCAGATGTGCGGTCAGGTTGTCGACCCCGTGCGGTTGCCAGTGCCCCGGCCAGTGCCAGAAGGACATCGCGCGCGAGCCGCCCTCCCAGATGGTGCACTTGCAGCCGCGCATACCCGCGTTGTAGACATCGAGCCCCTTGGTCTGACCGTTGTCGTTCATGAACAGCAGGATCGTGTCTTTCTCGAGTCCGCGATCGTCCAGGAACTCCAGCAGGCGCCCGACGTTGTAGTCGATGTTCGCCACCATTCCGAGGTAGGTTGCCTGCTCTTCAGTCACCTTGCCACGGAAGGGCGCAACGAACTCCTCCGGCGCGGCGAGGGGCGCGTGCGGCGAGTAGGTCGCCAGGTAGCAGAAGAAGGGCTTTGCGTCACATTCATCGATGAAGGCCATGGCTTCATCAAAGAAGATATCCTCCCGGTAGCCCTCGCGCTTCGTCCGTCTTCCATTGCGAACGATCTCCACGTCAAAGTGCTTCCTCGACCCATTGGGATTGGTTGCGGTCCAGTCGAACCCACGCACGTTGGGCGCGTAACCCCTGCCCCCGCCCAGGTGCCACTTGCCGATGAAGCCGGTGCGATAGCCGGCGTCCTGGAGCAACCGCGGAAGAATGACGGCGTCCTTCCACAGATGCTCGCGCGGCTGGATGGTATGGGTGACGCCGTTGCGGAATTCGTGCATCCCCGTCATCAGCGCCGCGCGTGTCGGCGAGCAGGAGGGACTCACATAGAAGTTGTCAAACCGCACGCCCTCGTCGTGCAGGCGGTCGATGTGCGGCGTCTTCAGCAGCGGGTGCCCATGCCGCCCCACATCCCCATAGCCCTGGTCGTCGGTGAGGATGAACACGATGTTGGGTTTCGGACGTGCACACACGGTCACGGTGGTCAGCACGCCAACAGCGAACAGCAGCGGCTCTCGTCTCATTTGTCCCCGTTCTTTTGCTTCTCTCCGCACGAGCTCGCCGGCGGCGAGCAACGTCACGGACCGGCGAGCCTCTGTAGCGCCCTTACCGGTGGAGGACCCGCCTTCGCTCCGCTACGGCGGGACCGGCCGCCGGCTCCATGTGGGCGCATTCGATACCGATAGGTATCCGAGATTGGCATCGGTCCCCCACCTTGATGTCCTGGAGTCCGACCCCCAGCATGCGGCGAGCGATCGGATCGAGGTCCTCCTCCGGGGCCTGCAGATGCAGTGTGCGTTGCACATGCTTCATCGTCTGCCCCGGTTTGAGGGCCGCGGCCGGCGAGGATGTCTCGAGCTCGTAGAAAGGCCCCAGCGGGGGCTTGCCCGGCTCGGGCGAACCGTCATTGTAGGAGTTGATCACGTCACCCTTAAAGGGTTCTTTCTGCAGTTCCCACATTGAGTTGACGAACCCGCTGGGCGCATCCTGCACGTTGTAGGTTACGAGCGTCAGCACGCGGCCGTCGGGATCGTAGCTGCCGGCAATCCCTTTCGAGCGCCGAGGACCGATGCCGATCTTGCTGCGATGTGTCCCGTCACCCTTGAAGAACAGGACGTCGTCTTCCACCCTGAGGTATTCGGGCGGCACCTTGCCGAAGTAGGTGTCGTTCACCTTCGGGCCCAGCTCGTCCTCGGGCCCGGCTTCGAACGGGATCACCACCGTGGTTCGCGGCGACGGGTTGAACATGCCCAGCATCCAGATCGAGGGCAACCCTGTCGCGGGTGTCCAGGCGTTCTTGCCCTTGTTGGTCAGGCGGTTGTCGGTTTCGTAGGCAACGCAGCGAACCGCTGAAGTCAGTTTGCCCTGCACCATCTCTTCGATGGAGGGACGGTTAAGCAGACGCACCGTGCGCTCGATGCCCATCGTGAGGACCGTGCCGCTGTAGTTGGTCAGCGCACACTGCCTGGCAAAGACAGCCTTGTCGCCGGTTTGCTCGACCAGGTCGAAGGGCTCGGTATCGATGACGGCGGGAGTGACCCAGTCGGAGAACTCGAACTTCGCCCCGGGCTTGAAGTACAGGGCGAACTGTCCGCCCTCCGGCCCGAGCCAGAAGCGTTCTTCGCCGCCGAAGATATGAATGTGCTCCTCGAGTTTGCCCCTCCGCTCCGCCACGGGAAGCACTCCCCCGGCAATCACCGGGCGATTGATCCAGCCGAACCCTGCGCCCTCCTCGCGGTCAACCGTACTGGTCATCACGCGCCCCTGGTAGGCCGGTGCCACGGCGACTGCTGCCGCACCATCTTGCAGCAGAACAATCTGAGTATGTTCCGCCATGAATGCGACATCTCCAGAGAACCCTCCCTTCCCGGTGGTGCAACCGACCACTACGAACGATGTGGCATACGCCAACACCAATGCACGAATTACGCGTTCTCTCTTGATCACCTCATTCCTCCCTGTTCGTACTTCCTACTTCGAAAGCGGTTTTGGGTTGTCGACAAGTCCCTGCTCCTCTTCCTGGCGATGGTGAAGCGGAAAATGGAAATGACACCATTGCTCAGCTCACGTTCGCGGGTTGTTGATTCGCTGCAAACGTAGGTCCGATTTGGAATCGGACCCAACGACGCTTCGATGTGGCGTCCTCCGCCGTTCTAGACAATGGGCGTGGATTGGGTCCGATTGCAAATCGGACCTACGGCAATTCCCTGACTTGCTTCATTTCGCACCAGTGCGGGTCATGCGTACGAATACCGCCGCTTGGGCTGCTTTCCCGTGATACATGGCTTCGGTCAAGGCTTTTGCCTTGATCCGGAATCATCTCACATCCACCCTTTCGACTGCGCCATTGACACCCTTCGTTCCCGGGGCAGCCACGGAGCCCCCCCCTGAGCCGCCCAAACCGCCGGTTCCACCGATGAAGCTGTTTCCGCCCAGATAGGCGGCCGGATTGGCCCCGGGAATGCCGTCAATAAGAATACCGCAGGCCATGCCGCCGGCTCCTCCCCCGCCCCCGCCACCGGCTCCTCCGTCCCCGCCGCGGCCACCATCGCCGCCGATTCCTCCGCCCCACGTGCCATTGCCGCCAAGGCCGCCATCGCGTCCCTTACCGCCGCCCCCCCCGGCTCCGCCATCACCGCCAGTTCCGCCAAGACCAAGGTAGAACACGTTGTCGTGAATCAAGGGTGCCGCGCCTCCATCGACAAAGACACAGAACGAACCGCCACCCCCAGCGCCACCCGTGCCGGATGCTCCTGCGCCGCCGCCGGCTCCGCCGCCGCCGCCGGTTCCACCGGAGACATCACCGCCACCGTCGTCCTCCGAGCCGCCGCCGGCCATCAAGTTCATTCCGTCGGGCAAAGTCACACTTTCCTCATAGACTCCATTAGCCACATAGATCGTGTCCCGGCCGGTTGCGGAGGCCCGCTGAATCCCCATTCCGATGGTCGCGCAGGGCACATTGCTAACTCCCGTCCCGAGCGGCCCAAGCCCGCAACCAGAGCCATCGTTTCCGCCATGCGCCGACGGAGCTACGTAAATGCCGGACGGATCGAGCCGGAACTCAAAACCGTCATGCGGTGACTGGTTCAGGTCGTAGTAGTCCGGACCGTTCTGGTTGTCGCCGTAGGTGCCGACCTGCACCACCCAGTTGGACTGCCCGGCTCCGTAGAACGTCCTTCCCGATGTCACGTCCGCCGCGGTCGCGGATCCGCCGTCAGGCAGCAGTGACCCATCAATCCCGAACACCGTTGCGCCTTTCACAATGTTGCCTCCGACAAGATCGGGGTCCACCGCGGACAGATTCGTCGCTTCGTAGTAACCGGTCGCCAGACGATTGGAAGCGGAATCAATCTGCATGGTGTGTACCGCGTTTGAGCGCCCGACAATCCGAAAGAGCATTGGAGCAGGGATCTGAACCAGGTCGTTCGTCGACTCCACATCCTGAAGTCCGCGATACGACTCACTCCATTCGTTCGTGTCCGTGAGTGACGGTTTCCACTGCACCGAATAGTGGAGCGATGGATTCAGATTGGTCCATGTCAGATATCCGTCCCCAAATCCCGTGATTGTCAGATTGGTATCCGCAACCACCAATGAACCCGCCAACCCAAATACAATGCAGTCTGCTACAAGCCTCTTCATTTTTACGCTCCTCAATACTGTCCACTGGTGGGGGCTGTCTCCGATGCAGCGGCTCCAGGTCCGCCATGCAGCTCGATAACAGGATGTCCTTCAGCCCCGTAGACACCCATACGGGAGCCATCTTCCCATCCCAGGTCTTCCATGATCGCTGTCTCTCTTCATCAATTGCCGAACATTAGCGTGAGCCCGCGGAGCGAAGCGACGCCAGGCTCCACGCACTTGATGGATCAAATCATCATCCGGGCGCGTGGTCAAGTACGCCGGGCGAGACGGCAACATGCAGGTTCGCCTCCTCTCACCATCGTCCACCGCTATCGTCGCCCGCTATCGTCCACCGGTGCTCGGTTCACGATAGCGGGCGACGATAGCGGTTGACGATTGACTCTCCGATCCATCGCTTGAACGAGCCGCGTGAAGCAGACGCGTATTCGCGGCTGTTTCACGTCGGTCTCGATTCTGATGTTGGCCTCTCCTCTACTTCTTCGCGAAGTACTTGACCTTGTCCAGGCCCTTGAAGTCCTCGTCTTGCGTCCAGAGTGTTGCCTCATGCTCGCGTGTAGCGGCAAGGATGATGCTGTCAGCCATTGGGAGCGAGTGCTGAAGGCTCAGTGCCGCGGCAGACATGGCTCGTTGCGGCGTCAGGTCGACCAAGTGACCGCGTTGCATGGCGGAGGCGGCCTGCAAGGCTGCTTCCTCTCCTGCTTCGCGAAGGAGGACCTTGAACACCTCGTAGATCGAGATGGCGGGAACAACAAGGGAATCCAGATCCTTGAGCGGCGCGGCAAAACGCGATGCGTTTCTTCCTCCGGAGAAGTACTCGAGCCAGCCGGATGAGTCTACAACGTTCATACTCGGTCCGCCTCCCGCGGGAAGGAGGTGTTGATTCCCTTCACGAAACCCTTGAGTTCCGAGATGTCACGCTCAGGAATGAGTTCTACGCGCCCCGAATACTCAATCACCTGCATCTTCTGACCCGGGCGAAGGTGTAGGTGGTCTCGCACGGGACGAGGGATGACTACTTGGAATTTCGGTGAAACGGTTACGGTCTGCATGACGTCTCCTTTATCGATAGGTGATGGTATGACGATATCACCATCGATCGAGTGTGTCAATCATTCTGAGGCCAACGCCGCGCCTCAGCAGCCCCGTTATGTGGCCGGGGACATTATGTTGCGAGATGGCCTCGTCCCCGACAA
>CAZKRK010000314.1:0-9156 GCA_964555035.1 uncultured Victivallales bacterium | reverse complement strand
GCGGAGCGAACGGAGTGCCGTGGACCGGTCGGAGCGCAACGGAACTTCTGACCTTGTGATACAGCCCCGTCGCCGCAACGCAGCGGAGACGGGTGAGGGGCCGGCCCGCGGTGTCACATCTCACATCCCATGATTGACGATCAGCGATTGACGATTTGCGATTTCTGAAGTGTTACACGTGTCCTGACCGCGCCTTCACTTCGCAAATCGGCCATCGCGGGCTTGATTGCGGTGCCGTATGATGAGACACTGATTGGATTTGTGTTAAGGACCAGACTCGGAGCAGACTATGAAAGCAGCACTGATGGCGCAGCGTTTCGACGTGAACGGGCGCCTGGTAACGGTAGACCCCACGGGCAGCGGCAACGTAAACGATACGTACCTGGCCGTGTTCCGAACGACTTTTTCGGAAGAGCGGTTTATCCTGCAGAAGATCAACAGGAACGTGTTTCCTTCGCCCGACGCCATCATGGCCAACATGAAGCTGGTCACGGAGCACGTGCACCGTCGCCTGGAAGAAGAGGTGCACATGTCCGACCGCATCTGGCAGCTGCCGCGCGTGATTCCGACCAAGGACGGCAGCGACTACACCGTGGACGGCGACGGGGATTACTGGCGGGCCATCTCTCACATTGCGTCGGCGCACTCGTATGAACAGGTGCAGAACCCCGAGCACGCCTACGAGGCGGGATTCGTGCTGGGGCAATTCCAGCGTCTGATCAGCGACATACCCGTGGACAAGCTGCATGACACGCTGCCGGGGTTCCATATCACGCCGAACTACCTGGCCCTGTTCGACAAGGCCGTGGCCACCGAAGAGGGGCAGGCCCGACTGAACAGCTCCTCGGAGGCGAAGCGTTGCTACAAGTTCATCCAGGAACGTCGGGAGTGGTGCAGCATTCTGGAGGACGCGTGTGCGCGGGGTGAGCTGCAGTTGAGGCCGATCCACGGCGACCCCAAGATCGCGAATGTCATGATCGACGATGCCACGGGCAAAGGGACCTGCATCGTGGATCTTGACACGGTCAAGCCGGGGCTGGTGCACTACGATTTCGGCGATTGTCTGCGTTCGTGCTGCAATCCCGCGGGCGAGGAGGCAACCGATCTGGGTCATGTCTACTTCGACACCGACATCTGCACGGCCATCGTGCGGGGCTACATGATGTTCGCAAAGGACTTTCTGTCCGAGGCCGACCTGCGGTACCAGTATGACAGCATCCGCCTGATCACGTTCGAGCTCGGGCTGCGTTTCTTCTCCGATTTCCTCGTTGGCGACACCTATTTCAAAGTCTCGCACGAGGGGCAGAATCTCAACCGCGCACGAGTTCAGTTCAAGCTCTGCGAGAGCATAGAAACGCGTGAATCGGCCATTCGCAAGACGCTGGAGAGCGCGTAGGGGTGGTTGACTGGTTGATTGGTTGATTGGTCCCATGCTGCTCTTTTCCTGCTCGTTTCCCTAATCGTTTTCCTGCTCTCTCGTGGAGGAGTGGGAGAGAGAGTAGGGGGCGGATTGAAGTCCCCGGCCAGCAATGTCCCCGGTGCGCCGCGCTTCCGAGGCAATTCGAGGTGGAAACGGCAGGAATGTTCAGTGCTCGATTTCAACTTGAACATTGAAAACTGAGCATTGAACATTGAGCATTTCTGAAGTTCCCGGTCAGACTTCCGCCAGCCGCACGGCCCAGCGAACCGCGGCCTTCATGCTGGCCGGTGAGGCCTTTCCCTGCCAGGCTATGTCGAAAGCTGTTCCGTGATCGACGGAGGTACGGACGATGGGCAGTCCGAGGGTGATGTTCACCCCAATGTCGAACGCCAGCATCTTGAACGGGATCAGGCCCTGGTCGTGATACATGCAGATGTAGGCGTCGGTATCCTCTCTCACCTTCTCTATGAAGGCCGTGTCCGGGGGCAGAGGACCCGCGAAGCGGATGTTGTCGTCACGGAATTCGTCCATCACGGGCACGACGATCTCGCCCTCTTCACAGCCGAAGAGTCCATGCTCGCCCGCGTGCGGGTTCAGGGCGCAGACGGTGAGCCGCGGCGAAGGCTTGCCGATACGCCGCATGGCGTCGGCAGTCAGTTCGATCGTGTCGCGCAGACATTGGGGCGTGAGCCGTGACGGAACGTCGGTAAGGCTGATGTGCGTGGTCGCCAATGCCACCGTGATCGTGTCCGACGCCATCATCATGCAAACGCGCTCGGCGCCGGTGAGATCCTTGAGCAACTCGGTGTGCCCGGGGTAGGGGATTCCCGCGAGCTGTAGCGACTCCTTGTGTATCGGTCCGGTCACGACGGCGGTGACTTTGCCGGCAAGGGCGTCCTCTACGGCGGCCGCGACGGCATCGTGAGCGGCCTGTCCGCATGCGGCGCTGATTGCTCCGGGAACAACGTCGTCCGCTGCGATGCTTGTGCAATCGACGACGCGGTCGCGATGGGGAGACGGCAATCCGCATTCGCATGCCACGCGCTCAAGGCAGGCGGAACTGCCGTAGACGACGGCGTCGCATACCTCGCCTGGCGAGGTGTCGTCAAGCACGCGCAGGCAGAGCTCGGGTCCGACGCCGGCCGGGTCGCCCATGGTGATGGCGATACGGGGTGTGTTGTCTCCGGTGGGTTTCATGCCGCACATATGAAGTAGCGGATGGTGGCCGTGTTGGGAAGAAGTTTATTCGGCGCAAACGCATCAAATCCCCGCCGAGTCGGAGCGACGGACCGCCGTCTCGATCGGGTTTGTTTTGGCGCGGGTTGAGAGACCTGGAGCCGGCGGTCCTCCGCCGGTGGGGTGTTGGGATCGGTCCGCGGGTGCTTGTAACGGCGGAGGACCGCCGTCTCCATGGTAGCGTGCTACGGGATTGGATGCGTCTCCCCTGGAAGTCCGTTGCGAAGAGGCGGGCGAATGCCGAACAGAAGAAACAGGCCAACGGCAGAAATGCCGAAGGGATTCCACTTCGGCATTTCTGCTGCTGGCCTGTTCCTTCTGTTCAGCATTCGCCCGCCTTCCGCCGGTTCTGGCGCACGACTTCGTAGAGGGCGATGGCGCCGGCGACGCCGGCGTTGAGGGATGTGACGCGGCCGGACATGGGCAGCTTTATCAGGAAGTCGCATGTCTCGCGAACGAGCCGTCCGAGGCCGTAGCCTTCGCTGCCGACCACGAGGCCTACGCGGCGGTCGTAGTCCTGTTCGGCGTAGTCCCCGGCCGCGGGGGCGGCCTCGAGACCGTAGAACCAGAACCCCGTGTCCTTGAGCCTGGTCATTGTGCGCACGAGATTGGTGACGAGGGCCACGGGCATGTGTTCGGCCGCGCCGGCCGAGGCGCGCGAAACGGCCGGCGTCACCGCGGCAGCGCGGTCTTTTGGGATGATGACGCCCCTGACTCCGGCGGCGTCGGCGGTCCTCAGGAGGGAGCCAAGGTTCTGCGGATCCTGGACGTGATCGAGAACGAGCAGGATCGCCGGCGAGTCGTCGTCTTCGGGCAGCAGGTTGGCGAGCTCGACATAGGGGTAGGGCGACACCTCGGCGGCGACCCCCTGGTGGTTGCCTCCGGCGCAGAGACGCTCGATTGACTGCCGGTCGCCACGGGCCATCGTGATGCCGCGTTCGCCGGCCAGATCGCGGATTCCCGCGAGGGAGTCGGCGGATTTGCGCGTTTCCTGCAGGAAGATGCGCTTGATCTTGCGCCGGTCTGCCAGCAGCGCTTCCCGGACGGTCTGTCTGCCGTAGAGTATCTCTTGGTTCACGGTTCCCCCCGCGGGATACTGGTTGGATGTGTCTCAACCATGTTGTTCAGTACGGCAAGCAGCGCTACGCAAGCGTCATCCGAGCGGAGGATTCGCCGCCCGAAGCCGACGCAGCCAAAACCATGGTTGGCGAACATGTCGCGTTCGTACGGCGTCCAGCCGCCTTCGGGGCCCACCGCCAGGAGAACGCGGTCACACTCTGCCACGGGCCGAGTCGCGAGAAGACTCTCGCCGCGGGGATCGGCAATCAGGCGTATGCGATCGGGCATAAGCGTGTCGAGTTCGTCTTCGATGAACACCTTCAGCCGCCTGCGAATCACGACGCCGGGCAGGTGGGTGTCTCCGGATTGCTCGAGTCCCTCCAGCAGCAGGGGGCGGTATGTCTCGGGCGACAGCCAATGGGTGTCAAAGTAGTTGCGCTCGACACGTTCGGCATTGGTGAGGATTACGCTGCCGACCCCGACCGACGCCAGCCGCCGCCAGAGGCGGCGCATGACCTTGGGGCGCGGGAGCGCGAGCAGCAGGCTGACGAGGGGAGCAGGCGGCGCATGCTGTGACAGCGTGCAGGCCAGCCGGACTGTGTCCTCGTCCTGTTCCAGAACATCCGCCTCGCCGGTGGGCCCATTGACGACGCCGATGCGCAGGGTTTGGCCCGGAGTTGCCCTCAGAACCGTGGCGATGTGCCGCGCCCGGCGCCCGCGCAGTACGGCATGCCCGTCGGGTGAGAGTTCGGCGGGTTCCAGGATGATCCGGTTCACTAGATTCCGATATTGGACAGCATTGTGGCAAAGGCGTTTACGGCTTCGACCAGTTTTGGGTGAGAAGCCTCGAAGTCGCCCACGGACGATTGCAGTCCTTTCAGGGAGATCTCCAGAAGATCCGGGTTGGTCGCATCGCGAGTAGCCTCATGTGTCGACACGTCCGCGAAGGCGGTGACGCTCTGGGCCTGTTCGGTGTGTGAATCGGGGAGCTCGTCGAGTTCGCCACGCAGCTTGGCGAGGAGCTCGAGGAGCTCGCCGCGCTTCTCCTCGGGCAGGGAGGCGGCATTGCGGAGTCGTTGTTCGATTTTCTCTATGGTCTGCTCGATCATTGCGGTGGTTTTCCCTCTTGTCGTACCTGCTCGACCTTGTGTTTCTTGTTCTTCAGAAGCTGTACGATGCCTTTTTTGCCGGCGAGGTGGGCGCTGCCGACCACGACGAAGTAGGTCTTATCGGTGGCGAGGAATCCCTCGACCTTTTCGGCCATGGCAACGTTGCGGTCGTCCAGCAGTCCGGCGTGGTACTTGTCGAGGCGAGGATCGTCCAGCAGGTTTTCCTGCATGATTTCGTCGACAGCGTCAGCGTCGCCGGTGCGCCACGCCTTGACGATCCTTGCCATCAGTTTGCCGGCTTCCGGGAGCTGCTTGAGTCCCTCGCGGAGGGACAGGTCTTCCGCTTCGCCTTTGCAGCCCGAGAGCAACTTCATCTGTTGTTCGATTGTCTCCAACTGGAGGATTTCTTTCCCGCCGCGGGCCGCCAGCTTGGAGAAGTGGGAGTCGATGCCGTGCTGTGGGAGGTAGCCGCCGGCAATGTACGCCTGCATGGCCAGGGTCAGCCCCAGGAACCAGGGCTTCAGTTGGGCAACCTGGTTCAAGTCCATGCCGCGTTTCTTCAAGTATGCCTTGAGCATTTTGAGGGTTTCGGGTTTGAGGGTGTCTTTGAGCGTGCGACCGTCCTGGTAGATGCCGAGCTGCACGCCGAGGAGCGCCGCCTGCATTTCCGTTTCCGGCGAGAGTTTGACTTCGAGGACAAGCGCGTCCGACTCATCGAATGCCCGTGTGATGGCGCGATCGAGAGGATAGAGATCGGGCTTGCCCACGTGCAGCGAACCGAGGAGATAGACGGTTGCGCTTTTCGACGCGGTTCTCCACATGTAGCAGTGCTTGTCGGCGGGGGCGCTCTGCGCGGAAGTGAGGCCCGCCGCGGCACACAGGATCGTCAGGAGGGCGAGCACGGGTTGTCTTCGGGGCATGGCAGCGTCCTTTCTCAGTTGCTGTCGGAAGCGACGGCATCGTCCGGCGGCGCTTCTCCGTTGTCGCGTCGGACCGATGCGTGAACGTGGGCTCCGCCGCGGGCCTTGGCCTCATAGTAGACCCAGTCGAAGCCGGCGGCCCAGCAGAGCTTGGCGAGCTCCTTCAGGCCGAGCTCGTCGCAGGTGACATCCACGGCGCGGCCTTCGAGATGCAGCGAGCGGGGGGCGTGGACGCCGGTAGGGCGGTATGCGTCGTGGACCTCGAGTGTGCCGCCGGCGCGGCCGACGAGCTCGACGAGACGGCTCAGCGGCGTTCCAAGGGCGTGGTGGATCGAGTGATCGCACTCGGTGTCTCCGGTGCTGTCGTCGTTGTCGCTCTCCCACCAGATGCGGTCGTCGTCGAAGTAGATAAGGTCGCGGCCGGCTGAGAACGTTCCGAGGTCAATCGACCCCGACGCCGCACCCTCTCCGATTCTGGGCAGGTGCGAATTGGCGGGAAAATCTTTCGGGATATCGCGAACGGCTACGATCTGTTCGGGTCCAGGGGCGGGCACGTCGATGGCGGGCACGTTGTCGGCGTGGGCCTCCCGGCGCGAGCAGCGCGACAGGCTCAGAGCGGTCCCGACGACGAAGACCAGCACGGCGGAGGAGAAGCCGTAGACGATGAATTTTCCGTGTGGGGTGAGCGCTCTCATTTGCGGGGAGAGTGTGGCACAGGTGCGGGGGCGATGTCAAAGTGGGTTTCTGGACTGGACAGTCGTCAGCGGCCGGATGATACTGTGCTTGTATGGAAGCGCGTTTCTGGCACAAGACTGAAGACGGCAGAGCGCAGTGCGACCTGTGTCCGCACGGGTGTGTGATTGCGGAAGGGAAGCACGGGCGCTGCAGGAGTCGCGGCGTGCGCGGTGGTGTCCTCGAGGCGCTCGGGTACGGCGTATTGGCGTCGGGCGGGGTCGATCCGATCGAGAAGAAACCATTGTACCACTTTCACCCGGGCGCACCCATTTTCAGCGTCGGCGGGTGGGGCTGCAACTTCGCGTGCGACTTTTGCCAGAATTGGAGCATCTCCCAGTCTTTTCGCGAAGGCGGCGGGCGTTACTCCCCGCGTGACATCGCGGATTGCGCTGGTCGCGAGGGCTCGATCGGGGTTGCCTACACGTACAACGAGCCCTTGATCAATCTCGAATTCGTGCGCGACTGTGCCGAGCTTGTGCGCGCGGACGGCCGCAAGAACGTGCTGGTCACGAACGGTTTCATCCGGCCTGAACCGGCGGCCGCACTGTTGCCGTTTGTCGACGCGCTCAACATCGACATCAAGAGCATCCGTGAGGAGTTCTATACCAAATGGTGTCACGGTGCGCTGGGGCCGGTCCTTGACTTTGCCCGTCAGGCCGCGGCCGCGGGTTGCCTGGTTGAGGTGACCAACCTGATCATACCGACACTGAACGATTCGGACGATGACCTGGAGGGGTTGGCCCGGTGGGTGGAGTCCGAGCTGGGCCGGCACACCGCCCTGCATCTGAGCGCCTATCGCCCGATGTACAAGATGGACATCCGGGCGACGCCGCGCGCGACGATGGAGCGTGCCTATCGCGTCTGTACGGCGCATCTGGACTATGTCTACATCGGGAATCTCCATGCCGGTTTGGGGCAGGACACGATGTGCCCGGGGTGCCGGGCCGTGTTGGTGGAGCGGCTGGGCTACAGTACGGTGGTGACCGGAGTCAAATCGGGGCACTGCGCCGAATGTGAACGCAGAGTGGATCTGGTGGGGGTCTAGGCTGGACCGCGTGCCTACTGACCGGAAACAAGCCATGTTCCGCCCTGCGACAGGGAGAGATTAAGGAGAGAGATTACGTAGATAGATCAGGTAAGGGGAGACGCACCAAGTACTTCGTCTATCTACCTAGCGAAGCTGCGCCTCAAACCGACAAGGAGAAGATAGCCGGTATTGGTAGAATTGAAAGCGTAGATGCGTTCTCCGTGCCGGTTTGAGGCGCAGCTTCGCTAGATATTTTTCCGGGTCTTCCGCAGAATCCGTGGGTAGATGAAGGCGCTGCGCGACGCGAATATGGCCTGTTGGGAGAGGTTTTGAGTGCAGTTGTTGTGTAGAATGGGCAGGATTATCTTGTATCGAGATTGTCTGGGCTGTGGAGGTCGACAAAGCGGGTCGTTTAGGTGTAACCAAGTAAGTGTGAGACGAAGTGTGGGAGTAAGTGTGAGATGAAGTGTTGGGATGCATCGCGGCAATGCTCACATCACTGTCAAAGGTCGCAGCCCATGACTCTTAGTCCCACACTTCATCACACACTTAAGCTCACACTTACTTGGTTACACCTAAACGACCAGCTTCGTCGGTCCTGAGTACTGGAGAAGACCACAACGTACCCACAGATTCTGCAGGCGAGCCCAAAAAACTTGATTCACTTGTTCAGTTTTCAGCCCGATGGAACAGGTTAATCTATTTACTCAACGCGGGCGTCGCCCGCAACCCAAGTGTGGCATAGGTAGAAAAATGGGAAGGTAAGAAGATGGGAGGAATGACGGTATCGTCTTTCTGCCTATCGTCTCCTACGCAGGCTGAGCCAGATTTCTTGTTTTTCTTGCGCCCCCCGCCCGGGCAAGGCACTACGCCCAATCTCCCTCCCCAATCTTCCGGCGTTCCCTGGTAGCGGCTTCGCAACCTGAAACTCCACGCCGCAAGGGCGTGGGATCTCGCCTGAGTGAGCAGTATTGGGACCAGCCCGGCGGTAGCCCTGCAACAGATCGCAGATGCGCCGTTACTTCCGCCGAGCTCTACCAGCGATTCATGATTGGTGATTTGTGAAGTACTTCGAAAATCACAAATCATCAATCGGGAATCATCAATCAATGGTGCCACCGACAGTTCCACGAGGTAAGGACCTATGCTCCTTCTCCCTCTCCTGCCTCTCCCCGAAGAACGGCCTGCTGTTTGGAAGGGACCAGGACGACCGGGCATGTAGCTGAGTGAATGACCCCACGAGTGATGCTCCCAACCAGGATTGAGTGCAGGGATCCATGGCCATGGGTGCCCATAACGATCATATCGGCATTCAACCTGTCGGCCTCTGTCACAACGGTCTCTACTGTAGGTCCTTGTACCAGGAGTGGGGTGACGTCGATGCCTTCATCCTGGAGTTCTTTCGCCAGCGTCTGGATAGATCTGTGCTCCTCATGAAGGGTGTCGGACCTCCAGTCTCTCACATGTTGGGGACCGACTTCGTATCCAACAAAATCGGGGTCTGGTGCGGCCACGTGAAGCAGCCACAACTTGCAGGAGAATCCCCTCGCCAATGTAGCGGCCTCTCTCACGACTCTCTCGGTAACACCAGAAAAGTCAATTAGTGACTCACCCTCCCAAAGCTGTCGAAAAAAACAAGAAAAACCGGCG
>CAZKRK010000313.1:0-9169 GCA_964555035.1 uncultured Victivallales bacterium | reverse complement strand
ATCTTTCTACCATCACATCTTTCTACCATCACATCTTTCTACCATCACATCTTTCTACCATCACATCTTTCCACCATCACATCTTTCTACCTATTGTCTCCCCCGCCGGCCAGCTCCAACATCTCGGTCGTAATGTCTTCCTGGCGCACGTGACTGTATTCCTGGCTCAACTCGGAAATCATGTCGCCGGCATTGCGGGAGGCGCGGCTCATGGCCGTCTGGCGAGCGGCATTCTCGGCGCCGATGCTGTTGAGAAAGGCGTGGTCGATCGACTGGTACACGAACTCCGGCAGGAGAACGTTCAGCACTCCTTCGGGCGAGGGTTCGAATTCGGCAGCGGCCAGAGCGGTGTCGGTGGACTCGAAGAGCGTCGGCAGGAGCTGCTCGACAAGCGGCACCTGGCGCAGCGCCGGTGCGAAGCGGGAGTAGAGCACGTGGACCTCGTCGTACGTGCCGTCAAGAAACGCCTGCGACGCAAAATCGGCGATGTCCTGGATCACGCCGGACCGCGCCCCTGAAGTCGGCTGCGGGAAAACGCGGTCGATTGCCAGGCCACGCCGCCGCGCACGCCGCTCGACGACCGACCCCATCACGACCAGGCGGGCGTCTCCCGCCGGGTGCCGGACCAGAAAGGCGTCCAGCGCGTTCATGAGGTCCGTATTGAAACTGCCGCACAAGCCGCGATCGGCGCCGAACACGAGCAACGCCCGTCTCTGCACCGGGCTCCGGTGCAACATCAGGGGATGGGCGCCGGTCGCGGCAAGGGCGCTCACGCGCCAAGTCAACTGCACGATCTTCCTCGTATAGCTCTGGGCGCCCAGGATCGCCTGACGGTCGCGCCCCAGGCGGGCCGCGGCGACGCGCTGCAAAGCGCTGGTCACCTGGTGAATCTGCCGCGTGCTCGCGATGCGGCGCTTCAGCTCACGAAGTCGTGTTCCCGACACTGCGCTATCCTACCTTGATGGCCGTCTTCCGAACTCGTTCCGTGTGCTCCTCCGCCCCGGGCCGCACGCGCAGGGGGTCGACATCCGCGGTCGCGCCGGAAACCGAGAAGATGTCCTTGAACTTCTCGATCGACTCCTCCAGCAGCCGGGCGGCCTCGTCATCGAGGTCGCCGGTGTCGCGGATGGTCCGTCCCGCGGCGGCGTAGGCGTCGTCAAGCAACCGGAACCAGCCGTCCTGAAATCCCTGCACGTCGGCGAGGGGGATGTCGTCCAGGTGTCCGTTGGCGGCACACCACAACGCACACACCTGTTTCTCGACCGACAGCGGCGCGTGCTGCGGCTGTTTCAGAACTTCCGCCAACCGCTCGCCGCGATGCAGCTGCTTCATCGTGGCCCGGTCCAGGTCCGACGTCAGTTCAGCGAACGCGGCGACTTCGCGGTATTGCGCCAGGTCCATGCGCAGCTTGATCGCCACCTTCTTCATCGCCTTGAGCTGCGCCTTGCCGCCCACGCGTGACACGCTCAACCCGACGTTCACGGCCGGTTTGAAGCCCTGGTGGAACAGGTCGCCGTCCAGGTAGATCTGCCCGTCCGTAATCGAAATGAGGTTGGTGGGGATGTAGGCGGAATAGTCTCCCTGCTGCGTCTCGACGATGGGCAGCGCGGTCAACGAACCGTCGCCCCGGTCGGGGTGCAGCTTGGCCGCGCGCTCCAGCAGGCGGCTGTGAAGATAGAAGATGTCCCCGGGAAAGGCTTCGCGCCCCGGCGGGCGCCGCAGCAGCAATGAGATCTCGCGGTAGGCCACGGAGTGCTTGGAGAGGTCGTCGTAGACAATCAGCGCGTCGCCGCCCCGGTCGCGGAAATGCTCGGCCATGGCGCAACCGGCGAACGGGGCGACATACTGCAACGGCGCCGAGTCGCTTGCCGTGGCAACAATCACGATGCAGTTCTGCAGCGCATCGTGCTCCCTGAGGATCTCGACCGTGCGCGCTACGGAAGACATCTTCTGACCGATTGCGACGTAGACGCAACGCACGTCGCCGGGCGTCTGGTTGAGAATCGCGTCCAGCGCCACGGTAGTCTTGCCGGTCTGACGGTCGCCGATGATCAGCTCACGCTGTCCGCGGCCGATGGCCGTCATCGCGTCGACGCATTTGAGTCCCGTCTGCAGAGGCCTGCTGACGGATTCGCGGTCCACGATGCCCGGCGCGTCCGTTTCCACGTGACGGAACTCCGTGCAACTGATCGGCCCGCGACCGTCGATCGGCTGTCCCAGGGGATTGACGACACGTCCCAACAGGGCTTCGCCCACCGGCACCTGCAGAACCTTGCACGTGCGTTGCACAAGGTCGCCCTGTTCGATCTTCGAGTGGTCGCCGAGAATGATGACGCCGACGCGGTCGCGTTCGAGATTCATGGCCATGCCGTAGATCTCGTTGGGGAACATGACCATCTCTTCGGCCATGACGCCCGGCAGACCCTCGACGAGAGCTATGCCGTCCCCCGTTTCCAGGACACGCCCCACCTCCTGCGGTCCCAGCTCGATGCGATAGCGCGCTGCATTCCGCTCGAGAACGCCCGCAATCTGCGCCGCATCTATCTGGACGAAAGACATGGAACACAAAGTAGAGCCCGGCGACGCTCAGTTCAAGGCAATACAGAAATCCGTATCGATGGTGTTGACATAGGCGCGTGATGTGGTAGAGTTACGGTGCTGGGGAGATGAGATGCGTGCTGTTTGGGTTGAGAGCACGATTATGCACCCGTGAAGGGGGGGACAAAGGTGGACAAGGAACTTCTAAGCGAACAGGTCCAGATCGAGCGGAAGCTGTTCTCCTTCGAACTGAGGGAGAATCCGAGAGGCCGATTTCTCAAGATTACGGAAGATGTGGGTGGACGTAGAGACACCATCATCATTCCGGCTACCGGCCTGGACAAGGTGCTCGAGATCATCGGGCATGCCGAGACGGCGAACGAAGAGGCCGGCCCCTGCGAATCGGACTACACTCCTTGAGAAGGAGCGACGGGCCGTTGAGATCTTTGCTCTGTCTTGCCGCGCTGTTGAGCTTCTCTTTCGTGGCCTCAGGAGAGGTGGAGTCTGTACCGACCGCGTCTCAGCTCCTGGGTGACGTCATTGCGCGACTTCCCCGCGAACCCCTGTTGATCACGGGCGATATCAAACTCCGCCGACGCAAGGGTTTCGTCGAGCGTGAGTTGGGCTTCGACATGGTCGTGCACTGGGGCGCGACCCCTTCCGTCGCGCGCTACACGGTTCGCGACGCCTTCGGCGGAGACCTGGAACAGCTCTCCGTGCTGCGAATGCATGGAGGCAAACCGGTCTTTCGTTACGCGTCGGGCGACCCGCTCACGCCGGCCGATACGCCCGACCTCTTCGCGCCCATCCAGGGCACGGACTTCAGCTGGATGGACCTCACGCTCTCCTTTTTGTGGTGGTCCGACGGACAGATCGTTGACACGGACAGCGTCAAGGGATATGAGTGCTACGTCGTGGAAGTTCCCGCCCCCGCCGCGGAATCGGGTCAGTACGCGAAAGTCAGGGTGTGGATCGCCAAGAAGATCCGCATGCTTCTGCAGGCAACGGGCTACGACCTCGGAGGCGAACCCATGCGACGACTCTGGGTGAAGAGCTTCAAGAAGATCAACGAACGATGGATGGTGAAAGACCTGCTTGTCCAGGGACGCTCCGGCCTGCACCGCACAGAGCTCCGCGTTCGCAACGTGGAAGCCCTTGCCGTCGAAGAAAAGGCACAGGATGGGGCCACATCCGAAACGGAAGAAGAGAGCATCAGTGGCGACGCCGATCAATGAACGGCGCAACGCGGGTAGACCGGGCCGCCCGCCGGCCCGGTTGGACGAAGTGGCCCTGAGCACCAGATCACCCATCCGCGCCGCCACGGTATTATGACAACCATACTGGTCATCGAGGGCATCGCACTTGCTGTGCTCTTCTGCTGCTCGGCGTTCTTCTCCAGCGCAGAAACCGCCTTGTTCTCGCTGAATTCCGTTCAAGTCCATCGCCTCCGTCGCAGGAAGACGAAGGCCGGGAAGCTGATCGAACGTCTGCTCGAGTCTCCGACCAGGCTGCTTTCGACAATCCTGATCGGCAACACTCTCGTCAACGTCGCCGCCTCCGCCCTCGGGTTTGCTTTCGCGGAAGAACTGTTCCCTTCGCGCGGCGAAGCCGTCGCCATCCCCTGCATGACCGTATTCCTGCTCGTGTTCGGCGAAGTGGCGCCCAAGCGTCTCGCCATGGTCCGGCGAGAATGGCTTGCCGCCCACTACGCCGCCCCACTCACCTTTCTCGTCAGGGCGTTCGCTCCACTCAGGGCCGCGCTGGAACGGGCTGCCTCACTCTTCAGCAAAGACAACCTGGACGACACCAGCGCCCAGTCGTTGTCGGAAGACGAATTCCTGACCGTGGTCGGAGTCGGCGAGGAGGAAGGCGTCCTCGACGAAGAAGAGCGCACCATGGTCGACGGCATCATTCGCCTGGAAGAGACGCAAGCCAGCGACGTGATGACCCCGCGCGTCGACATAGTCGGCATCGACCTCGACGATTCCCCCGAAGAGCAGGAAGAGACGGCGCGCAGCGTTCAGTTCCACTACCTGCCGCTGTACCACGAGTCGCTCGACAACGTGGAGGGCTTTCTCGACGTACCGAAGTTCCTCCTTGCCAACGACCCCGGCATCAAGTCGGCAACGATCAACCCCGTGGTAGTACCTGAAACCGCGCCCCTGGACAAGCTGCTGACACAGTTCCAGAAGGAGAACCAACGTGTAGCGATCGTGCTGGACGAATTCGGCGGCACGGCCGGCCTGATTACACGGGGCGACATCCTGGAAGAGATCGTTGACGACGTCGACAACGAGTACCGCGAGGCCAAGCTCGAAATTCAACTTGTCGGCGACAACCGTTGGCTCATCGACGGCAGCGTCAGCCTCGAGGAAATCAACTACGAGCTCGATACGGACCTCGAGGCCGAAGGCGCCGACCGCATCGGCGGCTGGGTCAGCGCCCAGACCGGCCGCATCCCGCGCACCGGCGAAATCGTCGAGGCGCAGCGGTGCCGCGTGACCGTGCAGCGGGTGCGCAAACACCGCGTCATGTCGGTACTGCTGGAAAAAGTGCCCGCGGCAAGAGACGAGGAGGGCCAGGAATGATCACCCTCCAATTCGTCGCCATCGTTGTCTGCATGTGCCTGTATGCGTTCTTCGCGGGAATAGAAACCGGCGTCATCTCCATCCACCGCATGCGGCTGCGGCACTTCGTCAAGGAAGGCGAACCCGGCGCCCGAATCCTGGAGGGCTTCCTCGAGAACTCCGACCGCTTACTGGGCACGACACTTGTCGGAACCAACATCTGCGTGGTCGTCACCTCCGTAATTGCGGCCAGCCTGGCGTCCAACGCAATGGCGGCAGGCGGCGAGGCAGTCGCCTCCGTCATCGTCTCCCTGCTCGTACTCGTGTTCTGCGAATTCCTGCCCAAGGCCTGGTTCCGCAACCGTCCCATCGAACGCTGCAGCCGCTTCGTGCCGGGCCTGCGAGTGGCTGAACTCGTGTTCAAGCCCATCTCGGTCACAATCATCGGCATCACCAAACTGCTCGTGCCCGGCCCGTCCAAGTCCTTTACCAAGCCCGTCCCCTTCGTGACCCGCGAAGACTTGAAAATCCTGGCACGCGAAGGCGAAAAGGACGGGGTGCTTTCGCCGCGCGAACGCGACATGATTAATCGCGTGTTCGAGCTCTCGGGGAAAACAGCCGGCGAGATTGTCATACCACGCAAAGAGATGACCGTCATCTATACCGACATGTCGATTGGCGAGTTCTACAACATGGCCCGCAGCAGACAGTTCACGCGCATGCCGGTCATCGACCGCGAAACCGGCAAGTTTGTCGGCATCATCAACGTCTTCTACGTGCTGTCGTCGCCCCACGCGGACAAGGACGGGGCTACCGTCGCCGAGTTCATGCGGCGCCCGCTTGTGATCAGCGAGAACATGCCGGTCGACGACATCTTCCCCCTGCTGCGACGCGCGCGCCAGCCGATGTGCCTCGTGGCCGACGCCGACGGTGAGATCACGGGACTGATCACAACCGAAGACATCCTCGAGGAAATCGTGGGGAACCTGTAGTGCACCCGGACTCGAATTACAGGCAGGGGGTCTGCCGTGCGTGCGACCGTTACATCGGCGCCGTCAACGTCTGTCCCTACTGCGACGAGCGTGTCGTCAGGCCCCTTCCGCTCCGCGTCCTGCGCTTCGCGGCCCTCGCCCTGGCAATCGGCGGCCTGGTCATCCTGTACGCGGCCGCCAGGATTCGCGACAGGCCCACGGTGCGAGTCGACAGCCTGACCCCCCTCATGAACTACGCCCCCGTAAACGTGCAGGGAACAGTCGACCGCAACCCCTACGTCGGCCGCGACGAAAACGGCGAAGTCGACTACGCTTCCTTTCGTGTCCACGACGGCTCCGGCTGGATTCGTGTCGCAACCTACGGCGGCGCCGCCCGCGCCCTGGTCGACTCCGAGGTCTTCCCGTCAAAAGGCGATGAAGTCAACGTAACCGGCAAACTGCAGTTCTCGCAGGAAGGCGAACCAAAGCTCCGCCTCGCGGATCCGCGGCAGGTCAGGCGCGTGGGGGACTGACCGGAAACTTGAATCCGGTTCCGGTTGCGCACACAATCAGGAGAACGGCTCTCCAGAGCCGTTCAGAACGGGTCTGGAGACCCGTACTCCGAAGTTTCCATCCTGATTTGTCTCGGGAGCTCGCCTCCCGGGGGCGGGACTGACCAGAAACTTGCCCTCAAACAGCAACATGTTGTGCCGGTGAACCTTGGGCGCCACAAGAGGGGAGCGGCCCGCAGATGACGCAGATGAGCGCAGATGGGAAGTCTCCTATCAGCGTCAATCAGCGTCATCTGCGGGCCGCTCCCAGGTTTCCACCGCAGAGTCGCCCTTGACGTAGCGGCGGCCGAAACGTAAGGTGTCGCCCGTTCGATTTGCTCAAGGAATCCCGACATTGACGAACGGAGGCAACCGTGGCGAAACAGGCAAAAACGGCAATCACGCCGACACGAGCGGAAGACTACCCCGAATGGTACCAGCAGGTTGTGCGGGCCGCGGAGCTGGCTGAAACCAGCGCCGTGCGCGGCTGCATGGTCATCAAGCCGTGGGGCTACGCCGTCTGGGAGAACATCCGCGACGGACTCGACGGCATGTTCAAAGCAACCGGTCACGTCAACGCCTACTTCCCCCTCTTCATCCCACTCAGCTATCTCGAAAAGGAAGCCGAACACGTCGAGGGCTTTGCCAAGGAATGCGCCGTGGTGACCCATCACCGGCTGGAAGCAGGTCCCGAAGGCGGCCTGGTTCCCTCCGGCAAACTGGAGGAGCCGCTCGTCGTCAGACCCACGTCGGAGACGATCATCGGCGAAACCTACGCCAAATGGGTCCAGAGCTACCGCGACCTGCCGATCCTGATCAACCAGTGGGCCAACGTCGTACGCTGGGAAATGCGCACGCGTCTCTTCCTGCGCACGGCCGAGTTCCTCTGGCAGGAAGGGCACACGGCGCATGAAACGAGCGAAGAGGCCTGGGAAGAGACCCTCAAGATCCTCGAAGTCTACAAGAACTTCGCCGAAGAGTACCTCGCCATGCCGGTACTCACGGGGGAGAAGACCGCCGCCGAGCGCTTTCCGGGCGCGGAGAACACCTTCTGCATCGAGGCCATGATGCAGGACCGCAAGGCCCTGCAGGCCGGCACGAGCCACTTCCTGGGCCAGAACTTCGCCAAAGCCTCGGAGATCATGTTCCAGACGCGCGACGAGAAACGCGAATACGCCTGGACCACGTCCTGGGGTGTGTCGACCCGGCTCATCGGCGGCATGGTCATGAGCCACGCCGACGACGACGGCATGGTAGTCCCCCCGCGCGTCGCGCCCAGTCACGTCGTCATCCTGCCCATCATTCGCGACGAAAGCCAACGCGAAGCAATCATAACCTACTGCGACGAAGTTGCCGCCAAGCTGCGCGCGCACACCTACCACGGACGCCCCGTCGACGTGGTCGTCGATAAACGCGACATCAATGCCGGCGAAAAGGGCTGGAACTGGACCAAGAAGGGCATCCCCGTCCGTGTCGAGATCGGGCCGCGCGACATGGCCGAGGACAGCGTTTTTGTCGCCCGGCGCGACAAAACCCGCAAGGAGCGTTACGGCCAGAACAGGGACGAATTCGCCGCCGGCATCGTCGAACTGCTCGACGATATCCAGTCCGCGATCTTCGAAAAGGCCCGCGCCTACCGCGAAGAGCACAGCCGCGAAATCGATGCGTGGGACGAGTTCCAGGCCTTCTTCACACCCGAGAACGCCGAGAAACCCGAAATCCACGGCGGATTCGCCCACTCTCACTGGTGTGACGATCCCGAGTGCGAAGCCAGGATCAACGACGCCCTGTCCGTGACCATCCGTTGCCTCCCCAACGACCGCGCCGCCGGCGGCGCGGGCGCCTGCGTCGTCTGCGGCAAACCCAGCTCCGGCCGGGTGGTGTTTGCAAAGTCGTACTGACCAAAAACCTGACTCGTCGCGGCGTTCCGTAGAACCGTTCTCCCTTGGCCCGCCGTAGCCTGGCGAAGGAGGCAGGACGGTTCTACGTTTCCACCTCGAATTGCCTCGGAAGCGCAGCGCACCGGGGGCCCTCCTAGCCGTGAACTCCAACTCCTGCCTGTCATCCCGAGCGCAGCGGAGCGGAGTCGAGGGATCTCGAGAACTGCCAGGCACGTCCGGCGTGGTTGCCAATTCCCGAGATCCCTCGACTCCGCTCCGTTGCGCTCCTGAAGAACGTAAGCGTCAAGCTTGGGTAACCTCACGAGACTAAGAGCGACTGCTTGTACCTGATCTCATTACTTAATCTCCCCCACCACGGGAGTAAGGGCGAGAGCAAGGGAGAGATTAGAGTCTGAACCCGTAGGTTCTGTGCGTTTTGCGTAGAAATACAAGAGATCCGTCAGACCAGCGTGCCGCCGTGATAGGGATGAAAGGCAGAAAAATGGGCTGGCAGAAAAATGACTCTCTCAATATCCCCATCTTTCTGCCGGCCCATTTTTCTGCCTTTGCCACACTTGGGTTGTGGGCCGTGCCCACGTTAGGGGATCGATTAGTGACTCACCCTCCCAAAGCTGTCGAAAAAAACAAGAAAAACCGGCGCT
>CAZKRK010000312.1:0-9258 GCA_964555035.1 uncultured Victivallales bacterium | reverse complement strand
TCCCCTTGGGGGAGAGGTCGCCGCAGCGCAGCGGAGGCGGGTGAGGGGCAGGCCCGTGGTGTCGTCAGGATGACAGACGGGGCGTGGAGCTTCCGGCCGGCTCAAGCGACCCGTCGCCTCACCCCTTCCCCAGCACCCTCAGATCGCCTTGGCGGACGGTGACGCCTTGCTCGTCGTAGTAGGCGAGCAGCAGCAGACATATCTTCCGGTTTCCCCCTACCAGATCGCGGAAGTCGGCCACGGTCATCCCCTCCGGTCGCTGCTTCAGGGCTTTCGCGAGGGCGTCGCGGCACCGGTCGACGACCGACACGTGAATGTAGTTGCCGTCGATGAACCGCGCGCGCTCTTCCGACACGAGGTAACGCAGGTACTGGTTGAGCTCGCGCTCTTCGATGCCGCGGCGTTGTGCCGCCGGGTTCATTTCCGACATCAACGGCGTCTGCATGCCGTAGCGTATCAGCATGTTCTCTACGAATTGGATCCGTTCGGCCTCGGCAGGCGAGATGTTGACACTGTGGGAGGCCAGCGCCCAGGTCCTTCCGACGGGCTTCAAGCGCCCCTCGTCTTTCAGTTCGTCGAGCAGCACGCGCAGGAGGAACTCCGCCGCGGAGCGCTGCCCCACGCCCGCGAAGCTCATCAGCTCCTCAACCGTGCGCCCCTTCGCGACGAGGGGATTCCGTCTGTGAAACGTGGCGAGGTTTCCCAGCACGGCCTCCTTCATGGCGTCGCAACGCGACCGCACCATGGCGTAGCCGGCGCCGTTGCGGACAACCGTCTTCACGTCGTCAGACGGCAGGTCGTCCCACGCACCAAACACGTCCGCGGCGGGAACGTTCAGGTTGTCCGCGACCTCATGATGGTCCAGCGCCCGCACGTGCTTGCGAATCTCGGCCGCCACCCGCTCGTCAAGGGCGCCTTCCGCAATGGCGTGCAGGTGGCGGACGAGTTTTGCGGGGCGCCGCCGATGGTGGAGCGGCCGCGCATCGATGACCTCCCCTCCCCCAAGCGTCTGATCGCTGGAAGAGTTACGCACGACGAACCGGTCGCCCCGTCTCGTCACGACGGGACGGGAGGTGTGAACCTGGACCAATGCCGTTTCCCCGTCCGACAAGGCGTCACGATCGATCAAGTGGATCCGCACCGCATCCTCGAATGCGCCCAGGTGGAGCGTCGCCCGGTTCCAGAGCGCCAGGCGTTGCCGGTGGGAGAACAGCCTCACCCGTGCGTCGAACAGCGAAGTAGCGGCGAGCGGCCGGTTGGCAATCAGCATTCCCCGCTCGAAGTCGCTGCGCTCGACGCCTACCAGGTTGACGGATGCCCTGTCGCCGGCGACGACTCGTTCGACCTCCTGCCCGTGCCGCTCGAGTCGCCGTACGCGGAGCTCATCCGCATCCGACGGCAGCAGAAAGGCCGTGTCGCCACGGTTCAGCAGGCCACTGATCACCGATCCGGTGACGACGGTCCCGAAACCGCTCACGGTGAAGATGCGATCCACAAACATGCGAAAGACCTCTCCCGCCGGTCTGTCCCGGACGGTTTCGACCAGGCGGGCGATGCATGCACGCAGCTCGTCCACGCCGGTTCCGTTGACGGCCGACACGCGTACGATTTCCGCGGAGGCCAGGAACGTGTCCGACAGCAGATCGTGGACCTCTTGTTCGGCCATCTCGGCGATGTCTTCGTCAACCAGGTCGACTTTGGTCAGAGCCACCAATCCGTTCCGAACTCCGAGGACGTCCATGATTTCGAGGTGTTCGCGCGTCTGCGGCATCACCCCGCTGTCGGCCGCGACTACCAGGAGGCCGATGTCGATGCCGCTGGCGCCGGCGACCATGGCGCGGACGAAGTCCCTGTGTCCGGGGACGTCGACGATTCCGATGCTGTCGCCGGAAGGAAGGTCGAGATGCGCAAACCCGAGATGGATGGTAATGCCGCGTGCCTTCTCATCTTTGTGCGTATCGCACTCGATGCCGGTAAGCGCCCGAATCAGCGCCGTTTTGCCGTGGTCAACGTGACCGGCCGTTCCCAGAATCAGGTGTTTCACAGCAGGCTCTCCATCATCGTCCTCGTGCCGATCGTCGTCTCGGATCTCGTCAGTTCCGCTGCCCCTTGCAGGGCGAGGTTCAGGACGGCGATCGAGATGACGCGCCGGGCGGGGACTCGTCTCCTCCACAGTTCTGCGCCGCCGTTTTCAGGCACTTGACCAGCGTGGGCAGTTCGGACTCCGGCACCGTCAGCATATCGAGAAACAGCCTTCCCTCGCGGAGCACCGCCAGGACGGGTGGATCCTGGCGGAGCAGGCCTTCGTGCATTCGTTCCGCAAACGTCTTCCCGGGCGCCTCCGGCGTTGCCTCCGCCCCCGACACTTCGACCGCGAAACTCGCAAAGAAGACGTCGGGCAGAGAACCGCCGCCGCACTGGGCTCGGCTCTCGACAACCGTCGCCCGGATCCCGTCGGCTTCGACTCGGTCAACCAGTGCCTGGGCTCGTAGCCGAGTGGCTTCAGGGTCCGCGTTGAGCATCGCCAATACCGGTGTTCGTGTCAGTCCGTCGTGCTCCAGGAGGCGGCGGCAGACCGCGGAAAGAGCCGCGATCGTGAGCTTTCCAACGCGCAGCGCGCGCATCAGTGGTGAACGCGCCATGCGTGAGATGTACTCTCCCCTGCCCGCCAGGACACCGGCCTGCGGTCCGCCCAGTAGTTTGTCGCAGCTGAAAGCCACCACATCCGCGCCCTGCTCGATCGCGCTTCTCACGTCCGGTTCCCCGTTCGCCGGTTCGGCGGAGGGTTCGAGCAGCCCGGACCCAAGGTCGTAGAGCAGACAAAGTCCGTGCCGATGCGCGAGCTCCGCCAGCTCCTCAATCGTCGGGCTCTCGGTGAAGCCGCGGATCGCAAAATTCGAGCGGTGCACCGTCAACAGTACTCGCGTGTCCGGCGTGATCGCCGCTTCGTAGTCCGCAAGCCGCGTCCGGTTCGTGGTGCCGACTTCGACCAGATGCGCTCCGCCGGCGGCCAGGATTTCGGGGATGCGGAACGAACCGCCGATCTCAATCATCTCGCCGCGGGAGATCACGACCTCTGCGCCCTTGGCCAGCGCGTGCAGGGCCAGCAGGACCGACGCGGCATTGTTATTGACCACGAGCACGTCTTCCGCGGCGGTCAGGATGCGGAGCACCTCGCGCACGTGGGTCATCCTGCTCCCTCGCCGGGCCTGTTCCAGATCGAACTCCAGGTTCGTGTAGCCGGTGCACGTGTCCGCGATGTCCCGAACGCACTCGGCTCCGAGCGGCGCGCGTCCGAGGTTAGTGTGCAATACGACCCCCGTGGCGTTGATTACCGGGCGCAGGGCGGGGGCCGCGAGCATGTCCAGGTATTGCCGCGTCTTCCGCACCAGCCATGCGTCGTCCGGCGCCTTGCCGCTTGCGGCGATTCGCTCTCGCGCCGCCGAGATCGCTCTCCGCACCGCGCCCCTCAACACGTCCCGCCTGAACCGCTCTGCCTCGTCCGACAGCCCCGGACTGTCAAGCAGCGCGTTGACGCTCGGTAGTTTCTTGAAGTCGCTCTGTTCCGCCATGGAATCTCAACGGATGATGGCAGAGAGGGCAGGAATCGAACCTGCCACGGACGGTATTATCCGCCCGCTACTGGTTTTGAAGACCAGTTGAGCCACCAGACTCGTCCTCTCCGTGTTAACACAGATGGGAATCTAGGACAGCTCCCGGGGGACGTAAAGGGGAAAAGGGCGGCGTGGCTCCAGGCAGGGGATAGGGCTGTCTAGCCATGGGGTGCAACACCAATGCGGATCTCCGGAACGTACCGGTACGAAACGGAGACGGCCGTCCTCGGCCGTTCCTGACCGGTGGGCTTCAAGGGCGTCCCTTTCCGGCGGAGGACCGCCGGCTCCATGTGGCCAAACTGATAGTGATGCGCGTATACGAGACAGCCCCGTCCCGGACATACTATCCGGAACGGGGCCATCCAGAGTCTACAAGACAGGGGAACGGATTACTTCTTCTCCGTGCCCCCTATCTTGGCAAAATTGTCCTTTTCGAGTCGTTTCAGTATCTCGGCGGCGTTTGGCTGCTTCCTCTCCTTCGACTTGGAAAAGACCAGCTTCCCGTTGACTGTCAATCTGATGTCGCTCTTCTTGATCAACGACATCTTGGGTTTCACGCCTGTGGCTTTCTCGATCCTTGCAGCCAGACCGGCCGCTCTGGGTGGATTGCCTCAGCACTTGCTGTATTCTAGTGTCGCCTCCTTGATGTCGACGTAGTCGGCCGCGACTACCAAGGTGGGCGCCAGGAACACAGCAGCCAGAAACCCGCATAGCACTCTTTTCACCATGCTCGTTCCTCCTTGCTGTTATGCCGGATACACCTGCATCCGATCCGCTTGAGTGAACGTTAGCACAGCCGTTGTGAGAATATCAACCAGTTTTCATTCCTTTCGTTTCCTCTCTTGCGTTCGACTAGCCGACCGGCGGTTCCAGACCGAAGCGCCGTTCACGCTCGCGGAAAGCAGGCACACCAATCAGCTCTTCGAAATCGCCGAAGGTCACCGCGCCGATGTCAAACCCGTCGGTGGTCCCGTGTGCCTTGAGGTGCTCGAAGCACGCCGCCATCGCACTCGTGGCCGCGAACAGACCGGACAACGGAAAGACCACGATCTTGTACCCGAGCCCCTCGAGCTCGGCTGCCGTCAGCAGGGGTGTCTTGCCGCCTTCAACCATGTTGGCAAACAGGGGCGTTCCAGGAAATGCATCCGCGATCGTGCGCAACTCGTCAACGGACTGCGGCGCCTCGACAAACACGACGTCCGCCCCGGCGTCGCGGTAGGCGTGTCCCCGTTCAATCGCCTCATCCAATCCCAGCGGCGCCCGTGCATCCGTACGCCCGATGATCACCATCCCGCTATCACCCCTCGCCTCAACGGCCGCCCGGATCTTCTCAACATGCTCTTCCGTCGGGATGACACGCTTACCGGCAAAGTGGCCACACTTCTTGGGCCACAACTGATCCTCGAGAATGAAGCCGGCTACGTCGAGTCGCCGCAGGTCCGAGACCGTTCGGTACACATTCAGGGGGTTGCCGTACCCCGTGTCGATGTCCGCCACCAGGGGAATGCTGACGGCATCGGCCATTCGTCCGACGCTGTAGAGCACCTCCGTGGCTGTCAGCAGCCCGAAGTCCGGCTTCCCCAAGGTCGCCCCGGAAATGCCGAAGCCACTGGTAAACACGACCTCGAACCCGAGCTTCTCAATCAGCTTCGCGCCGACACAGTCATACGCCCCCGGCAACACAACGATGCCGGACGCTTCCAACAGCTTGCGTAGTATTCCGGCTTTGCTCATCACCCCACCCTCCATCCATTTCAGAAATCACAAATCGAGAATCGAGAATCATCAATCTTAAGCATCTTCTCCGAAAGGCAGTGTTCACGAGGCAAAGCTATCGATGCCATGACGATTCCGCAAGGCGGATCTCCGGATTTGGGGACAGGCAAGACAACGCCCACCTATCGAAGTCGAGGTATCTCCCTCACGGCGCGAGCTGGGCGCGGTAGTCGCTTGGGGACATGCCGACGTGGTTGCGGAAGGTGACGTAGAACTGGTTGGTGCTGTTAAAGCCGCTCTGTCGGGCAACGCTCGCCACCGGCTCGGTCGTTTCGGCCAGTAGCCGTTTGGCGACGTCAATGCGCTGGCGCAGGATCATCTCCATCGGCGTGCGACCCGTGACGAGGTTGAAACGATAGACCAGTTGGTGCGACGTAAGGCCGGTCAGTTCCTGCAGCTCGCGCACGCGTACGCCCTTTGCGACCCGGGTTCGCAGGTACTCCAGCGCCTTGTCCACCAAGGGGTCGCCGCGCATGGGGAGGCGGCACGACGCGCGCTCCACGACCGTGGTCGGCGGTACGTTCAAAGACCGCGGGGGGCTGTGGCCCAGAAGCATCCGGGCGGCTTCGGTCCCCATGAAGGAATATGGCAGGTGGATGCTGGCGAGGTTTGGCATGACGGTGTGGCAGTAAAGCGGGTCATCATCCACACCGAGCACCGACACCTCCTCGGGTACGCGAATACCGTGCCGGGCGCACGTCCGGATCAAGTAGGCGCCGATCTGGTCTGAGTGAGCGAAGACGGCGCACGGTTTCGGCAGACGTTCCAGCCATTTGGCTGCCTTCCTTGTGTCTGCATGCACGCCAAAAGGGTGGTCAGTGGCCACAGTCGACTCAAGCCACAGGGAGTCCAGCGTCTTTCGTCGTTCTTTGATCGCGCGGCAGAAAACACCCACCCGTGGTGTGAGATCGGGGCGGTTTTTGTCAACAACGGCGAAGTGGTCGAACTTCTGCGCCAGCAGGTACTCTGCGGCCATCGCCCCTATCGCTTGTTCGTCGGGCAGTATTGTCGGTGTCTGTTCTTTCGCCCCTCCCTTGATAGCAACGACAACCAGCGGGACTTGCAGACGCTCAAGGTGGTTGACCAGTTGCCTGGATGGCAACGACGCTGCGACCGCGTCCGGCTCGATATCCCGGATCTGCCGTTTCAGTTCCGGGAATGGGGCAAGGTGAGGCAGCACGTGGATGTTCCACACGTCGTGCCTTTGCAATTCGCCGGATAGTCCCACGACGATCTGTTGCGCGATGCGGATGTCCGGATCGCAGATGAAGACGGCGTCTTTCATGGCTGATGGTGTCTCCTTCATGGGTCTTAATGTAACGCCGGCCCATGGTTGCCGGGGGTGCTTTGCCTTCGGTACTCGCGCGGTGAGGTGCCGACTCCCTTACGAAACTGCCGGGCGAAGTAGTTGCTGTCATTGAATCCGGTTTGAAAGGCAATCTCCGTGATGTTCAGACTGGTGTAGCGCAAGAGGTGTCGCGCCCGGCGCAGTCGCAAGTCCAGCAGGTACCGCGTGGGGGCGCGGTTGGTCGCTTGTTTGAACGCACGCAGCAGAGAACTCTCCGACATTCCGGCGATTCTGGTCACCTGCTCGACGGAGATCGGGTCCGCGTAGTGGTCTTCCAGGTAGCCGATGGCTGCGCCGATGCGCAGCAGTATCCCGCTTTCAGGAGTCTGCTCACCGTCATAGCAACGCGCAAGAAAGCTGGTCAGCTGCATGAAGAGCGCCGTCGCCGTGAAGATGTAGCCGGCCTTCCTTTCCCGGGCTTCCAACTCCAGCTGTGAAACCAGTGCGGCGCCGTGCGCCAGTTGACCGTCGTTGAGCCGAAGACGACTGGCAAACCGGTGGCGTTGGCGGTACTGCGGCTCCAGCGTGAACAGCGCGTGATACCC
The DNA here is from genome assembly GCA_964555035.1 of uncultured Victivallales bacterium. Taxonomy (GTDB): domain Bacteria; phylum Verrucomicrobiota; class Kiritimatiellia; order UBA8416; family CAYOBW01; genus CAZKRK01. The sequence goes on along the minus strand of CAZKRK010000312.1, from coordinate 1,975 downwards.
CGGTATCGACCGCAGGTCGCCTTCCGAGAAGTTGAGTCGCTTACTGTCGAACATCAGGTTGATGAGCGAGAGGTCGCGGGAATCGCGGTAGCCGTGCGCCAGCTCGCCCTGGATCACAAACACGTCCCCCCTGCTTATGGTCTGTTCATCCTTCTCGGTGAAATGAAACGCCTCGCCACCGAGAATGAGTACCAACTCGGAGAAATCGTGCGTATGCAGTTCCTTGGGGCGCTGCGCCGTTTGCCGGTGCACGGCAAAAGGCAGCGCGGGGTCATTGAAGAACTCCCTGATTGGAAGATGCCGAGTCACGGGAAAGATCTATAGAGTAAGTCGCGCTGCAAGGCAATACCTCAGGATGCCACCTGCCGGATATGTGCTAGTTTTTGGAGGTAACGTGCTAGCCGTCTATCGCGTACCTGCTATGATTGACGGCGTCATGAATACCGAAATCAAACCATTCGCACCAGAGTTCGAAGAGTACCTGCGTGATGAATCCCGTCGCGTGGGATCTGCCGAACAGATCCTGTTCGCCGGCAGCGAAGAGGATATCCGCAACGCACTCCAGGCGTCTCTGCCGATCACCATCCAGGGCGCGCGCACCGGTATTGCCGCCGGGGCAGTTCCGGACGGGGGTCTGATTCTCAACCTCAGTCGCATGAATCACGTCGGCAACGTTGAGGATGGCCGCATAACCGTTCGACCCGGCGCGCTGCTCGCGGAGATCCGGGAGAGGGTGAAAGACGCCGGCCTGTTCTTTCCACCCGACCCGACCGAGACCTCGGCCTCCATCGGCGGCATGCTTGCCTGCAACGCTTCCGGCGCGATGAGCTATCACTACGGCCCGACGCGCAAGTGGGTTCACGCCCTGCGCGTGGTGCTTCCGGACGGCGATGTCGTGCGTGTCGAGCGCGGAGCGAAGATCGATGGACTCTCCTTCTCGTTGACCACCGAAGGGGGGCGCGAAATCTCAGGCACACTTCCCGAGCTGAACATGCCCGATGTCAAGAGCGCCGCCGGCTATTTCATCAAGCCCGACATGGATCCGGTCGACCTGTTCATCGGTATGGAAGGCACGCTGGGCATCATTACGGAAGCGGAGCTGTTGCTGCGACCTGTCCCCCCCGTACAGCAGGCACTCTGCGCCTTCTTCCCGAACGAAAAGTCTGCTCTGCAGTTTGTGCGCTTCCTCCGCGAAGAGCTCAGCCCGGTCGCGATTGAGCTGTTCGGCCATCTCGCCCTGGACCTGCTGCGTCAATCCGACATGGACCTGCCGAAGTTCCCGGACCATGCCCATACCGCGATCTACTTCGAGTTCCACGGCGACAGCGAAGAAGCCCTCGAAGAAGCGGTCATGGCCTCGGCCGAGCGGATGGTGGAGCTCGGCGCGGGCGAGGACGACTGCTGGTTCGCGGACGGCCCGCGGCAGATCGAGATCCAGAAGACCTTCCGTCACGCCACACCCGAAGCCGTCAATCTCCTGATCGACCGGCGCAAGAAGACGTGCCCCGGTCTGACCAAGCTCGGCACCGATATGTCGGTGCCCGACGAACACCTAGAAGCCGTCATCAAGCTGTATCGTGATGACCTCGCCGCGGCTGGGCTCGAATACGTCATCTTCGGGCACGTCGGCAACAACCATGTGCACGTCAATATCCTGCCGCGCAGCATGGATGAGCTGGCGCAGGGGAAAGAACTCTACCTGAAATGGGCGGCACAGATCGTTGCCATGGGCGGCTCGGTCTCGGCCGAACACGGCATCGGCAAGACCAAGGTGCCCCTCCTCGAGACCATGTTCGGGCCGGAGGGCATCGACGCCATGCGCGAGGTGAAGAGGATGTTCGATCCCGTGGGGATCCTGAATCGGGGGAATCTGTTTGGCTAGTGTCAGAAGTTCTGTGATGACTCGGGCAGTCAATCGAGATTGCTACGTGATGCGATGAAGGGGAAGAAAGAAGATTAGGGCGAAAGATTAGGG
>CAZKRK010000311.1:0-9324 GCA_964555035.1 uncultured Victivallales bacterium | reverse complement strand
CAGCCCGAGACGCAACGCGGATCGGCGCGGAGTGGCGTGGACGCGCACGGCACTCACCAATCCCACCCCTTGCCGTAGTCCCCCACCGGATACTCCTTCCACAACTCCCGCAATCGCTCCCGTCCGTGCTCATCCAGATAGTCGCCCAGGCTACTCCACTCCCACTCATCTGCGCGCTTCACGTAACCGTGTTTCACGGGATTCGCGTGAACGTAGTTGAGCGACGCGAAGTAGTGCGCGTCGTTGCGAATGGCACGGTCCTGGAAACGGAACCACACGCGCCTGCCCTTCGCGCCATCCTCCCGATTCCACCGCGTTGCCAACCGACTGTGGATGACGCGGATCCATTTGCCGAACGGCGCGAGATCCACACAACCCACGACGTGCCAGTGATTCGGGAGCACCACCCAGGCCCGTACGTCAGCCCACGGCTCCCCGGCCAGTGCATCAATCACTTCAGACCGAACCATGTCCCGGCGACCCGGCCCGCCTATGTAGGGCCTGTGCTCAAAACATGCGGCCGAAAGGATGTAGCGCTTCTTGCCGTCCGGGTAGTGCGGCGGTGCGTGTAACGGCAGGCCGAACTTCCGCCTATGCGAGACCATCCTGGCGCGTTCTTCGGGCGACGCCTTGCGGTATCGATACATGCGTTCAGGATCGCTCACTGTTTCTACCTCCTCTCACGGCCTCACTACAAACCCAACGCACGCGCTCCCCGTTCGTAGTGAGCCACGTAGCCCGAGACGCAACGCGGATCGGCGCGGAGTGGCGTGGACGCGCACGGCACTCCGCACCGTGGGCATTCGCCCCCGGCGCTGCGAGCCTCACTACAAACCCAACGCACGCGCTCCCCGCTCGTAGTGAGCCACGTAGCCCGAGACGCAACGCGGATCGGCGCGGAGTGGCGTGGACGCGCACGGCACTCCGCACCGTGGGCATTCGCCCCCGGCGCTGCGAGCCTCACTACAAACCCAACGCACGCGCTCCCCGTTCATACTACCGTACGATCAGCAGCATCCCGCTCGGAACGTGCACATCCGTGTAGCGCGCGAACGTCGAGTTGGGCTTCTGGTTCTCGTGGCAGGCCTCGACCCAGTCGGCGGAACGCGAAACCCTGGAAATGCGCGCTTCGTCAATCCAGCCCTCGGGATACTCGTCCGCCGTCGACCTGGCGATGCGGTAGTCCTGGTTCGCGAAGTTGGGATTCGCGACGTTGTCCTGGTAGCCGATCTCGCCGCCGTTGTAGTAGATCCAGCGCTCACTGGTCGCCGCGTCGTACGTGGCGACAATGTGAACCGGCTTGTCCGTGAAATCCTCGCCCGCGTCACCGTCTATGTCATTGTTCCAGAAATAGTAACGGAAGAGAGTGTTCCCTTTCGTCCGGATATTGCAGGCCCGGTTGTTCTGACCCAGACCGAACGCGAGAATGCCGTCGTTGCCGATGTTGTGCAGATCGATCCACGCTTCGAAAGCAACCGACTGGTCCCCGGAAAACCCCAGGTTCGGCAGGGACACCCAGTCGTTGCCGTCAAAATCGAGCGCTTTGCCGATCGCGCCGGCCGTTTCAACCGGATCGCCCTGCCCGGTACCATCGTAGTCCCCCGGAGCGGAGTCCTCGACACCCGTACCGGAAAGCCCCATGTGATACACCCCGGCGTAGCCCTGCGACCACGTCGACCCGTCGCGTGTGTAGAGCGGCGGCGTGACATACGGATCCTGCCCGGCGTAGTCGGTGTCGAGACCATACTTCTGTTCGAGGTAGTGGCCTACGCTCTCTCGCTCGTTGGCGTTCAATGCACGGTCGTAGACAACGATCTCGGCGATATCGCCCAGGAAGGGGTCGCTCCGCCCCCCCGTCTTGCTCCTGCCCTGCCCGATCAGGGTCTCGCCGTCGACGAGGTTCTTGAGAAAACCGGGGTTGGTCGCTTCGGTCTGGGCCTGCTCGACCCCGTTCTTGAAGAAACGTCCCTCGCCGTAAGAGCCGCCGGCTTCGGCCACCCACGTCCCTATCCCGATACCGCCCGTCAATGGAGCATTGGTGAATACGCGGTTGCCGTTGTTGTACCTGAAGGAGGAATCCGCCGCGAACCCAATCGTCTCCTGTTCCTTGCCGGCGGCGTTCCCAAGGTGCAGGGCGCGTCGAATGGAGGTGACGTCGTCGGCCTCTATGACCATGAACACGGTCACGGCGGCGTTCCCGGTGAAACCGAGCGCATCGGCGCGAATCAGGTGCCGATCGTTCGCATCGAACCGCACGACCGGCTTGCCGCCAACCACGTTCGTAGCCAACAGCGGCTGATTCGTGACCACGGCCTGCGAAACATCGTGCCCCTGCCCGGACCGATCCAGCCAGGACGTGACGTTGGTCCCGTTCGTCACCACACCCTCGTCCGCCTTGAGCCACAGCACGCAGCCGGCGAGGTCGGTGGCGCCGCCGACCGTTCCGGCGTTCAGCAACGCGTCGTTGCCCCAGACCGCCCAGGCGTGCGTGCCGCCGGACGGGAGCTCGGGCAACTGCACCCACACGCAGGACTCGCCGTTGGTGTTCCAGGTGTCGATTTCGTAGTTGAGCCACCTGCTCCGGCCGGCGTCGACGAAACGCAGATCGTGGCCGGCGTCCGAAGTGAACGAGTGATACGCGAACCCGGGAATGCCCGCTTCGCTGAACCGCACCAGCGCCGGGAAATTGGTCAGGGTTTCGTCGCCCGCATACCCGTCGAAGGTGATCTTCATGCGGCATTCCCAGGCGGTGAGCAGCTTGGGCAGGTCGTTGTCGAGAATCGTGCCGGCGCCCACGGCGTCGCCGGTGGTGCAGTTCGTCGGATTGTCGAGCTGCACGCTGAAGGTCTCGGGCGGATACTCGTACTCGGTGTCGCCGGAGACGAGGACCGTAATCTGCGAGCTGGTCACGCCCGGCGGAATGAGCAGCGTGCCGGCGGCGCCGACATAGTCACTCCCCTCCACGGCCGAACCGGCCACCGTGGCGTAGTTGACGGAAACGGCCACCCTGTTCGTGGGCGAGGCCGTTACCGTGAAGACCGCGCCGACGCTGCCGACGTCGCCTTCGGTCACCACCACGTCGTCGATCGAGACCACCGCCGGCGTGGCCGTGAAGCACGTGGCCGGGTCGCCCCACGCTTCGCTTGCGGCATTGGTCGCGTACGCGCGGTAGTAGTACGCGGCGCCGGCGACGAGGCCGCTGACGGAGGTCGCGTACGTGCCGGGGTACTGCGGGCCCAGGCTGTCGGTATACTCCCAACCCGCGTGATTCATGCCGGCATCCGTGCGCCCGCAATAGAAGGTAATGTCCCCGGCGCCGCCGTCGATGAGCTCGGCCCGCAATTCGGCGGTATCGACCGTGAGCGTGCCCACGGCCAGGTTGGAAACAACGAGCGTGCCCAGGGGCGTGAACGGCACGCTGGGCGCGGCCCATAGGTCCCTGGCCGTGTTCGTGGCCTGGAACGTGTAGAAGCAATCGGTGTCGCTCACCAGCCCGGAGACCGTGTGGCCGATCGCCCCCTGGTAGTTGGTGTAGAAGCCGACAAACTCACTGTGATCCCAATCGGCCGCAACCCTTGCGCCGTCGTTCGTACCCCAGTGCACCCACACGTCGAACACCCAGCCCGTCCCCGCCAGCGTGGCGTTCAACGCGGCCGCGTTGGTCATCAGACCGGTGGCCGAGAGGTTGGCGATGCCGATGCCGTCGGGAGACACGTACGCGGGATAGGACGACGCGATGTCGTGTTTCCAGGCCAGGTAGCCGCCCACCTGGTCGTGCTCCTGGCCGGTCAACACGTCGTCGTAAATGAGCACCTCGGCGAAGTCGCCGATGATGTTGCCCACGTCGGTGAAGGGTGTGAACGTCTGCGTGGACGCGCTGGGGCCGGTCAGAGCGCCGTCCACCCACAGGCGGTAGTCGCCCGAAACAAGCTGCACGGCCTGGATGTTCCAGGTGGCGGCGGAGACGCCCGAGAAGAGGTTCTGATTTCCGCTGCCCTTCATCAGCACGCGTTCGCCGGGATGGTTGCCCCGCATCATATGCAACCAGCCGTTGCCGCCCTGGTTTCTGCTGTTGATCGGATTCGCCCAGCCATCGCCCGAGGTCCGCCTGTAGATGACGAATGCCGTGCTGCCCTGCGCGACAACGGGACTGTCGAACGTGAGAAAGTGGGCGGCACTGGCGAACTGCACCACGGGACGGCCGTTGACCATGCCATCGGCCACGGTAGGGTAGTTGGTGCTCGTGCCGGCGTTGTTGCCGTTGCCGGACTTGTCGTACCACACGGCAACGTTCTCCCCGTCGGTCGGGTCGCCCGTCGTGCCGTCACCCTGTCCGTCGATGTCCGACCCATCGAGCCACAGCGCGAGGCCGTCCGTCACCGGCACGCCCGGGTCGGCCGGCGACCATGCCGCGAACCGGGCGGTAGAATCCGCCCAGTCCTCGCCGTACGCGTTGGTCGCGTAGCAGCGGTAGTAGTACACCGCACCGTACAGCAGGTTGCTCGTGGTATCGGTGGCAAAAGCGCCGTTGAGCAGCTCGCCCAGCGGATTGGCCTGCTGCCACGCGGACGCGTTTGTTCCACCGTCGAAGAGCCCCCAGTAGACGGTCACGTCGGCCAAGCCGCCGGCGAGCAGCTCGCCGCTCAGCGTGGCGCTGCCCTCGACCACCTGCGCGCCCGTGCCGTTGTCGACCTCGGGATCGTCAAGCGTCGTGAACGTCACGCTCGGCGTGCCCCAGAGAACCTCGTGCTGGTTCGACGCCGTGAATGCGTAGTGATACTCCGTCCTGTCGGTGAGGCCGGTGGCGGCAAAGCCGATGGCGCGGGCCGGTTCGTCGGCGTAGGAGCCGATGACGTTCGTGTACGCCCACGCCCCGGCGTTCGTGCCGCCGTCGCTCGTGCCCCAGTACAGGGTCACGTCGAAAGCCGACCCGGCGCCGCGAAGCTCCGCATGAAAAGTGGCGGAGTTGCTCGACACCGCGGTGGGCGGCAGGTTTGTGACGAACAGGTCATTCCCGGACGCCACGGCCGAGCCGAACACCCAGTATGCCGCCTTTTCCGCAACGTGCCCCCGGTCTGCGTCGCCGACCTCGTCCTCGATGACGACCAGGTCCATCGACGTGGCCGTCAGCGGCGCCGCCCCGTAGAGCCCGACCCAGCAACCGTCGGCGCCGTCCATGTCGACCTGGCAGGCGACACCTACTTCGGGCGCGGCCGAGAACGCCGTCAACGCATACGAATAGGGCGGTGCTTCGCCAACGCTCTGTATGAGCTTGGGGCCGACCCCGGCTTCGTACGGCACACCGCCGATTTCACCGGTCCCGGCCTCGACAACGATGACCCCCAACGTCTCGTCTGCACGTACGGCGTCGGGATCTTCGCCCACGTGCTTGCCCACGTAGCAGTTCGTACCGTCGGGCGGGCCACCCGCGCCGTCGCTCGACCAGAACGAGGACCATCGCGAATCGTTGGCCGTCATCACCTGCCCGAGAACGACGGGATTGCTGTACGTGTGACCGTACGTGATCTTCTCCAACTGGTTCGCGTTCCAGTTCTCGGTCTTGTTGTTGACGCCGTCGGAGACTACGCGGTGCGCCTCGATGCTGCGTCCGTCCGGCAACCGGTTCGTGCCTTCATCCATCACGAGGTAGTGGATTGTATCGGCAACCAGGGGCACCTGATCGCCGGGGTTTTGCAGCTTGACCTCAAAAGAGTCCCGTTCCACGTTCCGCACGCGGGCGACGGCAACGGCGGGCACCGTGTTGGAGGCGTAGGTGACGGTACACACGACAACCGGGCTGTCGTAGTCCCTGTCGAGCTCCACCCTCGTCCAGGTACCGCCGGCGCTGACCGTTCCCGCCTCGACGGAGTGGCCTCTCGGCGCCAGGCTCTCGAACTCCTCGACCCCCGACCAGTCCTCACCCATCGCGTTGGTAACGTAGCAACGGTAGTAGTAGGTCAGACCGTACAGGACGACTTCGCCCGCATCGGTCTCGAACGGCCCCTGCAGGAGCTCGCCAAGCGTGTTGGTGTACTGCCACGTGCCGTGGTTGGTGCCACCGTCGGACGTCCCCCAGTAGACCGTCACATCGCCCGCCCCGCCGGTCGACAGCTCGCCCCGCAGGGTGGCGTCGGCCATGCGCACCACGGCGCCGGTGCTGTTGTCTATCGTCGGGGCGATCACGGCCGTAAAACTCGCGCTCGGACCGGCGGCCCACATGTTCGTGGCCACGTTGGTCGCGCTGAACGTATAGAAGTACTCCGTGCCGCTGACCAGTCCCGTCGCGGCATACGCCAGGGCGGTCCGGCCGACATTGGTGTACGCCGCGACCAGGTTGGTGCGCCCCCACGCGGACGCGTTCGTTCCGCCGTCGCTCGTGCCCCAGTACACGAAAACGTCGAACACCGCGCCCGTGCCGTTGAAGCTGCCGTTCAAAGTTGCCGAATCCGGCGTCAGGTCGGTCGCGGGGTCGCAGGCGATGCCGGTCCAGTCGGGCGCCACGGTGTGGAAAGACTCCGTGGCGTCGGACCAATCGGCGCCGTAGGTGTTGGTCGCGTACACGCGGTAGTGGTGCTCGATGCCGTAGAGGAGCTCGTCCACGCCGGACGTGATTCCGCCCAACCGGTCGAACGTGCATGAAGTGAGCTGGCCGGCGTTGCGCGCCGTCACCGCAAGTCCGACGTAGACGCCGTCGCTCATGTCGACCGTCCGGCTCAACCCCATTTGCGACCAGGCCCCCGGCGTGCCGCCCGCGTCGGGCGCCCGGTAACCGCTGAAAGTGTCGCCCACACGAATGAGCCGCAACCAGTAGTGAGAAGCCGTGAAACCGTTGGCCGTTGTACTTGGGGTAATCCCCGCATCCGTCTCGCGGTACTGGAACGTGATGCGCTTCTGGCCCGAGGCCGGCGTCCGCCCGATGAAAGCGTTCCGGCTCGTGCCGTCCAGGGACTCGCGCGCCATCAAGCCGCCCTTGCGCCAGCCGTCGCTCCCGCCGGTGAAGTCGCTCGCGCGGCAATAGACGTCGAAATCCCCCGTCAGTTGCGTGTAGGCGAACCGGCAGCAGTCGTTTGTGTTCCCGATGTCGTTCCCGCCTCCGGTGACCGTCCAGGCGTCGAACTGCCGCACCTCGCTCCCGGCCAGGGCGGGCGTTTCGTTGGTGATGTCGACGCCGGTCAGACTCTGCGCCCAGCTCTCTCCCACACCGAACCAGCCGACGTTGACCTGCCCCAGCGTGTTCGTGTGCTCCCAGGCGTTGTGGTTCGTCCCCCCGTCCGTCCTCCCCCAGTAGATCGTGGCGTCCGCGCCGGTGCCGTCGGTCAGCTCGCCGCTCATCGTCACGCCCGCCACGCGCGCGTACGCCCCGCCGTCGTGGGTCACGGTCGGCGGACCAAGCGTCTTGAACGACTTCACGTATCTGGCCCACGCGTTCGTGGTCGCGTTGCTCGCGGCAAAGCGGTAGTAGTAGACCGTGTTGGGCGTCAGCCCCGTCACGTTCGTGCTGTGCGGGCCCGCGTCCAGACCCGCGTCGAAACACGCGTTGGTGTCCCAGTTGCCCGCGACCTCGCCCCCGTCGTTCGTGCCGTAGTAGACCCAGAGGGTGGTCGCCGAGGTGCCGGTCGAAATCAGATCGCCGGGCATGACGGCGCTCGTGTCCACGACACCCGTCGCGCCCGAGCGGGCGTTTTCCACCATGGGCCCGTTCGGGTCGGGCGGATCGAAAACGCTGCTCAGCCGCACACCCTGCACGCCCTTGACGTTCGCGCTCAACGTGCCGCTGTTGCCAAGCTGCTCCGAAACGCTCTCGATGTAGTCGCCCGCGACCAGGTCGACCACGATCGCCGAGCGGTTGCCGTTCTTGTGGTTGGTGCCGCCATTGTCGTTCGCGTTGCGCGAATACCGCCCCGTGGTGCCGTACGGATAGATCGTGCTCCCGTTCTTGCGCCAGCGCTGCCACCACTGGACGCGCTCATTGTCGTCGTCGTTGTCGTAGAGCGTACAGAAGAAAAGGTAGTCGTCATCCTCGGTCACGCCGATCCGGCTGTCGTTGTGAGTGAAACAGTGATCGTACTCGAGCTCCGTGTCCCAACCCAGGGCCGTCGTCGTGCCCGGGTTGAAGTCGTCCGTTCCGCTGTCGTCGAGCCGGATGTACTCGGCCGTGTCGGGCAGCTTGGCGATCGTGACGGCGGTTCTGGCGCCGATGATGTTCGCGGCGGCCTGCCCGTCTTCCTTCATGCACTGGACCTTCAGGACCTGGTTGGCGCTGGTCGTCTCGATAATCATGGCCGCCGTGGCGGCGCCATCAAGGCAACTCTCGGAGTTTCCGCGCATGTAGACCGTTGTTCGCGAGCCGGCGATCTGCGTCCCGTCCAGCGTCAGACGTTGAACGAAACCGCACCGCCGACTGCCGCCCGTATGCCGCAGATACGTATTGGCCAGCACCAGGTAGTGCCCGGCGGCCTTGAGCGTGATGTCCGCACTGCCGTTCGTATGAGCGAACGATCCGGCGTCCAGCTCGTCCTGCCTGTTGTAGGCAACAGCCCCGAACGACGTGCCCGGACCGGTCGCGTTGTTCGTGCGCGACAGGCGGCAGTAATCCCAGGCGTCATCGAGTTTGACGAGCTGGATCGCGGACGCGTTGCTGAAGCGTTTCACGCCGGCGCCGTTACTGTCCGTGCGGAACGACCGCAACGAAACCACGTCGTCATCGCCGGCGACTTCGACGATGCCGCCACCGGCCGTGATCAGCTCGTCATCGTTGTTGGCCCGTCGGATGTACCCCTGCGACCAGCCGATGGGCTGGTTTGCCCCGGCCAGGCGAATCTGCGACTGGACCTCCGAGCGGTTGGCGCCGCTCGTTGAGTCAAACCTGGCGCTGTAAAGCACGAGATGGTGGCCGGCCTTGCACTTGACGCTCACGTTGTTCGTGTCGAGCTCGTACGTGGCCGAGTCCTCCCGGTGGGTTGTGTCCCAAGTATGGTCGAAACTGGCCGTTGTGATGGCCTCGTCGGCCGACGCCGCGCGGTAGATAGCAATGTCCCCGGCCGCCCCCAACGCGGAGGACCCGCGGAAGAGCAGAACCCCCAGCGTAACGCCGAGGGTTGCCGGAACGAAAACGCGCCCGAAGCGCATGCGAGCATGACAGAACAGAGTATTCATAGTTCTTTCCGCCTCCTATGCAACAAGCCACCAAACAGCCAGATCGGACAGTCAATACATTCCCCAATAGCCTAATGTGCCGCCAAGGGTGATGTCAAGATTTCGGGGGGGGGCGCAGCAATTCTCATTATGGCCACGCCCCCTGCGACCTTGTGTCGCAGGAGCGGG
>CAZKRK010000310.1:0-9436 GCA_964555035.1 uncultured Victivallales bacterium | reverse complement strand
GCGGGCGGAGAGTGAGCAGAAACGCCCAGATGTGTACAAAAGAGAGGACATGCCCGGCGGTGGCCCCGGTCAAGTGCAACAGATCGCAGATACGGCCAACTCCCGGCCCCCTGCGCCATATCGCATTGACACTCCACCCTCCCCCCCGTAGAGTCCACCGCCGGTTTTGCTGATAGCGAAGCGTGGGTTTGTATTCGGAACGCATTGCATACATTGAGCCGCTGTACGGCGGCCGGGAGGACAACGCAAATGGCCAAGAAATACGTCTATACATTCGGCCCCGGGATCTCCGAGGGCAAAGCCGAAATGAAACAACTGCTGGGCGGAAAGGGCGCCAACCTGGCGGAGATGGCCCAGATCGGATTGCCTGTTCCCCCGGGATTCACGCTGACGACTGAAGCCTGCGACGCCTACTACACCGTCGGCAAGAAGAAGCTCTTCGGCCTCATCGAAAAGCAGATCGCCAAGGCCCTCGCGAAAATCGAGAAGAACACCGGCAAGACGTTCGGCAAAGGTCCCAATCCTCTGCTGCTGTCGGTTCGCTCCGGCGCGGCGGTTTCGATGCCCGGCATGATGGACACGGTCCTCAACCTCGGTCTCAACCCGGAAACGGTCGCAGTCATGATCGCGCGCACGAGCAACGAGCGATTCGTGATGGACTCCTACCGCCGCTTTATCCAGATGTTCGGCGACGTCGTGATGGGAGTGCCGCATCACGATTTCGAGCACGAGCTCGACGCCGTGAAGAAGAAGCGCAAAGCGAAGCTGGACACCGACCTGACCGTTGACGATCTGAAGGAAGTCATCGAGCGTTACAAGAAGGTGGTCAAACGCGATACGGGCAAGACATTCCCCAACGACCCCATGGAGCAGCTCCGCCAGGGCATCGATGCCGTCTTCGGCTCCTGGAACAACCCGCGCGCGATCCGCTATCGCGAACTGCACGACATCCGCGGACTGCTGGGCACGGCGGTGAACGTGCAGACGATGGTCTTCGGAAACTCCGGGAGCAACTCCGCCACGGGCGTGGCCTTCACGCGCGATCCGTCCACGGGCGAAAACAAGTACTTCTACGGCGAATACCTGATCAACGCCCAGGGCGAGGACGTCGTGGCGGGAATTCGCACGCCGCAGCAGATCACGCGCAAGGGATCGCGTGAGTGGGCAAAGTCACAGGGCATCGCCGAAGCCGAGCGCAAGGTGAACTATCCCTCCCTGGAAGAGGCAATGCCGAAGGTCTTCAAGCAACTCGACGGCTTTCGCGTCAAACTCGAGAAGCACTACCGCGACATGCAGGACCTCGAGTTCACCATCGAGGACGGAACACTCTACATGCTCCAGACGCGCAACGGCAAGCGCACCGCCGCGGCTGCGGTCAAGATCGCCAGCGACATGGTGAAAGAGAAGCTCATCACGGAGAAGCAGGCCGTCTTGCGCGTCGACCCGGCCTCGCTTGACCAGCTCCTGCACCCGGTATTCGTAAAGGCGTCCGAAGACGCCGCCAAGCGGTTGACGGTCGGGTTGCCGGCCTCACCCGGCGCCGCAACCGGCCGCGTAGTGTTCACGGCGGAACAGGCCGAAATCTGGGCGGAGATGGGCGAGACCGTGATCCTGTGCCGGATCGAAACCAGCCCGGAAGATATCGGCGGCATGGCGGCCGCCAGGGGCATCCTCACCGCGCGCGGCGGCATGACGTCGCATGCGGCCGTGGTTGCGCGCGGCATGGGCACGTGCTGCGTGGCCGGCGCCGGAGACATCGGCATCGACTACAGGTGCAAACGCTTCAAGGTAGGCCGCACGGTCGTCAAGGAAGGCGACTGGATTTCTCTGAACGGCTCCATCGGCGCCGTGTACGCGGGCAAGGTGGACACCGTCGATCCGAAGCTCACCGGCCCGTTCGGCGAGATCATGCGCCTGGCCGACAAGTATCGCAAGCTGGGCGTGCGCACGAACGCGGACACGCCGCACGATACGGCCGTGGCCGTCAAGTTCGGCGCCGAAGGCATCGGTCTCTGTCGCACCGAACACATGTTCTTCGAAGGCGACCGCATCGTCTCCTTCCGGCGGCTGATCCTGGTGGCCGAGACGGTCAAGACCCTGCGCCGGGAACTCGAGCGCTCCGAGGGCAAAGAGCGCAAGGAAGTCGAAGCGAAGCTGAAGGCCCCGTTGAAGCAGTACAACCAGGCCCTGAAAGAGCTGCTTCCGCTCCAGCGCAAGGACTTCGAAGGCATCTTCCGGGCCCTCAAGGGGCGTCCGTGCACGATCCGCCTGCTCGATCCGCCGTTGCACGAGTTCCTGCCGCACGACGCGGCCGGGCAAAAGGAAATGGCGCAGAAGATGGGCATCAAGCCGGCCGAGATCAAGCGGCTCGTCGGCGGCCTCAAGGAATTCAATCCCATGCTCGGCCATCGCGGCTGCCGCCTGGGCATGACTTACCCCGAGGTCACCGCCATGCAGACGCGCGCCATCTGCGAGGCCGCCTGCAAGGTCAAGGATGCCAGGGCCGAAATCATGATCCCGCTGGTAGGCAACGTCAAAGAGCTGGCCCACCAGAAGCGGATCGTGCGGGAGACAATCAAGGAAGTCGAAAAGGCCAGGAAGAAGAAACTCAAGGTGATGATCGGTACCATGATCGAGGTGCCCCGTGCGGCAATGACGGCGGACGAAATCGCCGCCGAGGCGGAGTTCTTCTCGTTCGGCACCAACGACCTGACCCAGATGGGCTGCGGTTTCTCGCGTGACGACGCGGGCAAATTCCTGAAGGACTACGTGGATATGGGGGTCTACGACTACGACCCGTTCCAGGTCCTGGACCAGAACGGAATCGGGCGACTCGTCGAAACCGCGGTCACTCTCGGCCGCAAGACGCGCCCCAGGATCAAGCTCGGCATCTGCGGCGAGCACGGGGGCGAGCCGAAGTCGGTCGGTTTCTGCCACAAGGTCGGTCTCAACTATGTCTCCTGCAGCCCGTACCGCGTGCCCATCGCGCGCCTGGCCGCGGCGCAGGCGGCGCTGGGCTGATCGTCCGCTACCTTCTCGCGGCCGGATTCCGTGAGCATGAGCCGGGGTGTGGATTGTCGGAAAAGGGAGTGGACCATGTGGCGACTCGTGACGGTGGCATGTGTTGCGGTGGCAGCTATCGGTGCACTTGCGGCGCCCTCGGACGGACCGAGGAGGTCGGCTGCCGATCTCAAGGCGATCCTGGTACGGGAAAAGACGCGTGCGGAGGAAAGACGCGCTGCTTCCCGGAAGAAGGTGATCACCTTCTATGGACGCAAGCTGACCGGCGTTGAGGAGGCCTGTAGGAAGAGCGGCAAACTGGAGGCCCTGATGGCCGTGCGGCGGGAGGCGGCACGGTATCGGCGCGAGCACTCAGTTCCCGAGGACGCCCCCGAAGGCGCACCGAGCCTCCTCGCAGCCCTGGTGAAATCCTGCGCGGCAGCTTCCGCGAAGGTCGAAGCGGACTACCGGCGCAGACTGGCCGAGCTCCAAAGAGGTTACATGGAGTCGCTGGCCGATCTCTCACGCGACCTGACACGAGCCGGGAAAATGGCTGAAGCGCGCCAGGCCCGCGAGGCCCAGGAAGCCGCCGAGGTCGAATATGCGCTGCTGGCAGCCGTGCTCGCACCACCCGCGTCACCTGGGCCACCGCCGAAAGAGGTGCAACCCGCGGCAAAGGACTTCTCCGCCGTACCCGTAGTGGCGCCACTGTCCGGTCCTGTCGAGACGGTCGAAGCACCGAGCACCCTCCTGGCGGGTCTTGCCGGCTACTGGCCGTTCGATGAGACGGGCGCCCGGGAGGAACTGGCGGACCTTTCCGGCAACGGACGCCACGCGGTAGTGGATGGTGTGAGCCTCGGAGAATCGGGCCAGGTCGGACGGGCCTGCCGGTTTGACGGTGTGAAGAACACCGTGTTCCTGCGGGACTACCGGGGCGTCGGCGGGGCGAACAGCAGAACGGTCGCTTTTTGGGTCTACGTCGAAAAGGGTCAGAAGTGGCCGACGCTTGTGCACTGGGGCGTGCGCAACCGAAAAGGCGCCACGTGGGACATTCGTCTGGATTCCGGGCGAGTCCGGGTCGAAGTACAGGGAGGCTACGTCGTCGCCATGAACCGCGTTGACGACAAGCGCTGGCGCCATGTGGCCGTGGCCTACGAAGACAAGGGCGACCGTGAGCTCAGTAACGTCGCGGTCTACGTGGATGGGAAACGCGAAACGTTTACGGACGTTAGTTCCATTCCTGTCGCCACTGCCCTTTTGGAGGGCGTCACGTTCGGCGACGCACGGTACGGGCCCGGCAATGCGCGCCGTTTCGGCGGTCTTCTGGACGAGATGGCGATATGGGAGCGGGCCCTGTCTCCCGATGAGATCGAGTTGCTCTACGACCTTGGCAGGGGCGGCGACCCCCTGAAGAGGCCGGGCGAATAGGAAAGGAGAAACGACGATGAGTGCCGACAGAATCAAGGCCGCAATCCGCGACGTACCCGACTTCCCCCAGGAGGGGATCATCTTCAAGGACATCACCCCGATCTTGAGCGATCCGGAGTTGTTCCGAGCCACGATCGATATCTTCGTCGACCGCCATCGCGACCGCGGAGTAACCAAGATCGCGGCGGTGGACGCGCGCGGGTTCCTCTTCGGCGGCGCCCTTGCGGACCGCCTGGGGATCGGGCTGGTACCGATTCGCAAAAAGGGCAAGCTGCCCTACAAGACCTTCGAGGAGAGCTACGAGCTGGAGTACGGGACCAACACCATCGCGATCCACCAGGATGCGTTCGAGCCCGAGGAAAAAGTGGTTCTCCTGGACGACCTCCTTGCGACGGGCGGCACTGCCGCGGCGGCGGCAAAGCTGATCGAGAAGGCGGGCGGCGTTGTGGCCAGCGTCGACTTCGTGATCGAGCTTGCCTTCCTCAATGGCCGCGAAAAACTCGCCGCCTACGAGGTGTTCGCGCCGATAGTGTTCTGAGCGGGCACGCGCGTGCTGCACCGGTCTGCAAACTCGGGTCACCGCCCTGTCATCCCGAAGGCCGTGACGGGCGAATCGGTGGGCCGGATTTGCAATCCGGCCGAGAGAATGTGGAGCGTTCCGGGAGAATGGCCCGCCCTGGGCCAGTTCATTCTCGACAACATGCCCATCCCTCTCGCGGCCGGATTGCAAATCCGGCCCACTGAAAACCGTTCCCTCAACCGAGATGAACGTTATCGCAGGAACCCCTGAAGCCGGCGGTATGCGTCCCGAATTCACTCGCATCTACGGACCGTGCGGAGTATGGTTCGTCGCCATGAGAGCATCGCTACGGGCACTGCTCACGGCGCTCCTGCCGCTGACGCCCTTACAGCCGCGGGCCGACGTGGTTTCCGATCTGGATGCCATCAAAGGGATCCGGCACTACGACGGCCCGCCGGCCGGGAAGGCACTGCTCAGAGCAAACGGCTTTGTGGTTACCCCCCGCTACTACCACCGCATTTTCTCGCCCTATTTCGGGTCGCCCCTGCCAGCCTTCATCACCGCGGATTCGGTTCATCGCACCTTCCACGTAATTCTCGAGGACCAGCTCAAGAAGGTCGAAGAAGGGTTCGTTGACGATGTCGCGACCCTGACGGACGAGCTGATCGGCGACGTCGGCAACATGCAACCGTGTGACGCAGCCACCAACGCCATCGCCTTTCTGCATGTCGCCAGCTTCTTGCTTGGCCTGGAGGGCGCCGCCGAGGGCGTTGTCGCCGACGAGCTCGCGCTCATTCGGGCCGCGGGAGGAATCGCGCCATCACCCCTGTTCGGCTACCGGATCGACTACACCCAATTCAAACCGCGCGGCTTCTACACCGAGAGCCGTGAGCTGCGCCGCTATTTCAAGGCCATGACCTGGTACGGCAACGCCGCGTTCCGCCTCAAGTCGGACCGCGAGCTGGCGATGGCCGCGCACCTGGTTCGCGCCCTGCGCTCGAACGAAGAAGCGCTCGCGATCTGGAAGAAACTAGACCGCACCTACTCATATCTGATCGCCCCGACAGACGACCTGACCCCGCTCGAATTCCACGCAGCGATCGAAGGCATAGACCACGCACCCGGCACGAAGACGTTCGGCGATCGGTGCCGCGAAGAAGCGAAGACACTGCGCGACCCCAGGATCAACTCCATGGTCCTCGGCCCGGGCGAAATGGGCAACTGGGTTCAGCTCACCAAGGGCATGCGGCTCTTCGGCAAACGGTACATCCCCGACAGCGAGATCTTCATGAACCTGACCCACCCCAATGTGGCGTCAAGAGGCTTCCCATCCGGCCTGGACATGATGGCCGCCAACGGCGCCGCGCGGGCCCGAGCGCTTCAGGAGAAGCAACCCGACACACAGTCCGATTCCTACCGCGACGGCCTGCGCAAATCGACCGACATGTTGGAGACCCTCAAATCGGACCAGACTCCATCCCACTACGTCCAGTTCCTCAAGATCGCCGAAACGCTGACAGCCAACCCGCACGCCAGGGCCTCACCCTTCTGCAAAACCGCCGCCTACGCCGACAAGTCGCTCATGACCGCCATCAGCTCGTGGGCCTCCATGCGCCACACGTGGGCGCTGCACGCGAAGCAGAGTGTGATATGTCTCGGTTGCACAGCGTCCACCCCCATGCCGGGCTACGTCGAACCCAACCCCGCTTTCCTCTCAGCCATAACGCGCCTCAACCGTCTCACAATCGACGTCCTCGGCGATTTGGGAGGCGTCGAGGTCGAACGTTTCAGCGCTTTCGGCAAGCTCCTTGAGTCACTGACCGAAATGCTGCGCAAGCAGTTTGCGGGAGAGGAGTTTACCAAAAAGGAACTGTCAATCTTCGACCGCTACGCCAACATAGTCGGCGACCTGCAGGGGTTCGATTTCAACACGGAGGCGGATAGTAGTTTCCCGTGGATGTCACTGATCGCCGACGTCCACACCGAACTACTGACCCAGAAGTGCTTGGAAGTTGGAACGGGCGGCGCCATGCCCATCTACGCTATCGTCGAGAAGGGCGGCGCGCACCACCTCCTGAAAGGCGCCGTCTATTCCTACTTCGAGTTCAAGCAACCGATCGCGGACCGCTTGACCGATGAGCAATGGCGGTCGCAATGGTCGACGGGACAGGTCCCGAAGATGCCCGCGTGGACGCGCTCCTTTGTCGCCACGCCCAACGTGAGCAACCTGCTCGAACGCATGAGCCGCGGGGAAGTCGTTGACGAGCTGCTGCACATTGATGATCCCGAGCTGGACCGCTACCTGGCGGCAGCGCTCGAAGTACCCGGCTTCATCGCCCAACACGGCAACTGTCCCTGGATTCTCAGCCTCGCCGCGAAGAAGCTGGGCGACAAGGCCGTTGGTCCACTGTTGGAGCTGACATCGGCGGCCGATGAGAGGCAATGTGATTTCGTGCCAATCCGTTTGCGTTCGCCATTCACCGAGGATCAGGTCGCCGACTTTGCGGGGAGTGCCCTGGCCCACGCTGTTGATGTGGAGCACGTACCGATCCTCCTTGGGATTGCTCTGGGCCCGCACGAAGCCAGGGCCAAGGTTGTGGCGACTGCCGGTTTCTCGGCGTCCAAACGCGTGCGAGAGGTGTTCACATGCAGGTACCTGGAGCAAGTCACGCAAGAGAGAGAAGGGATCCTTAGGAAAGTGAGAGCAAAGGCTCTCCCCGCGCACCCCCTCTCCGTAGATGTCACCGGCGAATTGCTTCGAATGTACAAGACGTCAGCGGAGACGTGTCGGAAGAGCTGGATCCTCAGCGCGTTGGCAGCGGGCTGGGCGAAACGCGATGCCGATCTGTCCTTTTTCGGCGTACGCCCCGTCCCTGCGCCAACGGCTCCGGAATCGGACCTGGCGAGATGGCGAGAAGCCCTGCGCCTCATCGTGATGGCGGCACTCCGGGGTGACGACGAGGAATTGCGGGGTAGCGCCACAAGTCTGGCCGGAAGTCTGGGGCTTGAAGAGGCCGTACCGATCATTGTCAGCCGGATTGATACGAAACCCACAGTCCCACCTGTCGGCGAGTCTTCCGATTTCATAGCCATTGGGAGTGCGGATCTTTCGGAACTCATTCAACCGTCCACCACCGGAGTGCACGCACTCGGCCAGATCGGTAGCGACGAGGCGGTGGACGCGCTGCTGCGTCTCGCCTACATGGCCAGCCAGCACGTGTGCAGGGAAGCGATCGACGCCTTGAAGGCTGCCAAATCCCGCCGCGCCATACCGCGCCTGCGCGAGCTGCTCGATGACACGGCCAGTTCCGGTTGGGCTGATGCGCGGATATGCGACCTGGCCGCGGATGCATTGGCACGGATCGTCCAGGACGGACCCAAGGTCACACCCTTGACCGACAGCCCCGAACGCCGCGACCGGGTTGTCGCCGAGTGGAAGGCGATTTGCGACAAGATGGAACCACCGCCACGGCGTCCGTAGAGGGACTGCTCGTCGAACCGAGATGGACCTTGCGAGGCTGTACTTGTCGACGGACTGCAGAAAGCGTATATTTGAGAAGAGATAAGCGATGAAAAGGCGTGCGCGCATATACTTGGATGTCTGCTGCATCAACCGGCCGTTCGACAACCAGAGACAAGAACGTATCCACATGGAGGCCGAAGCTGTCGAGTTGATACTCGAAAGAGTTCGGCGGAGCAGTTGGGTATGGGTAGGTAGCGATGTTGTGGACCTTGAAGTGTCGCGTATCCCGGATCCAGAACGCCTGGAGCGGGTCTCTCAGCTTCTCGCGGAGGCGTCGGAGATCATCGTAGCGGGTGATGTGGAAACGAAGCGCGCCCGTGAGCTCTCCGAATTGGGTTTCAAGGCTATGGATGCGTTTCATGTGGCTTGCGCAGAGTCCGGCTTGGTGGAGGTAATGCTTACGACCGACGACGCCCTACTCAGAATGGCCCGCAAGCATGACAAGGTGCTCCGAGTGAGCGTCAAGAACCCTCTAGGATGGATAGCAGAACAGGTGGAACCATGAGCGCAGACGCGTTGACGATGAACCAAGTGCGTGTTCGAGGACTGGCCGCGCTGAAACGAGAGATTGGTGCTGTCGGCATGATTCGATTTCTCCAGCAGTTCGACGGGGGGAGTGGCAATTACTCGAAGAGCCGGCACGAACATCTCGATGATCTGACTGTCGACGACATCGCGGCCGGTTTGAAGAAGTCGCGCGGCCGGAAGAAGGCGTAGCGGTTCCGTGCTACGAGTTGTCGGCGCGGTCAACCGCGGCAACCCCCGCGATCCTCGCCGGGCTGCGATATTGCTCGCCGTTGGCGAGCTGTGCTACCCGGGCGACTCTCGCCGTTGGCGAGGAGGAGCAAGGGGCATCCAGGAGCGTCACGGGCGGTTCCCGTTGGATCGTGGGCAGAAACGGCCCCTACTCTCTCCCACAAGGCGGGCCGGGGCCCACAACCCAAGTTGCCCGGCCCTTCGCGGTT
>CAZKRK010000309.1:0-9451 GCA_964555035.1 uncultured Victivallales bacterium | reverse complement strand
ACGGAACCGCGAAGGGCCGGGCAACTTGGGTTGTGGGCCCCGGCCCGCCTTGTCCCCACACTTCATCGCTTAAGCTCACACTTACTTGGTTACGCCTAAACGACCTGCTTCGTCGGTCCTGGGAAAAGACCACAACTTACCCACAGATTCCGCGGACGAGCCTTCATTATTAGGTAGACAGGGCAATCGTGAAGCACTATTGTTGGAGCCTGGTACTCTTGATGCTCTCACTACTCACAGGGAGGTCTTTCCCATGGCCCACAGAACGGTTAAAGTCAACCAGACGCTTGCCGCCATCCACAACCGGCGGCTGACCCTGCGACTCCTCGCCCGTCACGGGCTGCTTTCCCGCAAGCAGCTTTCGGACATGACCGGCATGCACGGCTCGACCCTCTCGAACATCATGTCCGAATTCCTGGAGATGGGGCTGGTGCGAGAAGTCGGCAAACGCGAGTCGCGCGGCGTAGGCAAGAAGCAGACGCTGGTCGAGCTCAACCCCGACTACGGCTGGGTCCTGGGTCTCGGGATCCACGAAAGCGTGCTGGACATGACCGCCGTCAACATCCGCGGCAACACCGTCGAGATCGGCACGGCCGATCTCGAGGCGGGACTGGACGGATTGCCGGACCTGATCCGCGCGTTTCAAGAGCACCTCAGCGACATGCCCGGTCAGATGCTGGGAGCCGGAGTCGGCATGCCGGGAATCGTCGACAGCGACCGCGGCTTCGTCATTCGTTCGGAATGGCTGGATGTGACCGGTTATTCTCTCGGGCAGGTGCTGCGGGACGAATTCGATTTTTCGGTCACGGTGGAGAACGACGCAATGGTCTCGACTCGGGCCGAAGCCCTCGCGCGCCAGGTCACCTCCGAAGCCAACTTCCTCTACTTCCATTCGAACTTCCTGCAGGACGGAGATGAGTATACAATCGCCGGATTCGGCGTCGGCATGTTTCTGAGCGGATCGGTCTATCACGGCGAGCATTACGGTGCCGGCGAGCTTTCGGACCCGCTCAAGCCGGAACCTCTCGGAGGATTCACCGCGGAAGACATGAGCCTGATCGCCAATCCGGACGGCGACATTTCCAACAGGCTGATGCGAATCCCGCGGTGGGCCGCGCAACGGCTCAAACCTCTGGTTACGATCCTCGACCCCGGGGAAGTAATCATGGGCGGAAACCTGAACTGGCAGAACACGCGCCTGCTCAAGATGATCGAGAAAGCCATCGGCGAAGAACCGGGATCGTTCGTGAGCCAGTTCGTACGCGTGAGCGCTTCGCGCCTCCCCGTGCACCGCGTTGCATACAGCGCATCGCTGACCGCGATCCACGACGCGCTCGAACGGGTAGTGTCGGAGACAGTGGAAGAGTAGTCGCCTAGAACTCGAACCGGACCGCGGCGCCAAGGGTCACGGTATCGGTATCGATGTTATCCTCGATGTTCTTCAGGCTCTCGAAGTCCGTGAACTGGTAGTTGCCGTTGACGTCGATGTGTATGCGCGGCAGGAGCTCCAGGTCCAAGCCGGCCCTTAGTATATAGAAAGGGTCGTCCGTGAACTCGCCGTCGTAGTAGTAGGTGCCGATCCCGAGCCCGGCATATATGACGCTTCCCACGATCAGCATGCCCTGAGGCGAATAGACCTCGTCGTCGATCCCCATGAAGTCCTCGGGGAATATCTCGAGCTCGGCCTGCAGCGCAAACAGAGACACCGGGCTGTAGCGGTAGCTCACGAGGTACGAGAAACCGTTCTCGTTGATGTCGTCAACATCGATATTCTCGACCGCCTGCCAGTAGTGCGCGCCAACACCAATCTGATGCTTGCGCTCGGCTGCAGTCGTGAAAGAACCGGCGAATACAATGCTGACAACAACCAGACCCAACCATCGCTTCATACCGACTGTCCTCCTTGGGAGTTCGACGACCGCGCGGCCGCAAGCCGCACTCCAATGAACATTACGCGAAAACGCGTGAGAGCGCAATTGAAAAGCGGACGATGGCTACTCGCCGTTCGCATCCCGGCGGTTTGCGGGCCAGACAGCGGGCCAGCGGGCGTTGAGCAGGTTGCCGGCGGCTATACCGTTCCGCTCGCGCAGGCGCGCGACGAGCTCGCGGCTGGTGGTTGTGCCGCGGGGAGCGAAGAGCGGTTCCCCGGGTTGCAGCGCGCCCGACCACGACAACTCGCCGTCGTCCCCGGTCTCCGCGACGACCTCTACCGCGCAGCGGTCTGCGCCACTCGGACGCAGCACCCACACTTCGCATACGTCCGGGCGGCGCAGCTCGGACGGCGCCGAACCTTCAACCGTGGCCGTGCCGGCAAACCCGGCTGCGCGCCCGAAGGCGGCCACGTCCAGCATGCGCGCGAAGCGGTGGGCGGCCAGCACGCCGGTCTTCGGAAAGTGACGGCCGACCAGTTCGGCCCCGTCGGCGTCGGCGTTCTTGATGTAGCGGTTCTCACGGCAGAGCCATGAGACGCCAACCCGCTCGCCCAGGCGCGCCAGATCGAAGTACGCGCGTTTGAGGGGCTCCTGGATTGCCGAGTCCAGCTCCAGCCCGGTGTACTGTCCCACCAGGAACTGCAGCAGGCTGCTCCGCAGGAAATCGCCGCAAACCCCGTCGAGACCGACCAGCTCGTCGATTTTGCGCAGGATGAACTCGTCGCCCTCGGACGGGTCCAACAGCTCGGCTTCGGTCATGAGCGCAGTCAGAAACTCGCAGTGCGCCGCGGGTCGCAACAGGAATGCATCCCGCGGCTTGATCGTCTCCGTTCTGAAAGACGGCGAAGAATCCTGGGAACGAGGCGAATACACCGGGCACTCCACGGACGCATCATCCCGGCCCGGTGGCTTCTCCAGCTCGTGTACGTCGACGAACTTGGTCGGAGCGTCTTCGGCTTCGCGGTATTCCCACATGGAAACGAGGAAACGGTCGTCCCGCAACGAGAGCAGGGCGGCCTTGATCCCGGGCCACTTCCGGTCGAGGCTCCTGTGGGTCGCTTCGAGGCGCGCGAGCGGATCCTTCCAGAGGTAGTTGTCCTCCGACACGGACGGATAGAACGTGTCGACCACCAGCCGCGTGAAGGGGATGCGCGCGCTTGCTTCGACGTAGTTCGCGGGCGGTTTGACGGCCTCGAGACGCCGGTAGTGAGGCGCCCTTTCGACAAGCGGCGCCAACGCAGTCGCCATGCGGTCGCGCGGATAGGCCTCGACATAGGCAGACACGGCTTCGATGTAAGTCGCCACGCTTCCCGCCTCGGTCATGGCGTTCAGACGTTCGCGCCGGCCGTGGGCCACGCGCTCGATTCCCGACAGCCGCATCGACGCGTCCGCCAGCTTGGAGCGCAACTCCTCCGGGACCGGTTCGATCGTCCCGCCCTCGCTGACCAGGGCCTTGATGGCGGCAACGCGCTCGTCGAACTCGGACACGGTGAGCTCGGAGAATGCGCCGTCGGCGAGCATCTGGTCCTCGATTCGCGCGAGCAAGTTGCTCAACGCGGCCTCCCGGGCCGCATGCCATTCGGCGCGATAGGCGTCGATCCGGCCGGCATCATCCGGCCCGAGACTGAGCACCTCGGCTTCGGCCAGCGCGGTTTCGATGGTCTCGAAAGTCGCCTCGAAACCGCTCTCCCGAACGCCCGCGAGCTGTTCCCATATCTGCCGGTGTCCGTCAACCTTGCGGTCGTACGCGGCGGCGAGTTGGGGACGCCGCTCACGCCATCCCTTGACCTCGGAAGACGAGTTCACGCGGTTGCCGAACAGGGCGCCGGCGTGCTCGGTCGCGGCGAGCGCCTTGTCAAAGGCGGGCAGGTTCCCCGCTTTGAAGGCCGCGGACAGGGCCTCGTCCGCCTCGCGACAACGCGACTGAAGGGCGCCGTACCAGACCACCCCGAGCAGGGCGCAGGTTACCCCGACGACTCCCAGCACAGTACGGAGCCGACGACGCGCGCGCCGCCGCCGCCGGATTTCCTGGTAGCGCGCACTTGATTTGCGCACCTCGGACGCTACTCCGCCGGGCAACGGCAATCCCATCGCCTGGAGCGACTTCAGCAACGGCGCGACGTTCTTGGTCGGCGGGTCTTTCGCCAGCTCACGCATCAGCTCGGCCAGCTTGGCGTTGAACGCCAACCGCCGGGCTTCGTCCTTCTCGGATTTCTCAACCCAGGCCCGGACACGCGCCACGGTGGTGGCCGCCGCATCGTCGAGCAGCACGAGGCCCTGCTCGTGCAGCTCGTCCAACGCCTCCAGCACGGCGCGACCCGCTGCCGCGTCCCCTTGTTCCTCCGACTTGGCCAGCTCGGCCAGGAGTTCCTTGTGCCGCACGGCGGCTTCTTCGCGGCGAATGCGATCGAGATGCTTGACCGCATCGGACTTCAGCCCCTTCTTGACGCGCACGGTCCAAGCGCCCTGCAGCTCGTCAAGCAACTCCTCGAGCCGGCTGTGGTCGTCACGGTCGGCCGCGTCCAAGACCTCCCGTTCCATCAACCCGAGCCGCTTGCGTTCGAAGCGTTGCAGGTCTTCACGCCAATGCGGATCGTCGGGAGCTACGTCGATCAGTTGACGCAGAATCGCGATGCAGTCCTCGTCGTCCCGCCGCTGGACGGCGGCCCGGTACTGCTTCATCAGCGGTTCGCGCAGGGAAGCCGAACCGCAGGCCTCGAGCAACTCCTTGAGCGCATCGTCGTCGATTGGTTCAGGCAGGGCAAGACGGCCGCGCACGATGATGTCACGCCAGTAGGAGACGCCATCGAACTCGAGCAGGCGACACAGGAGCATCAGGTCCGGTTTCATGCGGGCCTGTCGCACGGCTTCGCCAAGATTGCCCTTGCGAACGAATTGCAGGCAGTGTTCCAGGCGCTGGTTGGCCATGGCACAGATGGCCGCGTATTCCGAGGCAAGCGCCTGCAACGACGTGCCCTCCGGCAAGACCCCATCCTCGCAGTAGAGCCGGATGCTCTCTATCAGTTTACGTATACGTCTCAAAACGCCTCCACACCGGCTCGCCGCACGGTCAGGACCGGTTCGTACGCCGCGTCGGTCGCATAGAAGAACAAGGCCGACACCACCAGCTCAATGGCTTCGTCGGGAGTCTGCTTCGCCTCGTTCCGGGAACTGTCCGTCGCATCCGCCGTCGCCAGCAACGCATCCCATTCGTCCGCCAGAACGATGGCCCGCAGCCTGTCGCCGTTCAGCAAACGGTTGCTGGGCACGAGCTGTTCCCGAAAGAAACGCGCGCGTTCAACAGCAATCGCGCGGATTACGGTCGGAGAAGTGACGGTTCGCGAAGGCATGAAATCCTCGGTCTCCATTCCCGGAAAGGCATCGTTGTCCTGCAGCGCACTGAGAACCACCGCACGCATCGCCTCCATGGCCTTGTTCGCGTCCGGCGCGGCAGGCAGATTCGACCACCTGCCTTGCAGCCGCGTTTCGCACACGTCTACCAGCAATCCGCGCAGCTCGCGCACGACACGGGTCCGCCGCACGGAAGTCAGCATCCCCGTCTCGCCGACCTCGTCCCGCAACTTGCGCAGCGTCTTCTCGATGCGACGATAGTCCCAGACGGGCGCCTGGCGCGGCGCGCGAGGTGCGGCAGGCGTCTCGTTCTTCTCCCGGGCCTGCCAACGGATGACATTGACGATGCGCTCTCGCTCGGCGTCGTCCACGACTACCCTGATCACGACGGCGTTCCCGTCAGTGAAAGCCTCGTACGGCAGATCGCACTGCAGGCTCGTTCCTTCAAAACTGCCCTGGCAACGCAACGCCCCCTTGGCAAGCAGCGGACTCAGGAGCGCAACGGCGCCCTCGTTGGCGACGGAGAAAACCGGTCCGGCCCGGTCGACGACGCGTCCGACAGCCTTTGCCCCGTTGAGCCAGAAGACGACATCGGAGTCACGCTCCGGACGCGACACACGGACACACGCGAGCCGCTCCGTGCGCGGCGTCGCGCTCCCGGACCGGTCGAAGTCCATGCCGGTATTCGTGACCTTTGCCTGCAACCCGGCCAGGTTGAGCTTGTACGTCAGGGCCCGGACGGTGTTGCGCAGGCGGTCGACGTCACGCACGGGATCGTCGCCGAGAACCGAACCGTCAGATCCGACGAATTCGTAGTCGTACGTCATCCACGGTTCGCCCCCGGCGAGGGCAATTCGCCACGGCGGACTGACGGCCGTGAATGTCTTCGTGCGGAATTCCACGTTGACCGGCCGCTTCGTGTCAGCGGGATTCACGGCGGGCGCCACGTCCGTCACTGCCGGATCTTCGACGTCGACCGCGGCGACCGTAGCCGTGGGTTCCCTCTCTTCAACAACGGGGACGGCAACCGGCACGGCGGGCCGCGGCTCGGGAACCGGCGCTTTCCGGGGCGATGCGGGGCGCTGCACCGTCGGAGTGCCAGTACGAGCTCGTCGCTTGCTGCATCCCATTCGGCCGATCCACACGCACGCGATAACAATCACAATCACACCCACGGCCACGCCGACCGCTTCGCCGACCCCGAACAGTGGTTTCTTGGGTTCTACACGTGCCGCGGCGGTCACTTTGGCCCGGCTGCCGCGGCCGACTTCGAGCGGTTGTTTCTCGAGCGGCTCGGCCGCGCGCAGGGCCACCGATCCGGGCTCCGGTCGCGGCGTCGCAATCAGCTCACTGACCTTGCGTTTCCGGACCGGTTTCCTGCGCCGGGGGGGGGGCGCGGGTTCCGGCGGTTGCGCCCACTCCGGCGTGGCCTCGCCGCGCGCCACGGCCACGAGAGGTGTCTCCCCGGCGGGCGGCATGTCGGCCGTCAGGTCGATCGCGAGAACGCCTTTCTTGCCGCGGGCGGTACGCAACACGTCGGCGTCCTTCACGCATGCCCGCCAATGGCAGGTCGAATGGCGGGGAGCGGAAGCGAAGTAGGTACTGAAGGTCACCTTCCATCGCTCGCCCGGCGGCAGGAGCGCCAGGGCTTCACGCACAAGCGCGAGCACATCCATGCCCGGTTCGAAGACGAGATAGGTGTCTCTGCCGGGCGCGTCGTAGTGACGCTGCGCGAGCACGCCGGCCCACCCGGCGTCTCCGCAGAGCGCTTCCCAGGCGCCGGCCCGGAACGATGGAACGTCCTCAACCCTCAAACGCGCCCTGGCCGACAGCAGCCGCGGTTCTTCTTTCCACTCCCGAATGAAGAGCGCCTCGTGCGACATCACTGACGCCGGTCCGGCGGCGGTACGGTCGGCATTGCGGAGCACGAAGTGGTGCGCGAGCTTGTTCGTGCGCCCGGAGTAGTCGGTACCGTAGGCGGTAACGCGCGAGAGAACGGAAACGCTGTGGCCGGCGACATCCGCCAGGTAGTGGCTGTAGGCGACCGGGTTCCTGGCGTAGTCGCGGTCGTGCGGCTGGTACAGGTTGCGGTAGGCACTGAGCGATTCCGCCAACTGGACCAGGCCCGCGGGCATGCCCTCGGTGTGGGCCACGGTACAGAACCCGCGGGTGCCCACCTTCAGACCCCGCCTGGCCGACGTGTAAACTAGCTCGTACAACCTGCAAACTCCTCGGGACGCGGCACTCAAACGGCGTCGTCAGGCACGCGGAACCAGGTTTCCGATTCCCAGCACTTCAGCGATGTGCCGGCGTACGTCAACGGCAAGCGCACACGCTTCTCCGTTCCAGGAATCATGAAATGAAACATGCCGCCCCGGACTTCGCACTCCTCGGGCAGAGGGTACTCGTCGTTTGCGTCGCGCAGACCGGAAACCAATCCCATCTTGAACAGGGCATAGAGCAACGGGACCTCCACCCACCGGGGGCTCACGTCGCATGGCCTGACGACCAGCGGCGAATCGCCCTCTCCCTGGTAGGAAGGGTCGTGCGAAGGACTGTGCCCGAGGGCGCTGACCGGCACATAGATCACGTCGGACGCGAAGCTCTCGACCGTGCTGACGATCTCGGGACTGAACTTCTCGAGCAGCGAACGCACGATGAAGGACACCTGCAGAACGCGGGAGAGGTCCAGGGAGCTGGCCTGGATACCCTCGTCCCAACGCCACGGGTCTTGGCCCAACCATTCGCCGATATACTCGCCGAGCACGTCGGCCTTGCTGAGCATCACGATCATCGGCTTGTCAAAGCGTTCGCGACTGTCGAGCCCCGTATAGAGGCGAACGCGGTTGATGACCTCCGTGAGCAGCACGTCCTGGCGCTGCACGGTATGCTTCTGCGTCACCTGCGCATCGTCCGAGACATCCTTCAGCAGTTTGCGGAAACCGGGGTCCTTGGTCGGGTCGTAGGAAAAGAGGATCGCCTCGGAGTGGATCAGGTGATGCGTGCCCGGGTCCTGCGCGGAGTCCCGCCCGGGCTCGAAGTGCTCGCCGGCATTGTCGTAGAGCACAAGGGCGCGATTGATGAACTCACCGCCCTCGGCGTGAAAGATCGACGACTCATCGGCCTGGAGCGTAAACACCGACGGCAGCGGCAACGAGATCGACATACCGTTGTAGAGAATCTCACGATAGAGATCTCCCTGGAGCTGGGTCTTGTCGATGGCCTGGTAGGCTTCCTCGTCGGCTTGGACAAACAGACGTTCCTCGTAGTCGTTCAACCAGCGATTACCCATGGCGTCCGCGTCGGTGAACCGTATCAGGAAATGCTTGAGCAGGGCCCGCCGCAATTGCCAGCACATGCTGGTAATGAAGTACGACTTGCCGCTGGCGGGCGCCCCGACCACGGACACGAAAATGGGCGGCATGCTCAACAGAGCCCGCGCCAGGCGCATGTGGCAGCGCGGACAGGCGATGTCCGGGGTGACGACTCCTTCGGGATCGATCGCGTGACCGTCCGGGGTAAAACGCGCCGGCAGAAACCGCGACGGCTCGTCGCCGCCGAGAATGGGATCGCCGACCAGCTCGGGATGGCGCGCGATGTAGAGGACGTCCTCCGGTTCGCAACGGAACCAGCAGTATGGACACATGACCGACCCGGCGTCCAAGGCGCTCGTCTGGAACACCATCGTCGGCATGTCGGGTTCCCAGTCCCCCGGTCCCTGCTCCGGCACGCCTTCCTGTTGGAAGCCCTCCGGCGGCTGGCCGCCCAGATCGGGGAAGAGATCGTCAACTTCATAGCCGTAAACCTGGAAGTCGGGGTCGTCATCGCGCCAGACGACATCGGTCGGAAGTACCCGTCCCTCGTCAGCCTCGACACACATCTCCTCGTCGGAGAACGGCCCTACCGTTTCCCCCTCGTGGCTGTAAAACCAGTGCCGGTCCACGGCGGGCCGAGCGGCAGACTTCTTACCCGCCTTGACCTTCTTCTTGCCCTTCTTCTTGACGACAACTTGCTTTCTGGGTGCCATGATGCCCTTCTTCTACGGAAAATCGACTCATATGAACCCGTCAATTCAACCATTCGGGGGGGGAGATGCCAAGGAGAAAGCGCATTCTGTGTCACGTCCTGATTTCCGTTTGACACCTTCTGGTTGTTGCTTGAGATGGTCT
>CAZKRK010000308.1:0-9455 GCA_964555035.1 uncultured Victivallales bacterium | reverse complement strand
AGCGCCGGTTTTTCTTGTTTTTTTCGACAGCTTTGGGAGGGTGAGTCACTAATGAGTGATTTAAAGTCAACGCTAAAAGACGGACGCATGTTCGTGGGGCGTGAGGCGTGTGATCTCGCTTGAGCCGGCGCCATTCGGGGACAATCCGTGTTCTTTCGCAAAAAGGACAACAGATTGTCGCTATCAAACGATGCGCAATGGGCAAGGTGAGTGATAACATGGCAATTTGAGATAGCAGTTTTGGCGGTTACCGAATGGAGGCGTGACGATGACAAAGCGGTGTAGACAACACGTGTTGCAGGCAATGGTACTGGCCATGTTGATGGCCTCCTGGCTGATGGCGGCGGACGACTACTACAAGAAGACTCCGCAATTCCATATGTATCCCGACCCCAATGCGCCCCGCTATACACTGAAGCGGTTTGGGCCGGTGGGCATCGGGTTGGATCTGCGCAAGCCCAACTTCTCCATGTACATTTCCAATGTCGAGCCGGGCTCCCCGGCCGAGGCCTGCGGCAAGCTCAAGAAGGGGCAGATCATCGAGAGCATCAATGGTCGGACGCTCAAGGATGAGGACCCACGCGTTCTTCTGGGTAACATGATCACGGAAGCCGAGGCCAGGGACGGCGTCATGAAGATGATGGTCAAGGATGACCCGGAAGCCGTCGCGCAGGAGGTCATCGTCAAGATCCCGGCGCTCGGCGCCTACAGCAAGACCTGGCCGGTTAACTGCAAGAAGTCCGATAAGATCGTGCGCGACTTTGCCGATTTCCTGGCCGAGAACAAGGAATCGATCGGTATCGGGCTCGATGGGGCGCTGCTCTTCATGCTTTCTACCGGCGAAGAGAAGGATTTGGACGTGGCTCGCAAGTGGGTGGCGGGACTTGTCGAGAAGTACAAGGACGCGGAAGAGATCAAGACCTATCCCTGGTTTGCCGGTTACAACGGCCCGGCGCTGTGTGAATACTACCTGCGTACCGGTGACGAATCGATCCTGCCGGTCATCGAGAAGCTAGCCGACTACCTCAAACGCACCATCTACAACGGTTCCTGGATGGGACGTGGCGCGGCAAATTACAGCTATATGGGCGGCGGACACATGAATGCCGCCGGTGTGCACTGCGTGGTCTTCCTGCTGATGGCCAAGGAGTGCGGTGTGAAGGTTGACGAGCACACGTTGCAGAGCTCGCTACTTCAGTTCTACCGCTTCTCCGGGCGCGGCAATGTCGCCTACGGTGACGGGGAACCTGAAGGCGGCATGACTGACAACGGCAGGACCACCGGGTTGGCTTTGGCCATGCAGGCGGCGGCCAATCTGCATCCCGACGGCGAGAAATCGGTGTACGCCAAGGCCCGCGACATCAACGCCACCAAGGGGTTCTACTCCACCTCCTGGCTGTTTCACGGTCATACCGGCGGAGGCATCGGCGAACTCTGGCGTGGCCAGTCGATGGGGCTGGTAAAGGACAAACGCCCGCTTCAGTACCGCACCTTTATGGACGGGCGCCGCTGGATGTACGAGCTGGCCCGTACCCACGATGGGGTGTTCGGCTGGATCAGCGGCTGGAACGTCAGCTACGAGGACACGGCCAAGAAGGGCAGAGGGTGGGGCAACTGGATCCCGCTTGTCTACACGCTTCCGCGCAAACATCTGCGTCTGTACGGCGCGCCGCCTACCAAGTACTCCAAGGCCTATAAGATACCTGACCGCCCCTGGGGTACGGCTGCCGACGACGTTTTCTACTCGCTGATCGCAGCCGAGTACAAGCCCGGGAAACGACAGGATGTCTCGAAGGAGCGGCTCGTCACCGACGCCTCGATGCCCATCCTCGGTCGTATCAATGACGCCGAGGTCAGTGATGAGACTCTACTGATGTATGCGCATCACATCGACCAGGGCATCCGCACGGCATCGGCACGCGCCATCAACAGCCATGGCCGCACCCACCTGGTCGTGCCGCTTTTGAAGTCCGAAGATCCCCGCGGTCGGCTTGCCGGGATTACCTGCATCATCGGCATGAGCAAGGGCAGACCTCTGCCGATCGAACAGGTCACCGACGAGATGTTCGAGCTCGCCGCCGGGATGGTCAACGACCCCGACGAAGCCTGGTGGGTGGCTCTTGGGGCGATGAAGGCCTTGAGCCGGGCCCGTCCCGAGCTGGTGGCGCCCCATGTGGACCGCCTGTTGACCTGGCTGGACCACGAGGACTGGTGGCTGCGCAATGCGGCCATATCCGCACTCGCCCCGGTTGCTGCCGACAAACGGTTCTACAAACAGGTCCTGCCGAAGATCGGTCAAATCATTGTCTCTGACCAGCGCGGCAAAGCGTCAGACCCGCTCCGTGGTATCGTTGCCAAGCTGCCGGCCGCCGATCCGCAGGTCCAGCAGTTTGCCATTCAGGCCTTTGCCAAGGCGTACAGGGAGTTCCCGAGCGAACTGGTGGAACCTGGCGGGCAGGATCTGAACTCGAATATCCCCGGGCTTCTGGGGAACATCGCCTCGGCCATTGTCGGTGCTCCCGGTGGGTTTGATGAGCTGTACCGTATCGCCCCAAAACGCTTTCCCGAGGAAGCACTGCCGCATGAGAAGATATTCTTTGCCGCGGATGCCTCGCAGTTCGGCCCGGAACTGAAGAAGGCGTTTGTGCCGATTATCATGGACGACATGATTCCCGCCTATATCGAGAAGAACCGCAAAGCGCTTGAAAAGGAACTGGCCTCCCGTCAACCGGGTCGTGCCATTGACGGGCTGGTGGCGCTCTACAAGAAGGCCGGGCGTGACGACTACGACTGGAATCTCCACGGTCCGGCCCGCGACAAGATTCAGTGGCAGTATGTCACGTTTGACCCGCCCGAGAAGAAGCTCTGGGAGCCGAACCACCGCTTTCGTGAGGTGACCGTGCCCGCCGGCGCGGAAAACTGGTTCTCGTCGGACTTCGATCCCAAGGCGGCCGGTTGGAAAACCGGGCACGCGCCCTTCGCCAATCTCGACGGCAAGCTCGCCCCGATCGGCGATTGCCTGGGCGACGATCACTTCTGCGGCTGCGGCGAGCCGCCGGCCACCTTCTGGGACAAAGAGGTACTGCTGATGCGTGCCGAGATCAAACTGCCGCCGCTGCGTGACGGCTATGCCTATCGACTGCTGGTCGGCGGACGTTCCCACTACAACGCGGGCGGCGGCAGCGACGTGTGGATCGACGGCGAGCATCTGCAGAACAGGCGAAAGGGTCAGGCAACAATCCCCGGGGGCAGCGGACGCCATTCAGGGAGACCCTGGGGTGTCGGCATCGACAATGACCGCCGCACGCACTTCGAGGACGGCAAGGTCCTGCTCGCCTGCGACGGCTTCCTGCGCTGGGGCCACCGGTTCGATGCGATCAAGTGCTACAAGACCTTCTGGTTCGAAGCGATGAAGCTACCCGAGCTGCCCGAGGCAAAGGAGTAGGCGCATGTCCATCGCTCGGGCCGGGCGACGCGGTTTCCATCGTTCCGCAGGGAACAGTTCTCTGAGCGGAGCGAACCGCCTTGGTGGCTGGACGTGGTTTTGTTCTTGAGGTCGTTTGAGGACCAGCGACTCGCGACCAGCGGCTGGCACGCATGTTTCATGGATTTCCTACTGCGAGCGCTTGCAGCACGCCGCCTCAAGACGGGTTCCCGTGCTGCGGGAGAGCGCGCCCTGGAACGCGGCCTATCTTGTGCCGGTCGGAACTGGGGATCAAGCGCCTGGGGCAGAGGTCTTGAAAGAACGAAGGTACTGGAGAAGGGAGAAGAATGAAGAAACTCAACACGTTACTGACAACACGGGCTCTGTTTGCTGCACTGCTTTGTCTGGCTCTGCCGACGGGAGCTGCCGAAAGAGCACCGGCCGCCGCGAAAGCGGCGTCCTCCTTCTACACCCGTCCCGCGGTCTTCTCGACCCGTCCGAGTGATGCCACCGAACTGGTCCAAGCGGTGGACCGTTTCGGCCCCGTAGGCATCGGCATCGAGCTGCATCCACCCGCGTTCGTGATGAAGGTGAAGAATGTGGAGAAGGGGTCCCCCGCAGAGGCCACGGCAAGGCTCAAGGCCGGGCAGATCATTGAGTCCATCAATGGAGAGAAACTGAAGGACATCGATCCGCGCATTCAGCTTGGAAACATCATCACCCGGGCGGAAGCGACTGACGGCAAGGTGACGCTGGCGGTACGTGATAGTGAGAAGGCGCCGATCCAGGAGGTGACCGTTGTTATTCCGGTTCTCGGAGCCTACAGCGAGACTTGGCCGGTCAACTGCAAGAAATCCGACAAGATTGTTCGCGATCTTGCCGACCGCATCGCTCAGAATGGCTGGCAAGGCAGAATCGACCTCAATGGTCCGCAAATGATGTTCCTCCTCTCTACCGGTGAGGAGACGGATCTCAACGTCGTGCGCAAGTGGATCAAGAAGACCCATTTTGGCGAACCGAGCACCCGCACCTACGGCTGGTTTGTGGGGTGGGGGGCTGCACCCATCGCCGAATACTACCTTCGCACCGGCGACGAATCGGTGCTGCCCATGATGCAGCGGATTGCCGATGCGGTACGCATGACCATGTACCACGACGGATGGGGCGGACGCGGCATACCGGGCCACCATATGGGAATCGCCGGTACCGGCGTGCTCGAATTCCTCCTTCTCGCGCGCCAGTGCGGGGTCGAGGTAGGGGAGCGCATGCTCCAGGCTGCCCTCCCGCACTTCTATCGCCATGCCGGCAAGGGGGTCAACCCCTACTTCGGTGGCCGGCCCGAAGGGGGTTTCACCGACAACGGCAAGA
Source organism: uncultured Victivallales bacterium (assembly GCA_964555035.1). Classification (GTDB taxonomy): domain Bacteria; phylum Verrucomicrobiota; class Kiritimatiellia; order UBA8416; family CAYOBW01; genus CAZKRK01. The sequence continues at coordinate 4,663 of CAZKRK010000308.1, read as the reverse complement.
ACGGCCGACTGGCCCTTGCCATGTGCGCTGCCGTGGGGCTCGACCCGGCCGGTGAGCGGGGCGTCTATGCCAAGGCCCGGGATATCGCGGCCATGCACAGTTTCTACTCCACCTCATACATGCTTCATGGGCACACCGGGGGGGGTATCGGCGAGGTCTGGCGCAGCCAGGCCATGGGACTGATGATCGACAAGAAGCCGGCCCACTACCGCCGCTTCATGAACAGCCGCACCTGGTGGTATGACCTCTCTCGCCGTTACGACGGCTCCTTCGGCGTTCTCGGCGGAGGGAGCTATGACAATAAGGGTGCGAGCTGGGTCGGTCCCTCCATGGGCCTCACCTATACCGCTCCGCGAAGGAAGCTCGTCACCTTTGGCGCCAAGAGCAAGTTTGCCAAGCCCCACAAGATTCCGGCACGCGCCTGGGGGACTGCTGCGGACGACGATTTTCTCAATCTCGAGGCCGCAGCCGACGAGCATGGGAAGGTTCGGAATTACGACCACGAAACGGTCGAGAATGACTCGGCCATAGCCGTGGATCGCAAGATCCGGGAACCAGAGATCAGCGATGAGGAGCTCCTGGAGATTGTCCGCCACCCCCAGCACATCTTCCGCAATTCCGCGGCGACGCGCATATATGAGGACAAGCGTTTTCACCTCATCCCCCAGCTTCTCAAGGACAACGACGCCCGGGTTCGTCATGTCGGTGTGACCGCCATGCCCATGCCGGTGGTGAGCAGTCGCCCCGAGAGGTGCAAGCCCGGCTTCCCCCAGGAGAAGATCACCCCCGAGGTCCTTTCCCATCTCTACGGAATGCTCAACAACCCTGAGGAATCCTGGTTTGTCGTGGACCAGGTGCTCCTGAGACTGAGCCGTCGTCCGGGGGCTGAGCTCGCACCCCACACAGATCGTATCATCTCCTTCCTTGGTCACCGGGAAGACTGGTTGCGCCATTCAGCCCTCACGGCGCTGGCGCCCCTCGCGCTTCACAAGGAAACCTACAAGAAAGTCCTTGCCGCCATGGAGCGGGAGGTCCCCAGCTTTGTCCGCGCTCCCAGGGGGCTCGGTGCAATGGTGAAGGGACTGGTCGATGCCGACCCGGCTATTCAGGAGGCTGCGGTCGCGACCCTCGGCGAGATCTACCTCGCCTATCCGGGCAGGAGCGCCAACCCGCCGGGCGGGCTGCACCCCCTGTCGGAGAGTTGGTACCTCAATGCCCTGGCAGGCTTTATCAAGGACGCCCCGGGCGGGCTGGACGCCCTCTACGAGGTCTCGAAGAAGCGGTACCCGGAACAGATTCTCCCTTACAGTGGGCATTATCTGTCAACCGCCGACCTGGACGACAGTCCCAAGGTGAAGAAGGCTCTCCAGGCCATTATTCTCGAGGAGCTCGTTCCGGAGCACATCGGCCGCCACTGGCCCAATCTCGCCAAGGCCGCCAGGGGTGGATCGATCGGCGGCTGGCGCGAACCGATTGACCAGCTCGTCGCTCTTTACCAAAAGGCGGGCGTCGAGGGCTACGAGTGGACAGCCTTCGGCACCGACCGGCACGACAACGAATGGGAGTACTTCTCCTTCGAGCCCAAGGAGGAGGGGCCGCAGTGGGCTGATGAGCGTAAGAACCGCTACCGCGAAGTAACCTGTCCCGAGGGGATGGAGAACTGGTTTGCCAAGGACTTCGATGCCAAAGCGGCGGGATGGAAGAAGGGCAAAGCTCCCATCTCCAACTATGACAACAAACTCCCCGGCAAGGGGGACTATATTGGAAAGGGCTGCACCAGTTCCATCTGCGGCTGCGGTGACCCGGGCAAGACGCTCTGGGAGAAGGAGGTGCTCCTGGTGCGCCGCACCTTCGACCTGCCGCCGCTGCGGGAGGGCTACCGTTACCGCTTACTCGTGGGTGGCGCCGCGCATGTCTATACCGGTGATGGATACTGCGTCTACCTCAATGGCCGCAAGCTTGTTGAAGCGCAACAGTACGGCGGGCGCGGCTCCGGCGGGTCCCCCGACGGCGCGGGCATTGCTCCCGAGTTCTTCGGTGAATTCAAGGGCGGTAAGGTGGTGGTGGCCGCCACCAGTTTCCTGCGGAGGCACCACCGGCCTCACAAGATTCATGGCCACATGAACATCTGGTTCCAGCAGCAGAAGATCCCGCCCTTCGGAGAAGAACACCTGCTGAAATCCGCAACTCTTATCCCCATGGTCACAAGCGACTGGCAGGCCATGCAGGATCCGGCCAAGACCAACCTCGACCCCGAGGAAGGCAAGTTCAGCTATGACGGGACGTTCAGGGCCAATAAGAAATTCGTAGGAGACTGGAACGTGGTGGCCATGGTGGCAGATGTGGCGGCCTATACCCCCGGCATCGAGACCGAACTCAAGGCTGCCCCCTTCCGCGGCATCACTTTCAAGGACGACGGCACCACCGATACCATCGATCGACTCTGGACCGCCGACACCCTGATGCATCTTGCCCGCGACTACCGGGGCGGGGCCGCCTACCAGGCCCTCAAGATGGCACGCAAGAGCATTGACGGCGCCGACACCCTCTTCATTGAGGCCGGTGGCTTCGACCGTAAGCACGGTCCCGACTGGAAATGTCCGTTGCTCGTACTGAAGCGGAAGTGAATGTGAAGAACGAATGAAAAGGGTGCTCGTAGTCGTGAAACCAACCAGGATGGGGAGTTCCATTCAAGAGGCGTCCAGCGGATCATGTCACACCGTGGTACTGGATGAAGGACGGAAGACCGCGCGCTGCTGCACATCCTGGGGAAAGAACCGCGGAACCGGAGTATGGATTGGGGAAGGTAGCAATGAGTCGTACGAAACCGAACATCATTCTGATCAATTGCGATGACATGGGTTATGGCGATTTGGGGTGCTATGGATCGAGAGTCAACCGCACGCCGCATATCGACCGGATGGCGGAGGAGGGCGTTCGCTTCACCAGTTTCTACATGGTCTCATCGGTCTGTTCCGCGTCTCGCGCCGGAATGCTGACCGGTTGCTACCCGCCGAGGGTAGGGATCGACTGGGTGCTCTTTCCGGGTGACAGTTGCGGATTGCATCCCGACGAGATCACCATCGCCCGCCTGCTCAAGGATGCGGGGTACCGCACCAAGCTGGTCGGAAAATGGCATTGCGGCGATCAGCCCGAGTTTCTGCCGACCAATCATGGCTTTGACGAGTATTTCGGCATTCCGTATTCCAACGACATGGGCATGCAGGCCAGGAAAGACGGAAGTCGAAACGCGAATCCCCCGCTGCCCCTGATGCGCAATGGCGAGGTGGCCCAGGAGCAGCCGGATCAGGCCGCCCTGACGGAACGCTATGTCGACGAGTGTCTGCGGTTCCTTGATCAATGCGGCGATGCCCCCTTTTTCCTGTACCTCGCTCACATGTATGTCCACACCCCGCTGTTTGTGCCTGAGCATCTCATGGAAGCGTCTGAAAACGGCCGGTACGGCGCCGCGATGGCCGCCGTCGACTGGGCCGCGGGAGCGATCATGCATGCGTTGAAGAAGCGTGGGCTCGATGAGAACACGCTGGTGATCTTTACCTCCGACAACGGCGGCACCGGCAGCAAGCGTGCCAGCAACGCTCCGCTCCGGGGGACGAAAGGCACCTGCTGGGAGGGTGGCCAGCGCGTTCCATGCATCATGCGCTGGCCCGGGAAGATTCGGCCGGGCCGCGAAGAGTCCGGCATTGCCGCCTCCATAGACCTTTACACCACGCTGGCTACACTCGGCGGGACCGAAGTGCCGACCGACCGGGTGGTTGACGGGATGGATCTCTCCGGCGTGATGCTGGGCGAAGAGGAATCTCCCAGGACTACATTCGTCTACCATGCCTTCAATCATCTGCAGGCTGTCCGCAAGGGGCCCTGGAAACTCCGCGTCTGTCATCGGAGTTTCGGCGCCGACAGCCTGGAAACCGGTCTGAAAGAGCTCTACAACCTTGAGACGGATATAGGAGAGACCGCCAACGTGTATGACCGGCACCCCGACATTGTGCAGGAGTTGACAGCTATTGTGGAAGAGGCCCGGGAGGACCTTGGCGACTGTGCGACAGGTTCCGTGGGGAGCGGCGTGCGCACCCCCGGCAGAGTTGACGATCCGAAGCCGCTGACCGCCTACGACGAGAACCACCCCTACATCGTGGCCATGTATGACATGTACGATCGCACCGGCCCGGAACCCAAGTATCGGCCACAGTGAATTCCGAAGGAGGATTCTGCCCTGCCATTCGTTCGGCAACCATGATGTGCACCGGCGAAGACTTGTCGGTGGAACCGATGAAGAATGCTCGCTGGAAGATCTCCGGGCTTCCGGAAAAGCCCCCGTGCGACCTGGCACCCGTCATCAAGATTGAGTTCGAGGCCCCGCCGTACGAACTGAACTACTCCGATGGGGAGTGGATGGACGGAACGTACGAGGCTGCAACGGGACGGTAGGCCCGGGTTGCTTTGAGATTGTTTGAGGACTGGCGATTCGCGATCCGCCTTCGCGAAGCCTACGGCGGGACAAGCCAGCGACCAGCGGGGCTTCAGGACGCGCGATACGTTGACATGAAATACACAAATCAAGAAGACTCCGAATGAGCACTGAAAACTAGCCAGCTCCGCTGAAAGTGTTCAGTGTTCAGGCGGTCCCCACCTACGCTCT
>CAZKRK010000307.1:0-9496 GCA_964555035.1 uncultured Victivallales bacterium | reverse complement strand
CCCTTTTCGCTGTCATCGATGACCATTCTGCGATCCACGATTCTCGACATGACGTGGTAGTACCCGCCGCCCTCCTCAATGATCCGCGCCCTTCTCATTTCACGACCTCCTCGCTTCTTGGATTCAGGCCCACAGAACGGGCCGCTGCTATCAAGGGTCGGGGAAGGGACACACCTTCTGTGCGGTAGTCACGGTGTTTCTGTGGGGTGGTTGCCCTTCCTGGCGTGTCGCGGAACTGTGGAGATGAGGGGACTGTCGGAATTGGTGCTTGCCCGATGAAAGGGGAGCTCTGGAGGGACAGAGCAGACGACCTGTCATCCCGAGCGGAGCGGAGTCGAGGGATCTCTGGGATTGGGGAAGCGCCGGGGGTGATCACAATACTCGAGATCCCTCGACTCCGCTGCGCTGCGCTCGGGATGACAGGTCGTCTGTGGATACGGCTGCCCCCCATCGGCGAGAGCGCAGGGCAAGGGCGGGCGCAGAGTGAGCAAAAAACGCGCAGAAATGTGCATAATAGTCAGGGCTTGTCCCGGCGGGAGCCCACGATTTCACGTAAGCCGGGTATTGCAAACGGCCCCTTTCTCTGTTACCAAGCGCAGCTACGTTCACAGCTATCAGCTATGGTCGGGTTTGCGCTCGACGAAAGTGACAGTACGTCAACCCGTAGAAGGAGATGATCCATGACAGCACGCCCAGTTCTTGCCACCGTCGCCGCCATCCTGATGACAGCCGGTCTGAGCCACGCCGAACCCGCGGCGGGCGAAGGCACCGCTCTGTCCGACGGCCTTTACGCCAAGTTGGTCACGACCAAGGGCGAAATAGTGGTTGAACTCGAGTTCGTGAAGTGCCCCATGACGGTCGCCAATTTCGTGGGGCTCGCCGAGGGGACAAAAAAGAGCAACAAGCCGGAAGGCACGAAGTACTATGACGAGCTGACGTTTCACCGCGTCATTCCCAACTTCATGGTCCAGGGCGGCTGTCCCAGCGGAACCGGAACGGGCGGACCGGGCTACCGCTTCCCCGACGAAATCGACCCGTCTCTCAGGCACTCCGGACCGGGCATCCTCTCCATGGCCAACGCCGGCCCCGGCACAAACGGCAGCCAATTCTTCATCACGCACAAGGCCACGCCCTGGCTGGACGGCAAGCACACGGTCTTCGGACACGTCGTCAGGGGACAGTCGGTCGTCGACAAGATCGTCAAGGGCGACAAGATGAATCGCGTCGTCATCCTCAGGATTGGCGACAAGGCGAAGGCGTTCCAGAGCGACGAAGCCGCGTTTCAGAAGCACATGGCGGGCATCGCACAAAAACGCGAAGCTGCCGCAAACGCCGCCGTTGCCGCGACTGAAAAGGCGATTGCCCGGCAGTGGCCCAACGCCGTCAAGACGGCGTCCGGTCTGCGGTACGTGGTTACGCAGCAGGGCTCCGGAGCAACGCCGCAACCCGGCGTGACGGTAACGGCCCACTACACCGGGAAGCTGCTCAGTGGCAGGAAATTCGACAGTTCCGTCGATCGCGGCATGCCTTTCAGGTTCCCGGTTGGCCGGGGGCGAGTCATCAAGGGCTGGGACGAGGCGTTCCTGGGCATGAAGAAGGGCGAAAAGCGAACGCTGATCGTACCGCCGCAGCTTGCATACGGCAGCCGCGGCGCCGGCGGCGTCATCCCGCCCAACGCCACGCTGGTCTTCGACGTTGAGCTTATCGATTTCTAGTTCCCGGTCAGCCGGTAGACACAAGTGAAGCCGAATATTGTATTCATCCTGACCGACCAGTGGCGCGCTCACGCGTTTGGGTATGCGGGGGACCCGAACGTGCGGACGCCCAGCATCGACGCCCTGGCCGCACGGAGCGTCAACTTCGTCAATGCCATCTCCGTCTCGCCGGTCTGCACGCCCCAGCGCGCAGCACTGCTGACGGGACGTTTCCCCTCCACCACGGGCATGTTCATGAACGATCTCTACCTGCCGGCCGAAGAGCTGTGCATGGCCGAGATCCTGAAGGACGCCGGCTACGACGCCGCCTACATCGGCAAGTGGCATCTCGACGGGCACGGACGCGACAGCTACATCCCGCCGGAACGACGCCAGGGGTTCGACTACTGGAAAGTGCTCGAATGCACTCACGATTACAACAACTCCCGCTACTACGCCGGTGACGACCCGACCAGGCTCGAGTGGGACGGATACGATGCCTATGCCCAGACCAGGGACGCCCAGACCTACATCCGCACGCACGCCGAGAGCGGGAAGCCGTTCTTTCTCTTCGTCGGCTACGGCGGGCCACACTTCCCGCACGACAATGCGCCGCAAGAACTCAAGGCGCTCTATCCGCCCGACACCATCGAGCTGCGCCCCAACGTGCCGGAAGAGCAGCACGAGAGGTCGCGCAAAGAGCTGCAGGGCTACTACGCCCACTGCACGGCGATCGACCGTTGCGTCGGCGATCTATACGAGACGCTCGAAGAGAGCGGGCTCGCGCAGGACACGATCTTCGTTTTCACCTCCGATCACGGCGACATGCACGGGTCGCAGGGCAAGCGCTCCTGGCGCAAGCAGGTGCCCTGGGATGAATCCGTGCGCGTCCCTTTCCTCTGCCGCTACCCGGCTATCCATGACGGCGGGCGGGCTGTGACCACGCCGCTCAACACGCCCGACATCCTGCCGAGCCTGCTCACGCTGACCGGCGTCGCCATACCCGACACCATCGAAGGCGAAGACCTGTCGGGACTCTTCAAGGGCGAGAAAGGCGATGAAGACCGCGCCGCGCTCTTTATGTCACTCGCCCCGTTCGGCGCCGACGACTTCAAGGCCTACCGCGGCATCCGGACCTCGCGCTACACCTATGTCCGCGACTCCGACGGCCCGTGGCTGCTCTACGACAACCGCGAAGACCCCTACCAGACGAGAAACCTGCTCAACGACCCCACCCATGCCGGGCTGCACGCCGAGCTGGAGACAGAGCTTCAAGCCCGGCTCAGACGCAACGGCGATGCGCTCCCGTCCGCCGAAGAGGCGCTCGCCCGGTGGGGCTACACCGTAAACGAAAACGGCGACATCCCGTACTGCGGCGAGTTCAGGGTCCAGAGCCCCGGTCCGGACAAGGGAGAGGTGTGCCATTTCTGACGAAGGGACGGCAAATGACCACGAACGCTACGGATACAGAGAGACTGGCCGGGAAACGCCCGAACATCATGCTGGTGCTGATGGACGACATGGGGTTCTCCGACCTCGGCTGCTACGGCGGCGAAATTGAAACACCGAATGTCGACCGCCTCGCCGGCAACGGCGTGCGTTTTTCCCATTTCTACAACACCGGCAGATGCTGGCCGACCCGTTCGAGCATTCTCACGGGCTACTACGCGCCGCAAGTCTGCATGGACCCCCCGGTCAGGGAGTACCGGGCGCCCTGGCAGCGCCTGATCCCCCACTACCTGCACGAGGCGGGATACCGCGGCTACCACTCCGGAAAATGGCACCTGTTCAACACGCAGGACCCCGAAGGCGAAGGCGGATTCGACAAGAGCTGGGGCTACGACATCGAGCAGTTCTCGCACTTCTTCGGATCCGGCGAACACAAGACGTTCTCGGCAACCGCCATCACGGACCACGCACTGGGGTGCCTGAAGGAGCATGAAGCCGCTCACAAGGGGACACCGTTCTTCCACTATGTCTGCTACACCACCCCACATTTTCCCGTGCAGGCGGAACAGGCGGATATCGACAAGTACATCGACCGCTACGACGAGGGGTGGGACGTCATGCGCGAACGGCGCTGGCAGCGCCTGCGCGAGATGGGAATCGTCAATTGCGACCTCTCCAGACGCGAACCCGACGTGCCCGCCCCGCATTACCTGGCGCACAAGGAGGAATGGGGCGCAGAGCTCGGGCCGGGCGAAATCGAGTACGCCGTGTCATGGGATTCTCTGACGAAGGAACAGAAGCGATTCCAGGCGACGAAGATGGCAATCCACGCGGCGATGGTTGACCGCACCGACCGCGAGCTCGGGCGCTTGCTCGATCGGCTCGAGGCGATGAACGTCCTGGAAGATACGCTGGTCCTGTTCCTCTCCGACAACGGCGCGAGCGCGGAAATGACGATTCGCGGCCTGGGACACGATCCGGCTGCCCCTCCCGGGTCTGAGATGAGCCACCTGTGCCTGGGTCCGGGCTGGTCCACCTGCAGCAATGCCCCCTTTCGGCGGCACAAGATATGGGTACACGAGGGCGGGGTCGCCACGCCGCTGGTGGCGTCGTGGCCGAACGGCATCAAGGCGCGCGGCGAGCTGCGGCACGACATGGGGCACTGCATCGACTTTCTGCCGACGTTCATGGATCTGGCGGGCGTCAAGCCGGAGGACATTCCCCTGCCCGCGGGCGCGCCACCGCTTCCCGGCAAGAGCCTGGCGCCGACCCTGGAGCGGGACGGCAGTGTAAAGCGGGACCACATCTACTTCCACCACGAAGGCAACCGCGCCCTGCGCGTCGGCAACTGGAAACTGGTCAACGAGTCGCTCGTGAACCGGGGCACCAACGACGATCCCTGGGCACTCTACGACCTTTCCGGCGACCGCTGCGAAATGGTCGACCTCTCGGGCGAAATGCCGCGGAAGTGCAGGGAGATGCAGGAACTGTGGCAGCGCTACGAGGACGAGTATCGTCTAGAGTCCGAACCCGCAGGTTCTGTGCGTTTTGCGTAGAAGATGGAGAGGGGAGTGTCATGTCCCGGAAGTTCTTGGTATCGGCTGAGGGCTTTGCGGCTCAGCACAGCTTCGCCCTCCAGTCGCGTAAGCAACGGTTGCTCGAGGAGATGGAGGGTGAGGCTGTGCCGAGCCGCCCGCTGGCGACTTATGTGGTCTACTTATGAGACAAGACACTGGATCGATGCACCTTTCCGATTTCGGGAAGCGGTTTTCGGGCAAGATCGGCATCAGTGAACTGATGGACGATCTGGGGCGGGCCCTGGAGGGCGACCGCTCGATGCTCATGCTCGGAGGCGGCAATCCGAGCCACATCCCAGCCGTCCAGGAGCTGTTCCGGAAACGGATGGAGCACATTCTCGGGCAGCCCGGTGAATTCGAGCGTGTGGTTGGCGACTACGATACGCCGCAGGGCGCCGGTCTGTTTGTCGAGGCGCTGGCCGAGCTGTTTCAGCGCGAATTCGGCTGGGAGGTCGGCCCGCGGAACATTGCCCTCACCAACGGCAGCCAGAACAGTTTCTTTTACCTGTTCAACATGTTTGCCGGACGCTTCGGGGGCGACCGCTGCAAGCGCATCCTGCTGCCGCTGGCGCCGGAGTACATAGGCTACGTGGACCTGGGTTTGGAAGACGACCTGTTCCGGGCCGCGAGGCCGGAGATCGAGCGCATCGACGAGCACCTGTTCAAGTACCGCGTCGATTTCGACCGGGTTGCCGTGACCGACGATGTCGGCGCCGTCTGCGTGTCGCGCCCGACAAACCCGACCGGCAACGTGCTCACCGACGGGGAGATCGAGGCGTTAGGCAGTATGTCGGCCGCGGGTGGCGTGCCGCTGATCATCGACAACGCCTACGGCACGCCATTCCCGAACATAATCTTCGAGGATGTCCAGCCGACCTGGGACACGAACACCATCGTCTGCATGAGCCTCTCCAAGCTCGGCCTGCCGGGACTGCGCACCGGTATCGTGGTCGCCGGCGAAGCCGCCATCCGGATCGTATCGCGAATGACGGCCGTGTTCAGTCTTGCGCCGGGCAGCATGGGAGCGGCGCTGGCGCTCGAGCTCGTGCGCAGCGGCGAGATCACCCGCATCAGTCGCGAGCTCATCCGTCCCTTCTATGAGCAGAAGGCCAGGCGTGCCGTGGCGCAGTTGACCGACGAGCTGGCGGGGCTGCCCTTTGCCGTCCACAAACCCGAGGGCGCGCTTTTCCTGTGGCTCTGGTTCGACGGCCTGCCGATTACCGGCAACGAACTCTACGAACGACTCAAGGCCCGGGGAGTTCTCGTAGTTCCCGGCCATTTTTTCTTCCCGGGCCTGCAAGATAACTGGCGCCACAGCGACGAGTGCATCCGCGTGACCTATGCGCAGGACGACACCGTGGTACAGCGCGGTCTCTCGATCATCGCCGACGAAGTGCGGGAAGTGTACAAGACATGAGGAACCCGACAATGACACTGAATCTCTTTCCCGCGCCTCGCAGAGTCACCATCCGGAAAGCCGGCGTAGACCTCGGCCGTGCCGAGTGGATCGTCCTGCCGCGGCCGTGCAGCCGGCGGCTGCGCGAGCGCATCCGGGAGAACGCCGTTCGCCTCGGCGCAGTCCTGAACAAGCCGATCCGCGTCGCGGCAGCCACGCCCCGGGCGGGAACGGTTCTGCTGGAAATCCGCACCGACACGAAGACGCTCTCGGAGCAGGCCTTCGAGCTCAAGCTGACGAGCGCGGAACGATGCTTGCGGGCCGGCGGCGAGGCCGGCGCGTTCTACGGCTGCCAGGCCTTTGTCCAGCTTGTCGAGCAATTCGGCGCGACCCCGCCGTCGTTGACCATCCGGGACGCCCCCGACTTCCCCGCCCGCGGGGTGATGTTGGACGTCAGCCGCTGCAGGGTCCCTACCATGGCCACCTGCAGACACCTCGTCGACCTCCTGGCCGGACTACGCATCAACCAACTCCAGCTCTATACCGAGCACACTTTCGCCTTCTCCGCCCACAAGACGGTCTGGCACGACGCCAGTCCCTTCACCCACGAAGAGATCCTGGAACTGGATCAGTACTGCGCCGACCGCTTCATCGAGCTGGTGCCGAACTTCAACTCGTTCGGCCACTTCGGGCGCTGGCTCCGACACCCGGAGTATCGGCATCTGGCCGAATGCCCGGACCGGGCCGACCGCGGAACTCTCGCGCCCAACACGGCCAGTCTGCGCTTCCTCGAAACCCTTTACGACGAATACCTGCCCCACTTCTCCAGCCCCCTCTTCAATGTAGGCTGCGACGAGACCTGGGAGCTGGGCAAGGGACGCAGCAAGACCCGGGCCGAGAAGACCGGCACCACCGCGGTCTACCTGGAGTTTCTCAAGAAGATCCACAAACTGGTCACCGGGAAAGGTCGGCGCATGCAGTTCTGGGGTGACATCATTCTGCATCGACCCGAGCTGATCAAGGAGCTGCCCCGGGACATTGTGGCGCTCTGCTGGGGGTACGAAGCGGACCATCCCTACGGCAAGCAATGCCGCGCTTTCGCCGCGGCCGGGGTCGACTACTACGTCTGTCCCGGCACGAGCGCCTGGATGAGCATCACCGGCCGCACGGACAACTGCCTGGCCAACCTGGAAAACGCGGCCCGCAACGGGCTGCGCCATGGCGCCACGGGCTACCTCATCACGGACTGGGGCGACGGCGGCCACCACCAGGTTCAACCGATCGGCTACGCGGGATTCGCCGCCGGCGCCGCCTATGGCTGGCATCTCAAAACCAACCGCAAGGTCGACCTTTCCGCCGCGCTCAGCCGGCACTTCTTCCAGGACCCGACCGGTACGCTGGGCCGCTTCTGTCTCGACCTGGGCCGCACCCTCAATCGCCTTCCGGGCCTCAGAGTGGGTAACCGTTCCGCCATCCACCAGTTGCTTTTCCAGAACCATGAAGCCCTGGACCTCACCAAGGTGACGCGACAGCAATGTAACGATGCAGAAGCGTGGCTGGACAGACTGACGGCTGACTTGGCCCACGCCCGCCCCCGCTGCAGCGATCGCAACCTGGTCATGCGGGAACTGCGGCACGCCCTGGCCGCGAGCAGCCACGCCATCCATCGCGCCCGCTTCACCCAGTTTGGCCAGGGCGCCACCGACGTGTTGCGGGGCGAGCTCCAGAACCTGGTCATGGCCCACGAGGAACAGTGGCTTGCCCGCAACCGCCGCGGCGGACTCCATGAGAGCTCGACGCGGCTACGCAAGATTGGAAAGCACTGTCCAGCGAGTTGAATGTAACAGAAGACTCGCCGCCGACCTTTCTGGCACGAGTTCCGCAGCAGTGAAGGATGGCAATCGGATACGAAGTGACCCGCGCGGACGCGGGCCATTTTGCGGCTGACTCCATCCTGTTCGGTGCGGCAAGATGAACACTCTGGTTGCGCCACACGGCCGCGGGCCCTATATTGCTCGGTATGAAGAGCGTCTACATAGAAACGTTGATTCCGAGCTACCTGACGGCTCGCCCGAGCCGGGATGTCCGAACAGCGGCTTGGCAGCAGATTACGCTGCAGTGGTGGGAGGAGGCGAGACACGACTACGAGCTGTTCACCTCTGAGTTGGTCGTCAGTGAAGCATCCGAGGGCAACCCAGAAGCGGCGGAACGCCGCCTCGATTCGCTACGGTCCGTAGAGGAACTGGTAGTCGGTGCCGAGATGGAAGCACTGGCGGCGAAGCTCGTTACAGATGGCGGCTTTCCTGCCGCTGCCGAGGTCGACGCTTTGCATGTTGCGATTGCTGCGGTTCAAGGAATCGACCTCTTCCTCACGTGGAACTGCCGACATATCAACAACGCCGAGAAGAAACCCCTGATGCGGTCTATTTGTGCAGTGGCAGGTTACACCTGCCCGGAGATCTGCACGCCGCAAGAACTCTTGCCGGAGGGTACCGATGAAATACCAGGATGAAATCATAACCGAGGTATGGAAAAACCGAGAGGCCTACGCGACCCGGCACCATCATTGCCTTCACGAGATCGTTGCCGACCTTCAGGAACGGCAGAAGACACCGTTCTCCCGGCTCGTCGACAGACGGCACCGAACAAAGCCTTCGACCACTACAAAGTGATCCGCGCGGACGCGGATCGCTTTGAGGGTCAAGGCAACGTTGGCCTCAGATGAAATGAATGGATACATGCCAGTCCTTGCAGAAGTGTCGGACAAGATCCCCGTGGTGTGGGTCTATGCGCTCTTCGGCCTTGTGGTCGGATGCCAGATCTACCACACGGCCCGATGCGGGATGAGAGCCATCCCCTGGCTCGAGGTCGTGCTCTTCGCAGCCATCCTTGCCTTCGCGATCAACGATCACCTTTTTGATGGAGCCATGCGCTTCGCCATTCTGGCGGAACGCGGAGTTGGGTACTTTGCGGGAATGATAGCAGCAGGCATTCTGCCCGTTGCCATCGGCGTCACTGGATTGATCAAGCACAGAAAGAGGCCAACATCAACCTGAACCGTATTTCAAAAGGCCGCGGACGGCCTTCCTGAAAAGGGTCATTCTGTTCGGCAAGACATGAGAAATGAGCACCATCCCTTGACGGCTGCCCCAATTATGGTACAGCAGTGTGGATGGGTATTGGAGACTTGAAGCTGAATGTTGTCTTCTTCCGGACAGGCTCAGGGACTGAGCCCGTCCGGCGGTGGCTGAAGTCCTTGCCCGCGAAGCACAAGAAAGCGATCGGAGAGGATGTCAAGACCGTGCAGTTCGGTTGGCCACTCGGGATGCCGTTAGTGACTCACCCTCCCAAAGCTGTCGAAAAAAACAAGAAAAACCGGC
>CAZKRK010000306.1:0-9573 GCA_964555035.1 uncultured Victivallales bacterium | reverse complement strand
ATGCTCGCGCCGGTATCCTGGGGTTCCGCTACGCTCCACCCCAGGCTCTACTCTGTCGCCCCTCCGGGGCTACCGCTGCCGGCACGGTGTCATTCCCATTTTCCGGTCGACCGGAACGACGCGTCAACGCGTGCCTACTGTGTAACGTTTCGAGAGTCAAGCCGTTACAACGCGAATGCCGTCACACGTCACGATAGACAGGTAGGTCTGAGGGTCGCGTGACACGGGACTGGATGCGTCTTCCCTGATGGATCGGCTGAAGGCGCTTCTCTTGGATACTGTCGATCTATGCCAACACATGCTTGCTTGCGGCCATGCACTGGTTTACTTTTCCCGAGTCGCCATGCACTTTGGACCCAACCAGCTAAGGAGTCAGACTGATGAGCACCGATCTTAAGGCAGCCTACAAAACTATCATGGACGACCATTTCCCGCCCGGCATGGAGGTCTCCTTCATCGATGGTGATGAGCGCCAGACCCTCTGCTACGAGAAGGTCTCGTGGCTGATCGACGGCGTGGAAAAGGGGCTGCGGTACGGCGAGAACCCCGGCCAGGAAGCGGCACTCTACAAGCTGGTGAACGGGAACCTGACCCTGGGCGACGTGACCTGCATTCAGGCCGGCCGCCACCTCGCCTCGGACGCCGAGCTGCTGCAGTCCGGCAAGCACCCCGGGAAGATCAATGTTACCGATGTGGACAGCGCGCTGAACATCCTGCGCTACCTGTGCGGCACGCCCTGCAGCGTGATCGTTAAGCACAACAATCCCTGCGGCGTTGCCAAGGGCGCCACGCTGGCCGAGGCGTACGACAAGGCCAACATGGCCGACCGCCTGGCGGCCTTCGGCGGCGCGATCGCGCTCAACCGCGAGGTGGACAGGGAGACGGCCGAACTGATCGTGGCCAACTACGCCGAAGTTGTCGTCGCGCCCGGGTTCGCGCCCGGTGTGCTGGAGATTTTCGCCAGAAAAAAGAACCTGCGCGTCATGCGCGTCGACAACATGGCCCGTCTCGAGGAGTTCGCCGGCCAGCGCTTCGTTGACCTGAAGTCGCTGATCGACGGGGGACTGGTCACGCAGTGGTCGTACGTGCCCGAGGCGCGCTGCAGAGAGGACTTCATGCCGGCGGAGACAACCTACAAGGGGCAGGAATACAAGATCGCCCGCCGGCCGACGGACGCGGAATACGACGATCTCGTGTTCGGTTGGCTGGTCGAAGCCGGGGTCACGAGCAACTCGGTCATCTACGTCAAAGACGGCGTCACGGTGGGCATCGGCACGGGCGAACAGGACCGCGTCGGGGTAGCCGAAATAGCGCGCGACAAGGCCTACCGCAAGCTGGCCGACCGCCTGGCATGGGAACGCCACCAGACCCCGTACAACCTGCTTGGCGACGAAGCGGCCAAGGCGGCGATCGATGGCGAAGTGGCGCGGCAGAAGGGCGGCCTTGTCGGCAGTGCGATGATTTCGGACGCGTTCTTCCCCTTCCGCGACGGAGTGGATGTGGGCATTCGCGAAGGCGTCTCGGCCGTGCTGCAACCGGGCGGGTCCCTGCGCGATTTCGAAAGCATCGAGGCCTGCAACGAGGCCAACGTCGCCATGGTATTCACCGGCCAGCGGAGCTTCCGGCACTAACCCGCAATGGCACTTGCTTGAGCGAGATCCCACGCCCTTGCGGCGTGGGATCTCGCTCAAGCAAGTGCCATTGCGGGCTAGCCCGACTCGACCATCGCATAGGCGTTGTGGTTGTGGATGCTTTCCTGGTTGTTGCTCTCCACGCGATACCACTCGACGCGCGGATCTTCGCGCAGCATCGCGGCCACGGCGCGCACGGCATCCTCGCAGAAGTGGGGGTTGTCGTAGGCCTGTTCGGTTACGGCCTTCTCGTCTTCGCGCTTGAGCAGGGAGTGGACGGGCGCGCTGGAACACGCCTCGGCCACTTCGATCAGTTCCTCAAGCCAGACAAGGGCGTGACTGCGCACCTGGATCGTGATCTCCGAACGCTGATTGTGCGCGCCGCGGTCGCTGATGTCCCGCGAACAGGGGCAAAGCATGGTCACCGGCACGCGGGCCTCAACGATGAGGTCGTAGTGGTTGACGCCGTCTCTGCACTCGAGCGAGGCCAACAGCGCGCAGTCATAGCTCATCAGCGCTTCGGCGCCGGAGACGGGTGCGGTCCTGGACATGAAGTAGGGGAACCTGATCTCGAGATGGGCCGTATCGCTGTTGAGAGACTCTACCATCGATTTCAGGATGTCGTGGATCTCCGTGACCGAGATGCGACCGTGGTGGGCATTGAGAATCTCGACGAAGCGCGACATGTGCGTGCCCTTGAAGTTGTGCGGAAGGTCAACGTACATGCACACGTTCGCGATCGTGTTCTGCGATTCCCGGGCGCGGTCCAGAACAGTGATCGGGTACTGAAGGTCGCGGATGCCGACCTTCTGGATCGGGATGTTCCTGTGGTCGTAGCTGTTCTGAACGTCTTCCACTTCGCAGGTACCTCCAACAGAATCAGTCGCCTCTGACCTCGCGCAGCGCACGGATCTGTTCGTCGCTCAGATACTGCGGCGTGCCGACCGTTTTGGCCGCCACAAGCGCCTTGGCGGAGTCCTCGGCCACGAGGCAACGTTGATAGGCCTGGCGGGGCGTGTCACCCACGGTCAGCAGGCCATGATGCGCCATCAGGATTGTCTCGTGGTCCTTTATGCTCTCACCGACGAGCGTAGTCAGTTCTTCCGACGTCGGCAGCACGTAGGGAATGGTCGTGACCCGTCCGAGGTAGAAGACCGTCTCGGCCAGGATGGGACGGAATTCAACGCCGGCAGAGATGACGCCGGACAGCCAGGGCGCGTGCACGTGAAACACGGCGGCCACCTTGGGCCGCGCGCGATAGACGGCAAGGTGCAGGGCGCACTCGCTCGAAACCTTGTGTCTTCCCTGCGACAGCTTGCCCGTGTCCAGGTGAACGCCGCAGAGGTCGTCCGGCCCGACTTCGTCCATGGCAAAACCGCTCGGTTTCATCCAGACGATGGGGCCGTGCCGGACGCTGATGTTGGCGCCCACGCCGGCGGACAGGCCCGAGGTCGCCAGCCGATGCGCATACTGCACAAGCGTCTCCTGTGGCATCGGTAGATGTCTGGCCAAGGTAACCATATGACTGCGGCGGATGAGCCGGGCTGTCCATCCCGCCCGGCGGCTACTCCCTGATCTGCCCCTTTCCGTGTACGACGTACTTGTAGGTCGTGAGCTCTTCCAGGCCCATCGGCCCGCGGGCATGCAGCTTGTCGGTGCTGATGCCGATTTCGGCCCCCATCCCGAATTCGCCGCCGTCGGTGAACCGCGTCGAAGCGTTGACGTAGACCGTCGACGAGTCGACCTCGTGCGCGAAGAGTCTCTGCACGGGCTCGGATTCGGCCACGACCGCGTCGGAATGACGCGAACCGTAAGTGTTGATGTGGGCAACGGCTTCCTCCGCGGAGGAAACGACCCGCACCGCCAGGATCAGCTCGAGATACTCGGCATACCAGTCCTCTTCGGTAGCGGGCGCCATGTCCGGTATGAGCGCGCACGCGCGTTCGTCGCCGCGCAGCTCCACGCCGAGATCCTGGAGGCGTGGCGCCATTTCCAGCAGGAACGGCTCGGCGACCGCTTCGTGCACGAGGAGTGTTTCCATCGCGTTGCACACGCCGGGCCGCTGGCACTTCGCGTTTTCCGCAATGTCCAGTGCCATCTTGATGTCGGCGGACTCATCCACGTAGACATGGCATACGCCTTTGTAGTGCTTGATTACGGGAACCCGCGCCTGGTCCGTCACGGCACGAATCAACGCCTCGCCGCCGCGCGGAATGACAAGATCCACCCGACCCTCGAGCTGCACGAGCTCCTTCACGGCCGCGCGGTCGGTCGTACGCACGAGTTGAATCGCGTGCTCGGGCAACCCCTTGCTGCGCCCGCCTTCGATCAGTATCTCGGCGATCGCCGTGTTGGAATGCAGGGCCTCCTTGCCGCCCCGCAGAATCACGGCGTTGGACGTTTTGAAGCAGAGGCCGGCCGTATCCGCGGTCACGTTCGGGCGCGACTCATAGATGATACCAATAACGCCGATCGGGACACGCCGTTTGACGATCTCCAACCCGTTGGGGCGGATCCAGCGGCTGACCTTGGCCCCGATCGGGTCCTTCAGTCCCGCCACCGCACGTAGTCCCTTGACCATCGACTCAATCCGCGCCTCCGTAAGGAGCAGTCGGTCGACCATGGCCGACGACAGCCCGTCGTTCGTGCCCTGCTCGACGTCCTGCCGGTTGGCAGTCACGATCCGGTCGGTATTGTCTTCAAGCGCATCGGCCATCGCCTGCAGGATGGTCTTCTTCTTCCGACTGTTAAGACGGAGAAGCTCGCGCGAAGCTTCCAGGGCGCGGTCGCCCATGGCCGTAATCTCGTCGTGCACATTCATGCCTTTTGTCCTCTCGAGAACGGGACGCCGAAACCAGGCCGCCGGCTAAAGGCCGGCGGCCACGATCATTGTCCCGACACACTCCCCGTTCATCACGCGTTGCAGCACTCCGTCCTTGCGCCCGTTGGCAATGACGACGGAGCACCCCACTTTGGCCGCTTTCTGTGCGGCCGTGAGCTTGGTGCCCATCCCTCCCTTGGAGAGGCCGCTCTTCTCCCCCGATACGAGTCGGAAGGTATTCCGCGTGACATTCTCAATGTAGCGTACCCGCCGCGTGCGCCCCGACGGCGTCGGTTCGCGAACACCGTCCACCGTGGTCAGCATGATCAGCAGGTCGGCCCGGATCAGTTTGACAACCAGGGCGGCCATGTTGTCGTTGTCGCCAATGGTCAGATCGGCCCGGATTTCCTCGTCGGCCACGACATCGTTTTCGTTGATAATGGGAATGACGCGATGGCGCAGCAGATTCTCAAGCGTTCGACTGGCATTGGTAAGGCGCAGCTTGTGCCGGAAGTCGTCGTGCGTCAGCAGCACCTGGCCTACCATGCAGCCCCTCTCCGAGAACAGCTTGTCGTAGCGCGACATGAGGCGAGTCTGGCCGACAGCCGCGGCCATCTGCAGGTCCGGGACTTTCTCGGGCCGGAGCGGCATATGCAAAGCTTCCATGCCGGCGCCGATGGCGCCGGACGTAATCACGACGACGTCCCTGCCCGACCGATGGAGGTCCGCGATCTGCCTGGCGAGAACGCGCATGCAGCGAGCGTCGGGCCGGCCGTTCTTCTGGACCAACACTCGACTGCCGACCTTGACGACAATACGCCGGGCATCGGCAATGATCTCGCGGTATTTGAGGGACATTCGCATGACCGGACTACACTATCGAAAACGTCCACCGGGGGACAATGCTTTAATTCCGGGCGTCTCCTCCGGCTCATAATGATTGCTTCGCGGCGCAAGCTGATCCATAGTAGCCCTGTTCGCGCCTGTGCCATTGCAGGTTGAAACGCAACAAGAGAGTGAGGCGTTTACAATGGAAATCCAAGAGATTCCACAGCAGCCCAGAGACGACAGCGAAGCCCTGTTTGAACTTGTGCACGCCATGGCGGAGGTCCTCAAGAACAATGCCCAGCGCTACTGGCTGTCTCCCCACGACGCGGAGGAAGCGACGGACAACGCCTACCGCTCGATGACAACGCTCATCAAGGGCACGGACGGAATCTCGTTCAAGCTGACTGGAGACGAACTGCTGGTCAACGATGTACCGGTGCCCTGCGACAGTACGCCGGTCGACTTCTTAGTTGAGCATCTGGTCGAGCGTGGCCTGGCCGATTTCCGGTTCGAAGAGGAGATGACCCTCGATGACTTTCGCCGCTTTCTCGACTTCGTCAACGCCGACCCGATCGGAACCGAACAGGACGGCGGTTGCACCGCCGCGGCCCGGGAACGCGGCATCGGACACCTCACCGTACGCCGCGTCGTCTTCAAGGAAGTGGCCGAGGATGAAGTCGTGGTGCAGAAAGAACGCGTTCGCGAAGAGGACGCGGGAGAAACGGTGGACAACCAGGCGCTGGCCGGCGTGGTCGCTTTCCTCCGCGGTGCACCGACTGAACCGGACGCCGTAATCGACGACAAAGTACGGCAGGTCGCATCGGACCCGGAGAAACTGGTCGATCTGATCATGCACTCGGTGGATATCCGTGGGCAGTCGGCTTCACTTGAAGGCGCGGAAACCCTGGCAGACGTGGTCGTCGGCAGCCTGCGCCGGACGTTCCACGTTCTCAAACAGCACCCCACGACAAAGAGCCAACGCGGGCGCAAGAGCCTGTCCAGGACTCTCGTGCTGCTGGAAAAGGAGATGCTCGACGCGATTCGAGACGTGTCCGACACGACCGACCTGCAGGCGGCCCGGGACCTCTCCGACGCCATCGAGGACATGAGCGATGAATTGGAGGTCGACGCGCTCGCGGACGATTACGTGCGCAAACGCCGCGCAATTGAACAGAGCGAGCGCCGTCTGATTCGCTACATGCGCGCAAAGGGAATCGAGCACGCCGGCGAAGGCTACCTGCGCACACGACTGGAAGAAGATGGACTGAACGGCGAGTGGCAGGAGCTCGTCGTCAAGAGTCGTGACCCAAGCCTCGACAAGGCCGTTCCCGAAGCTGCGGGCGGCTTGCTGGCCCTGGGACAACTGGCCCGGCTGTTGACCCAGATGGAGCGTATCGTCACCCAGACCAGGGAGAAGAGCCAGTCCGAGGTAGCCCGGGAACTCGACGAGACGGTTTCGACGGTTCGTCATGCCGTCAAGGGCGCCGTGGAAGGGACCCATGAGAAGATCCGCGAACTGGCCCGCGGAATCGAGGACGAAGAACGGGCCGAAAGCGACAGAAAAGCGGGGCGGAAGCCGCAACCGCACCGGCAGACCATGTCGCGCAAGCGCATGCTGGAAGTCCTGGCTGAAATCGTCCAGGAGCTCTGCCAGCCGCTGTCGGTGATAAACTGCTCGCTGCAGATGATCATGTCCGGACGATTGGGAACGGTTACGGAACCACAGGTGTCCATGTTGAAGCTGGCAGACGAGAGCGCGGAACGAATCACGATGCTGACCGACAATCTGCGCAAGATCTCGGGCGAACCCGAAACTCTCGAACCCGACCTTGATATGACCCGGAGCTTCTACCACAAGAGCTGACCGATGGATGAAACCCTGCGCCGCATTCTGAGCATTGGCCTGGCAACCAGCGGCGTCTGTGCGCACGCATCGGGAGCGACGGAAGCGTCCCTGACGGCGGAACAGACCGCGCGTGTCCGTGAAACGCTGCCGCGGCTCTCACTCAACGCGGAACGCGAGTGGACCGCCGCCGAGAATCGCTACCTGGAGTTCTACGAACTGAAACCGGCCGGCGCCGGGCACTGCTTCGGTTTCCTACCGGTAGAGTCCCGCCGCATCGCCGTGCACGTTTTCGTTCCGCCGGATGCGCGGGGCAGCGTGCTGCTGGTTCACGGCTACTACGATCACGCCGGCGTGATGAACCGCCTTATCCACGACCTGCTCCGGCAGGGGTACGCCGTGCTGGTCTACGATCAACCGGGCCACGGACTCTCCGACGGCGCCAGGGCAACCGTCGGCGATTTTGCCGAATACGTTGCCGTACTGCGTCACATGGCGCAATTCACAACCGCGCAGCTGCCCGGCCCGGCCCATCTCGTGGCACACAGCATGGGCTGCGCCATCACGATGGACTACCTGCTCAACCACACCGGCATCGCATTTCGCCGGGTCGTGCTCATGGCGCCGCTGATCCACTCGGCACACTGGGACCTTTCCGGCTTCGGCAACCGTATCGCCGGCAAACTGGTCAAGACCATCCCGCGCGTGTTCCGAAAGAACTCCTCCGACCCCGAGTTCCTGGCCTTCACCCGCCGGGACCCGCTGCAAACGCGCGCGGTTCCCCTGGCGTGGGTGCGGGCGCTGGGCGAGTGGAACGAGCGATTCGAACACTATCCCGCCTCCGCGCGGGAAGTGCTCGTGATCCAGGGCGACCGCGACACCACCGTGGACTGGCAGTACAACCTGCGCGCGCTCTCCGGCAAGTTCCCGCGTGCAACCGTTCGCGAGCTCAAGGGCGCCGGCCACCAGCTGATGAATGAAGCGCCGCTGCCGCGGGCAAGGGTTTTCGGCCTCATCCGCGAACACCTGGAGCCGGACTCTTGAGGGACTACGTTTCGCTTCAGAACCTGCGCCGCTCAGCCCTGCTGAGCGCGGTGGTCACCGTCATGACGGTACCGCGGTTGGTGCAGGCCGGACTGCCCATGGACATCTACGTGCCCGCAACGATTCTGTCTATGTTGCTCGTGTGCGGCGCGCCCGCGGCCTGGTCGCACAAGGGCGGCCTGCGCGGTCTCTTCCCCGCCGGACGCGTTTGGCGCGGCGTGGGGATCGCGTTCCTCCTCTCACTGCTCGCCCTGCCGTACTTCTACTATGCCGCGCCGGTGATGCGCGAGTTGCTGCGCTCGACCGGCAACGTCAAACTGTTCGAGCTCAACTACCCCGAGTCGACGGCCGACCGGCTTGCACTGGTTCTGTGGAGCGGCGGCTTCCAGACCATGTTCTTCTGTGCGGCTCCCATGGCCCTGTTTTGCCGGCTCCTGCGGCGTGTGTGGCCGGCGGTCATCCTGACGGTCTTGATGCGGGTGCTCGTGATGGGGTATCGTTTCTCCTTCGTGGGTGTCACACACGACATCCTGCCGGCCCTGTGCGCCTCTGCCGTCGCGGCGGCGGTGGCCGCGGTTCTATACGCGAAGGCCGGGCTGCCGGCCACGATGGTCTTCGCCGGCGGACTCAATGCGCACCTGTTCGTGTTCTGAATGGAGGTCAATGTGAAGGCAAAGATCGGACTGACTCTCGGGCTATGCGCGGTGGCATGCCTGGCGCGCGCGAACGAACGTACCGTGGCGCGCGGTGATATGGGCCTGTTTGCGAAGGAGAACCTCAACGGCATGAACACCGGCGCCAAACCCAAGATACTGCCGATAGGGAAAGGCGAGCATGACGACAAGTTGCTGCGCATCATCGCCGCCAGCGGCTATACCGGCCCGATCGGCATCCTCGACCATCGCAGCGACACCGATGCGGAAGTGGCCTTGCGGCAGAATTTGGGCGGACTCGAGACGGCAGTCCCGCACCGCTGATGGAACCGGAAACGCCGGTTCCCGCAATCAGGAATCCGGAGCCGGCCGTCCCCGGCCGGCAACGGGAGTGGTTGCCCCCATGGGGTTCATAACGGCGGAGACCGCCGTCTCCATGTGGGGGAGTTCCGACGGGAAAGGAACTCTCGGATGAGAAGTCAGAAACTGTCAAAAAATGAATGAAAACTCGGGCAGTCAACCGAGATCGCTACGTGACGCGATGAAGGGGGCAGGAAGAAGATTAAGGCGAAAGAATAGGGCAAAAGATTAAGGTTTCGGCTCTTCGGCCCCTAATCGTTCGCCTTAATCTTTCGCCCTAATCTCCGGTTGCTGGGTCTGTGGCTGGCCAGCAAAACGGGAGAGAAGACAGCCAAAGCGACAAGGCGGGCCGGGGCCCACAACCCAAGTTGCCCGGCCCTTCGCGGTTCCGTT